>DATGXB010000211.1:0-2886 GCA_035299225.1 Nostocaceae cyanobacterium | reverse complement strand
CCCTGCCCCCTGCCCCCCTCATCCCCCTCAACATGGATTCACCGATTGAACGCATCCACCTATCCCAAACAGCTAAAGAGCAATTACTTAAACTGAAACGGATTACCAAAATAGAACAATGGAATATTCTTTGTCGTTGGGCGTTTTGTCGTTCCTTAGCGGAAGCTGCCCCACCTTCACCCGTGCCTATTCCCAACGATAGCAACGTAGAAATGACCTGGCGGGTATTTGGTGGAGAAATGGCAGATATTTTGCTGTTGGCACTCAAACAACGCTGCCATAACGACGGCTTAGGTACAGATAAAGAAACCTTAGTGCAGCAATTTCGCTTACATCTACATCGCGGTATTGGTTATTTAGCAGGTGATGGCAATTTAAAGAAAATTGAAGATTTAATTGAATTAACAACGCAAAACCCTAAAACTTGATTTTATATCTCTAATAACCGTTTAACCATCTAACACAATAATTTGTTAAACTCACTGCTGCCAACTACCACCCTGTAAACAATGGTTAATCAGACAGCAGGAAATTTTATTTTGGTAATTCCTGTTACTTTAGATATTTGCCAGAAAATTTACAGCAGCTATGGCAAAATCACCACAAATCAAACGCTATGTGAGGAGTAATTGAACAGAAATGAATCCATTGCGATCGCTTGTGCAAGTTTTTGGTAGTCGCAAAATGGCGGCTTTATTATTACTCGGTTTTTCCTCCGGCTTGCCATTGTACTTAACCAGTAAGACATTGCAAACTTGGATGACTATAGAAAACGTTGATTTAACAGCCATCGGTTTATTTAGTCTCGTTGGTGTCCCCTATTCCTTAAAATTTCTCTGGTCGCCTTTACTAGACTGGATTTCTCTCCCACTCTTAGGACGGCGACGGGGTTGGTTAATCGTCCTGCAAATTGGGTTATTGATTGCGATCGCCTGTATGTTCTTCCAGCAACCCCAACAAGGACTACAACTACTAGCCATCAACGCTGTAATCATAGCCTTTTTAAGTGCCACTCAAGACATTGCTGCCGATGCCTATCGAACCGACGTTCTAGAAGAACTAGAAATGGGTGCAGGTGCTGCCGTCTTTGTCTTAGGTTATCGTATCGCTTTATTACTAACAGGCTCTTTAGCCTTCATCATTGCTGATCAAATTCCTTGGCCATCAGTTTACCTGTTGCTCGCCACCGTGATGGGATTAGGTATTATTGCCACCTTATTCGCCCCAGAACCAAAAGCAAATCATCCACCCGAATCTTTAACTGCCGCAGTTATTTTACCCTTTGGAGAATTTTTCCAACGTAAAGGTGTACTTTCCGGTTTCCTCATCTTAATCTTTATTGTCCTGTATAAACTGGGTGATGCTTTAGTCAACAATATGTCCACACCTTTTTTACTGAAAACAGGCTTTACTCAAACTGACATTGGCGCGATTCAAGGTGGTATGGGTTTGATTGCCACCATTGTTGGCACCCTGGCAGGTGGAGCAGTTTTGAGTAAAATTGGTATTAATCGCTCACTTTGGCTATTTGGAGCTTTACAAGCTGTCAGCAACTTAGCTTATTTCTTTCTAGCTACTGCTGGCAAAAGCTACCAACTCCTTGTACTCACAATCAACATCGAAAACTTTTGTGCTGGACTAGGAACAGCTGCCTTTGTGGCCTTTATGATGAGTATGTGTAATCAACGCTTTTCAGCAACTCAGTATGCATTACTCTCCAGTTTCATGGCCTTCAGTCGTGATATTCTCGTTGCCCCAGCTGGTTCCTTAGCCAAAAACACAGGTTGGCCGTTGTTTTTTATCATTAGTATTTTTGCTGCTCTTCCAGGGTTGTTGCTGCTACCATATTTTGCCCCTTGGAATGCAAAACCAGTGGCAACCGTTAGACCAGGAGTTGAGGAAGAAGATATATGGGAAACCAAGTAGTTATTGTTGTTGGTACTTTTGTCCTGATAGTTACAGGTTTATTACTAGGCTATGTGCTCTCACAATTAGTCCTGGGATTTTTGGCCTTTAACCTCTTGACATTTTTAGGTACACTCAGCCTCATTTTAATTTTTGGTACACTTTACTATGTTTTATTTTGGCAGTTGCGCCAAGAACCTTACCAACCTTTAAGTAACACCGTATCTAATCAAATAGAAGAAGAACAAGGCAGTGATAACTATTTAAAAAATCGCCTGATTAACCGCTTGTCTGGTGATGTGGCTGCGGCGGAAAGGTTAATTGAACAAGCCAAACACAACTATCCCGGAATGCCAGAAAATTGGTATTGTGAAAGAGTATTGGATGATTTAGATCGGGATCAGCGTTAAACAAGTTCTAAAACTCGATAAAATTAAATCCGTAAAGATTTATCAAATATCACTCAATTTTTACCCAGTTTTCTCACTCTTAAACATCCTCTATGGCTATTTTTCGTCAATACATTGCCCCATTACTAGTTGTAATTGTCTTTCTCATTGCTTTGGTGGCTGTCAGTATCCGCATCTTTTTACCTGCTGACATGGCAGCACCAGCACCTATTGAAGAAATGGGTGCAATATTATCAATATTTTTTGGTTAGCGGAGTGCGGAGTAAAAGAAGCGGAGGGCAGGGGGCAGAGTTTTGATAAATGCTCAGTAGAGATATGGGACTGTAGGAGAATGAAGGAGAGTATCAACCGTAATTTCTACATCAGAACTAGAAACGTCGAGCTTTTTTCTCGAAACGCCGAGTTCAGAACTAAAAACGTCGAGCTTTTTTCTCGAAATGCCGAGTTCAGAACTAAAAACGTCGAGCTTTTTTCTCGAAACATCAAGAAAATAACTCAAAACATAACGATAAATTTCTATCCTTTCCCCGCTGCCCCATGCGCTCCCGGCGCGCTCGCGCAACGCGCGCAT
>DATGXB010000210.1:0-47455 GCA_035299225.1 Nostocaceae cyanobacterium | reverse complement strand
CCCTGCCCCTCTGCCCCACACCCCGCACCTTTTTGTTCTAAACTAGAACTTATGCCATCTACCATTCAAGCTCTACCAACAGAAGTTGTTTATCTGATCACGGCTGGGGAAGTTATTGATTCTCTCGCGGCTGTAGTACGGGAATTGGTAGAAAATTCTTTAGATGCAGGGGCAACACGCATTATCATTTCCCTGTGGCCGGAACATTGGCGGGTGCGTGTGGCTGACAATGGGTGTGGCATGAATTGGGAAGACTTGCAACAAGCCGCAACAGCCCACAGTACAAGCAAAATCCGTTCCAGTGATGATTTATGGAAAATTAGCAGTTTGGGTTTTCGTGGCGAAGCCTTACACAGTTTAACCACATTGGCAGATTTAGAAATATTCAGCCGTCAGATGGGAGAGTACACCGGTTGGCGGGTGGTTTATGGTGAAGGTGGGGAAGTGGTAAAAACGGAAGTAGCCGCCATTGCCCCTGGCAGCGTGATTACAGTGTCTAATTTATTTGCCCAGTGTCCTGCCCGTCGTCAAGGTTTACCCGCCCTTAGTCAGCAAATGAAAGCCATTCAGGGCATAATTCAACAAATCGCCCTCTGTCATCCCCATGTAACTTATCAAGTTTGGCACAATGACAAAGAATGGTTTACTATCTGTCCGGCGGCCAGTGTGGGAAAACTGATGCCGCAGCTGTTAAACCAGATAAAACAAGGTGATTTACAAGAGTTAACTGTACAACTGACCGAACCCCACAACTCAACTATTAATTTAGTAGTAGGATTACCAGATAGATGTCATCGTCATCGCCCGGACTGGGTGCGAGTGGCGATTAATGGCAGAATGATTAAAGCACCGGAATTAGAACAAACCATACTAGGGGCTTTTCATAGAACATTACCACGCGATCGCTATCCCGTATGTTTCCTCCATCTGCACATATCCCCCACCCAAATCAACTGGAACCGCAACCCAGCCAAAACAGAAATTTATCTTCATGACTTAAATTACTGGCAAGAACAAGTCACCGAAGCTATTAACCAAGCCTTACGACTGTCCGAAGCTAATATTAAAGAATCCATCCACACCACCAGAGTCAGTAAATTACTCAAAGTTGCCGAAGAAAAAAGCAACTATAACTTTAAACTACAAGCACAAAACCCAGAATCAAAACCTAACTCGCAAATCTTTTTAACAGCCGTTGCACAAGTTAGTAATACTTATATAGTTGCCGAACATTCCGGGGGGATGTGGCTAGTAGAACAGCATATCGCCCATGAACGAGTATTATATGAGCAATTATGCGACAATTGGCAATTAATCCCCATAGAACCACCCATTATTTTATATCACCTATCAAACGCCCAAGTCACCCAACTACAACGCATTGGCTTAGATATCGAGCCATTTGGTGATCAACTTTGGGCAGTGCGAAATATTCCCGCCATGTTAAAAGAACGTGATGATTGTGCTGATGCAATGATCGAATTAAGTTGGGGAGGAGACTTACAAACAGCCCAGGTTGCCGTAGCTTGTCGCAGTGCCATTAGAAACGGCACACCCATGAATTTACCAGAAATGCAACAATTATTAGACGATTGGCAACGCACCCGTAACCCCCGCACCTGTCCCCACGGCAGACCAATATATTTATCATTAGATGAATCCTCATTATCTCGCTTTTTCCGCCGTCACTGGGTCATCGGCAAAAGTCACGGCATTTAAACTTACAGCAGATTTCAGGTAAATGAGGTACAACCTGAAACTGAAAACTCAGACTGGAAAAGGCTTTTCCTCCTGCCCCCTTCGACTTCGCTCACGGAACGCCTGCCCTCTGCCTCCTACCTCCTGCTGTAGCTCACAACTCAAATAGAAAAGCTCTATCTCTACAGACTTAACTTGAATATAGCAGTGCAAAACCATATTTGTGGGAAATATTTAAAACAGAAACTTTAGCCATTTGCTCCCTCAACTTGCTTAGGAAAAGAACACTCAACAGTAATCTTCATATTACTTTTAGCAGTACCTCTTGTGACATAGGGAACACCTGCTTCTCCACCCATTTCTATGCCAAATTCCAAGGTAACTTTATCTACATTTGCAATTGGAATTTGCTTAAAAGCATTCAAAGTATAAATAGTATAAGAGCGAACTGTGTTTTGGATGATTTGAAAATTTTGGATCATTTCCTGTCGTAATTGTGCAGGACTCATGCCCTTGCTTGTTAATGCTTCTTCTTCCTCCTCATTGGGTTCACTAGATACTAAAGAAACATTCAAATCTTCAGTAGCTTCCATGTAGATGATTGTGTTGTCATCTAACTTGATAGGTGTAAGTTTAGTCATAGCAAGAATCACTAATTACAAAGCAATCTCAAGATAGAGGATAATAATATCTTAGTATTTATTATCGTAGATATGGAGATGTAAGCAGAAATTTATGTTCAATAATTCTGCTAATTCGAGATATGAGTCGGGATGCTTTGGTAGTTGGGATTAATATCTATGAATGTCCAAGTTTAAGGAAACTGGAAGCACCTGCACAGGATGCAGAAGCGATCGCCCAAATATTGGAACAAAACGGCGAATTTAGCGTAACACGACTACCAGCAATTAAGGATAAACAAAATAACGCAGTTCGTGTTGGTCAGAAAACTCCAGTTACTCTAAATCAGTTAGAAGAAGCAATAGTTCAACTATTTAAGCCAGAAGGTCAAAATATTCCAGACACGGCACTGTTGTATTTTTCTGGACATGGATTGCGGAAAACCAAAGGTATTCAGCAAGGTTTCTTAGCCACAAGTGATGTTAACCCAGACCAAGGTAACTGGGGTTTATCTTTGCAATGGTTACGCCAACTGCTGCAAGAAAGTGAAGTAAAACAGCAGATTATTTGGCTAGATTGTTGTTATAGTGGCGAATTACTCAATTTTCATGAGGCTGATCCGGGAGACAGAGGTAAAGGACGGGATAGATGTTTTATAGCTGCATCCAGAGAGTATGAAGAAGCTTATGAAGCAGTTGGTGTGTTTCATAGCGTTCTCACACAAACTTTATTACAAGGACTGAAACCCAAACAACATTCTGAAAAGTGGGTAACAAACTACTCTTTAATTGATTTTCTCAATAAGTTTTGGCAAACATACCCTCAACGTCCTTTATTTGCTAACTCTGGTAGCCTAATTAACCTAACACGCACTTGGTGGCCAACGGAAACTCTACCTAAACCTATACAAGTTTCCCTTTGTCCCTATCGTGGATTGCAATACTTTGACTTTAAAGAAGAAGATGCTAAATATTTTTATGGCAGAGAAGCATTAATTGACCAACTATTAGACAAAGTGCGGACAAGCAATTTTTTAGCTGTACTGGGAGGCTCAGGGAGTGGCAAATCGAGTGTTGTCAGAGCAGGATTGTTGTATCAACTTGGATTAGGACGACGGTTGTCAGGGAGTGAGCAATGGGAGATAAAGATTTTTCGACCAGGTGAGCATCCCCTGAAAAGTTTAGCACTGGCTTTTGTAGATTATGGGTTAACTGACATTGAGCGGGCATCTCAGTTAACTCAGGCTGAAGGTTTGATTACCACTGGTTGTTCTGGGTTAAAACATCTGATTGAAGCAAGTAATGCTCCTCGCATAGTCCTAGTGGTAGATCAGTTTGAAGAAGTTTTTACCCTATGTCAAAATGAGGCAGAACGAAAACAGTTTTTTGAATGTTTATTAGGTAATTTACAACAACTTGGCAATAAAATCTGCCTAGTATTGGTGATGCGAGCGGATTTCTTAGGTAAATGTTCTGATCAAGAATATAGTGGGTTAGCGCAACAAATTCAGCAACATTTGGTTACTGTAACACCAATGACGCGAGAGGAGCTAGAGCAAGCAATAGTTGAACCAGCACAACAGGTAGGTTTAGAAGTTGAGCCAGAACTGGTTGAGGAGATGATAGCAGATGTAGAAGGCTCACCAGGAAGTTTACCCTTGTTGGAATATACACTAAAAGAACTTTGGCAGCAGCATCAATTTACATTAGCCGCATATACCCACTTGGGTGGAGTCAAAGGAACACTACAAAAACGTGCCACCGAAGTTTATAAGGCTTTATCAAGTGAAGAACAACCGGTAGCAAAGCGGATTTTTCTAGAACTGACACAACTAGGAGAAGGAACAGAAGATACACGTCGACGGGTTTTGCTGCGAGATTTAGTGCCATCACCACAAGAAGCACCAGTAGTAGAGCGGGTAATTGGCAAATTAGCAGATGAAAAAGTCAGGTTACTAGTTACAAGTACCTTAATAGAGAAAGGGACAAAATCAGGCTCAATAGCAGTAGTGGATGTTGCCCATGAAGCACTGATTCGTAATTGGCCTTTATTACGCCAATGGTTAAATGAAAACCGGGAAGCACTCAGACAAAAGCGGAAAATTGAGGCGGCAGCTCAAGAGTGGCTAGATAATGGCAAGATTAAGGATTATCTGCTACAAGGAGTAAAGTTAGCACAGGCAGAAGATTTCCTACAAACTCATGCTGACACAATGCCTGTGAGTAGTCCGGCAAAGGAGTTAATTGCAGCCAGTCAAGCAGAACGGGATTACCACCTTCAGCAAGAAGAAGAACGCCGACAACGAGAATTACAACAGGAAATAAAAGCTCGTCAAGCCGCTCAAACCACCACAAAAGTAGCACTAGCTTCAACAGTTTTGGTGAGTATAGCTGCAATTTTTGCCTTTTTCCAATGGAGAGAAGCCCAGCAACAGTTCAATATTGCCGAGCTACAAAAAATGAACATAACAGCTACACAATCTCTAAACTTAGATTCACAGCAACTAGAGGCACTAATAGACAATCTCAAGGCTGGAAAACAATTAGAGAAAGTTAAATATTTACGAAAATTGAATGCAAATACCAAAATTCAGGTTATAGCAAACTTACGTCAAGCACTTGATGAGGTAAAAGAAAAAAACCGTCTGGTAGGGCATAATGATGATGTTAATGATGTTGCTTTCAGTCCAGATGGTCAGATGCTTGCCTCTGCCAGTGGTGATAAAACAGTGAAACTGTGGCGTACTAATGGTACTTTGATTCATACCTTCAAGGGGCATGACAACTTGGTGAAAGATGTCACCTTTAGTCCAGATGGTCAGCTACTTGCCTCTGCCAGTGGTGATAAAACAGTGAAACTGTGGCGTATTACTGATGGTAGCTTGATTAACACTCTTAAAGGGCATCAAGATTATGTCAATGGTCTTGTCTTTAGCCCGAATGGTCTGACACTTGCTTCTGCCAGTGATGACAACACAGTAAAACTGTGGCGTACTAATGATGGTAGCTTGATTAACACTCTCAAAGGTCATGAAAGTTATGTTTGGGCTGTTGCCTTTAGCCCGAATGGTTTGACACTTGCCTCTGCTGGTTATGACAACACAGTAAAACTGTGGCGTACTACTGATGGCAATTTGATTAACACCCTCAAGGGACATGAAAATCCAGTGAAAGATGTCGCCTTTAGCCCAGATGGTCAGACACTTGCTTCTGGCAGTGATGACAACACAGTGAAACTGTGGCGCACTACTGATGGCCGCTTAATTAACACCCTGAAAAATGAAGATGAGGTTTATGATGTTGCCTTTAGTCCAGATGGTAAGATAGTCGCCTCTGGTGGCAGATATGGTATAACACTGTGGGGTAATGATGGTACTTGGATTGCCACCTTTGCTAAACTTAATAATTCGATTGTTGGGATCGAATTTGACCCGACTAGTAAAACACTAGCTTCTGCTGGTTATGACAACAGAGTAAAACTGTGGCGTACTGATGGCAGTTTCATTACTACCTTCAAAGGCCATGAGGGTGAGGTTTCTAGTGTGTCCTTCAGCCCAGATGGCAAGAATTTTATTGCTGCTGGTGGAAACAAGACTGCAAAGCTATGGCGTAATGATGGTACTTTGATTACTACCCTCAAAGGACATGAAAGTGATGTTTGGGCTGTTGCCTTTAGCCCAGATGGCCAGACAATTGCTTCTGGCAGTAATGACAACACAGTGAAACTATGGAAGACTAATGGCAGTTTAATTACTACCCTCAAAGGACATGAAAATACAGTCTTTGGTGTGGCCTTTAGTCCAGATGGACAGAAACTTGCCTCTGCTAGTGCTGATACGACTATTAAACTTTGGCGCACTGATGGCAGTTTAATTACCACTCTCAAAGGACATGAAGGTAAGGTTTGGGCTGTTGCTTTTAGCCCAGATGGTCAGACACTTGCTTCTGCTAGTGCTGATACGACTATTAAACTTTGGCGCACTATTGATGGCAGCTTGATTACCACTATTCAAGGACATGAAAATCCTGTTTTGGATATCGCCTTCAGTCCAGATAGTAAGACACTTGCCTCTGCCAGTGGTGATAAAACAGTAAAACTGTGGCGCACTGATGATGGTAGCTTGGTTTCCACTTTCCAAGGGCATGAAGATGGAGTTAGGTCTGTTACTTTCAGCCCTGATGGCCAGACAGTTGCCTCTGGCAGCTGGGACAATACCGTAAAACTATGGAGCCCTGATGGTAGTTTAGTTGCCACCCTGAAAGGACATAAGAATCTTGTTTATGATGTGGCTTTCAGTCCTGATGGCAAAACTTTGGCTTCTGCCAGTAAAGATAACACTGTGAGAATGTGGGATTTGCAGAATGTCAATGATCTAGATTATTTACTCAATCAGGGTTGTAATTTGCTACGCGGTTATCTGCAAAATCCTAACAATGGGATGAAGCCAAATGATCCTGAGCGTCGTGTTTGTGATGATGTAAGGTGATAGAGGATGGACCTCAATTTTAAGAAATGCGATCGCCTCTACAACTGAATATAATCAGCAGACAGAATTAATTCTACAAATTAATTCCCTTTTGCCATTTACTTTTTCGCCTGTTGCCACAGAGTAATTTAACCTTGCATTGTTAGACTCTATACTGATTGCTAATTAATAGAGAAAGGCAAAAGAATTCTTTTCTTTTGCCTTTTTGGATTAGTTATAATTGACAATTATTGACAATTATTGAGGACTAACTTTATCAATTACAGTAATCTTGCCATCTTCACCCACAGTCCAAACATCGTAAGAGCCAATGACATCACCATTAGCATCAATATCTACATTACCGCTTGCCCCTTGATAGTTAATATCTTGCCCTTCCTTGAGCAACTTTAACCCCTCACAAACATCCGTAACTTCTACACCAGGTGCATTAGAAACTTCACGAATTTTACCAGCAATACCCACACCAGTATTTTCCTTAGCCGCTTGAGCTGCTAATGCTAATAAAGCCGCAGCATCCCAAGCTTGGGGAGCATATTCCCCTGGTGGCTTGCCTTTTTTATCTTGCCAAAGCTTGTTAAATGCTTCTAAACCTTTACCATTAGAACCGGGAACTGTACCAATAGCCCCTGCTAAAATGTACTTACCATCAGGACTTTTACCAACTTGTTCAGGAAATGTATCAGACTTCACCCCGTCAGTCAGCATCACCTGTACACCCTTGCTTAGTCCTTGCTGATAGGCAGATTTGAGGAACAAACTACCAGTTTCCGCATACATCACCGCTACTACTGCATCAGGTTTCCCAGCAAAGGCCGCACTAGCTTCAGAATCAAATGATTGTGCTTTGGGGTCATAGCGCACAGGCTTATCTTTATTTACTACCGTTCCGCCCAATTTTTCAAATGTTTCCACAAATGCTTTTTCAAAACCAACACCGTAATCATTATTAATTACAGCTGTAGATACTCGATTAAAACCTTTTTTCTTAGCTAGTTGAGCTAAAGCCGCCGCTTGGTAGGTATCAGGTGGTGCAGTCCGCGCCCAAAAACCTTTATAGTCGCCTTTTTGGGCTTTTTCTGTAAATACGGGGCTAGTGCTACCAGGAGAAACCAGCATCACTTTGTTGGGTGTGGCTACTGATATGGCCGCAGTGGAAACACTGCTGGCAAAAGAACCGACAACCCCAGCTACTTTATCTAAAGTCGCTAATTTGGTCATCCCGGCCGCACCCGCTTTGGGGTCGGTTTGGTCATCTACTTCCACCAAAGATACAGGTTGACCATTGACACCACCACAAGCGTTAACTGTTTCCACCAGCAAAGGAATAGAACCCACCATTTGCTGTCCAATAGAAGCTAAGTCACCAGTGGTAGGGAGAAGGCTACCAATTTTTAATCCTTGGTTGTTAGTTGTGCTAGTGGCACTTGTGTTAGTTGTGTTACCAGTATTTGTGTTACTGGTGGGATTGGGATTTTCACAAGCAGCTAACAGAAAACCACTAGCTAAGGCAGCTAAACTTATAACAAAAGCAACACTAATTTTTTGCATGGATGGCTTTTAGAAAAAAAACGCAAACTGGATATTTGTACTCAGCTTGATTTGGTCAAGGCTTCAAAGCCTAGATCATATCATTCCGATGATAATTAACTTGGTCAGTCAATAGGAACTTTGCACTATGAACATATTTTCAATGGCTTTCGGGTGGGTTCGATAAAGGACAGGTTAATAATCGCTTAAAAAGTCATAATTTCATCACTATACTAATTTCTGACACAAATTTTCATACTCTGGAATATATGAGAATTATCTGGTAAAGTGACTGTAACAAAATTCACTCTAGTGCAGTATGGCGGAAACAACTATCCAGTAAAACCCTATTAAACCCCAGATAAATTAACCTTTTTACCTCCTGCCTCCTGCCTTCTTAGACTAGTCAGATTACAAAAACTAACTTTTCACCAATTCAAAAAATTATATGGAAGTCTTATTTTGTTTTGATCATAGATATGAACAACACTTTGGTGTAGCTGTTACCTCTCTAATCTTGAATAATCTTGAACATTTGCATAAAGTTCATATAGTTACAAAAACAGTTAGTGCTGACTTAAATCAGAAAATCAATCAATTGAAAGAAAAAACTAATATAGATTTTCAAGTGTATGAGGTCAATGATGAGGATGTAAAAAACTTAAAGGTATCAGAACATATATCTTCAGCTGCTTATTATCGCCTTTTAGCACCTGATTTATTGCCACAAAATCTCTCTAAAATTTTGTACTTAGATTCTGATTTAGTTGTTAATGGTTCAATACTGGAACTATATAATTATGACCTGACAGATTATATAATTGCGGCTTATCGTGGTGATGGTAAATCAATTACAGCTAAAAAAAGATTAGAATTAAAAGGAGATTATTATTTTAATTCTGGGGTGATGCTGATTAATTTACAAGCTTGGCATAGGCATAATATCGGTAAACAATGTATTGAATATATTAGAGAATATCCTGAAAAAGTGATTTTATGGGATCAAGATGCTTTAAATAAAATTATTGATGGTCAATTTTTACATTTAGATAAGAAATGGAACTCTTTAGTAGATTTGTTTGGCGGTCAATCTAAAGTTGATGATAAATCAATTATTACTCATTTTATTGGTTCTTTAAAACCTTGGCAAGCTTGGTGTATCAGCCCAGAAAAAGAAATTTATTGGTCATATTTAAAACAATCACCTTGGGCGAGCGCTCGTGCAGAAATACCCAATAATTTAGATAAATGGCTATCGGCAATTAAAGCTATAGGTCAACAGTTGAAAAACTCACGCCGAAAACTAAAATAGTTTTTCATTTGGAACAATTGCCAAATTTATATAAAATAAGACAGGTTAAATAAATTTACAAAACATTGAGTGCGTAAAAACTATGATTCCAGAAAAAGAACATTTAGAAGCACTGCGGAACATTGAATCAAGCATATTAGAAATTTATGATCAAAACAACGGTTTAATTGATGCTGAAGTGTTAATGGCTGTTGAAGCTTTAGCTCGTTTTTATGGTGGAAAAGCCCAAGGTAGAACAGTAACATTGCGTCCCCTCAGAGGTTTATCAGGAGAAGTGGCGACAAAAGTTCAAGAAACTTGTGAATATCTCATGACAGAAAATTCAGAAAATGCGTTAATGACCATCAAAACTTTACCAGAAATTGCAGATTGTTTGAAAGTTATCCAATCATCTATTAAATTCTGGACTAAACAAAATGGCCGCCAAGGATATCTAAATTATATTAGACAATTTTTTTGAATAATCATTTAACTTGTCTAAATCATTTTTTATCTGGCTGCTCACTTCATCAAATATATACAAACATGGCTCAAAAAATTCCGGTTACAGTCATCACAGGCTTTTTAGGTAGTGGTAAAACTAGCTTAATTCGTCATCTGCTGCAAAATAATCAAGGACGGAGAATAGCGGTTTTAGTGAATGAATTTGGCGAGTTAGGGATAGATGGAGAATTATTAAAATCTTGCCAAATTTGCCCCGAAGATAACCCAGATGGGAATATTTTTGAGTTAACAAATGGCTGCTTATGTTGCACCGTCCAAGAGGAATTTTATCCGACGATGCAGGAATTAATTAAGCGGCGAGATCATATTGATTGTATTATTATTGAAACTTCTGGTTTGGCTTTACCTAAACCTTTAGTGAAGGCTTTTCGCTGGCAAGAAATTCGTAATGCTGCTACTGTTGATGCTGTAATTACGGTTGTAGATTGTGCTGCGGTGGCTGAGGGGACGTTTGCTAGTGATTTAGATGCTATAACTGCACAACGTCAGCAAGATGATAGTTTAGAACATGAGACACCGTTACAAGAGTTATTTGAGGATCAATTAGCTTGTGCGGATTTAGTAGTTTTGAATAAAACTGATTTAGTTGATGCTGAAGCTCAAGCACAAGTGATAGAATTAGTCAAGAACGAATTACCCAGAGAAGTAAAAATTGTTCATAGCAATTATGGTCAACTGGATGCTTCTATATTATTAGGGTTTAAAGCCGCAGTTGAAGATAATTTAGCCAGTCGTCCTAGTCATCACGATACAGAAGAAGACCATGATCATGATGACGAAATTAATTCAATTCATGTAATTTTAGACCGGAGTTTTGAACCGGAAAAACTCCAACAGACTTTACAACAAATTGCCCAACAACAAGAAATTTACAGAATCAAAGGTTTTGTTGCTGTTCCCAATAAGCCAATGCGATTAGTAATGCAAGGAGTGGGAAGCAGATTTGAAAAATTTTATGATCGTCCTTGGAAACCAGATGAAATCCAACAAACTCGGTTAGTTTTTATTGGTCGTGATGTACAATCTTCAGAGATAGAATCTCAATTAGTAGCTTTGTAGTTATGAATATCGCTGATTTGTTCAATATTGCCAATTTATTTGTTTTACCTTTTTGGGCTTTAATGATTTTATTACCTAATTGGAATGTCACCCGGAAGGTAATGGAATCTTATCTCCCTTTTTTGGTCTTAGCTGGGGCTTACCTGTACTTATTTATTAGCAGTGTTACCCCAGAAAATGCACAAGCTTTATCAAATCCCCAATTAGCAGATATTGCTAAATTCTTCGCAGATGAAAAAGCTGCTGCTACAGGTTGGATTCACTTTTTAGTGATGGATTTATTTGTCGGACGCTGGATATATTGGGAAGGGCAAAAAACAGGAGTTTGGACAATTCATTCTCTCGCTTTATGTTTATTTGCGGGTCCAATGGGTTTACTTTCCCACATTTTTACTAATTGGATTGCTAAACTTTTCTTTTCTCGTGGGGAAGCAAAAACAGTTACAACATCAGCAGCTTCTTCTAATTAGATATATTTGAATATTTGTAGGGTGGGCATTTATCGGTTAAGTTCTGAATAAAAGCGAACTATACTCGGAAATGCCCACCTAAGTGTTTTTCTACCAAAATTTTAGCAAAATTTACCCAACTTTTCTATAATTAGCATCCCACCAACATCGGGGTAAAGTTTCACCAGAAGGAAAAACTAAACTATCTTTTTTAAAACTCTCAGTGTCTTGTTCTTCTTGACCTTCCTGATCTTTGGCGTGTACACAATCAGCATTGGGGTCAATTAATTCTTGGATGTCCATAATTTTAACAAGATCGCCTGTTTCCTTGAGTTGCAAAAACATAAGAATAACCCTCAAGAACTGCTAAAAAATTTATCCTCAGAAGGCAGGAGGCAGAAGTAATTAATTATTTTTGATTTTTGATTTTTGACTTTCCCTTGTTCTCTGTTCCCTCTCTTCATGATTGAGATATATGTGAGGATATTGGTGTAAAAATTATATTTCTCGCTGATATTTTTCTAAAATATCAACTAAAATAACTTGACATTGCAACGGTAATAAATTAAGTAAAGGTAATTCTGTTTTTCCGCCGCCAATTTTGACAGGTATAGATTCTAATATTTTAATTACTTGGTCTTCATTTACCGATTTAGAAGTAATTAACGGATAGACTTTTTCAGCGACAACAGTATGCAGTTTAGCATCGGATAGATAAAGATGCCATTTGGAAATATCTATGTAGACATTTTCGCCAATTTCGGCGGCTAGGGTTTCTAGTAATTCCGTGGTATTGGTTTTAGCCATAACAATAACCTCTGATTAGTAAAGAGGATGAGTTATTTCCCTCTTTAACTATTATGACGTAATTATCCTGGCTTAACCTACTGCCACGAGTTACAATTACCCTAGCGTTAAACATCTATCTTTAAGTAGATTTAGAGGGGGTATCTGAATAATTAGCGATCGCCTGAATATAAATCAGATGCAGCAACAATACTACTACCCAACCCCCAGTTATCCAGGGTAGCCATTCCCAGGATGCAGATTGAAGATTATGAAAAAACCATAAGCCAGAGTTGATGGTAGCAGCGATCGCTACGTGAACAGCAAAGTTCATCCGGTCATCTAATCTACGGTACTCTGGATCTGTGCGATCGGGTTTACGTGGCCAACGAGGAGGCATAAGTCTTAGTTAATTATCCGTTAAATTATTGCAAACTGTAACACAATTACCAATTTTAAAGGTTTTGGGGTTATCCTGCCTAATTTCATCATCCAAATTATGAACAAAAATGAATAACTTGAACTCACAAACTCCCACCCTAACCGGTAAAGAAATCTATCGAAAAATTTGTGACAACATCCAGCAAGTAATCAAAGGTCAATCAGCAGCTATCAGAAAGTTGTTATCAGCCTTTGCTAGTGGTGGTCATGTCCTCCTAGAAGACTATCCGGGAACAGGAAAAACCACTCTGGCCAAAGCCTTAGCCTTCTCCATAGATATTTCATTTAAGCGGATTCAATTTACACCCGATTTATTACCTTCCGATATCCTGGGGGTTTCCATCCTCGACCCCAACGAAAGAACTTTTCATTTTCATCCCGGCCCCATTTTCGCGCACATTGTCCTCGCTGATGAAATTAACCGCGCTTCACCCCGCACCCAGTCCGCACTATTAGAAGCAATGGCAGAATCACAAGTTAGCATTGATGGAAATCTGCAAAAACTTAAAGACCCCTTTTTTGTCATTGCTACCCAAAACCCCGTAGAATCACGGGGAACTTACCCATTACCAGAAGCACAAATGGATCGTTTTGCACTGCAATTTAATCTAGGATATATCTCACCAGAAGACGAAGTAAATTTGCTTTCTGACCAAATCACCAACCATCCAATTAATAATATTAAATCCTGCGTAAATATCCAAGAAATTCTTACTTTAAAACAACAAGTTCAGCAAATTAGAATTAGTCAAGAATTAAAACGTTACGTTGTGGATATCGTCAATGCTACTCGTACAGCATCAGGAGTACAATTAGGCGCTAGTCCCAGAGGTTCAATTGCTTTAATGAAAATTGCTCAAGCCTTAGCTTTATTTGATGGTTATGAATTTGTCACACCAGAACATATCCAAGAACTAGCAGTATCAGTTATTGCTCATCGTTTAGTCATGCAACCTCAAGCGCGTTTCTCTGGTATTACTCCAGAAAGTGTTGTAGAAGATATTCTCAAATCTATTCCTGTTCCTAGTTAAATGTAATAAATTATATGCAAAAATTTATATATAACTTATTCCGATTTAGTTCTTCTACTCAATTCAAATTAAATAAAAGAGTTACACCAATCGGGTTTGGAGTTTTTTGCTGTGTAGTGATTTCGGGAATTTTGGGTATAGATACTAATCAAAGCTCTACTTATCAGGCATTTACATTTTTATTTTCCATTATAATTATCTCACTTATCTATAGTTTAAAGACTAGCGAGAACATCAGTGCAACTCGTATCTTACCCAAATTTAGCACTGTGGATACAAAATTAAAATATCGCATTGTCATCCACAACAAAACCAAGAAAACTCAAATTGGACTCAAACTATCTGAAAACTTTGCTGATCCGCGTCCTAATTTTTCAGAGTTTAGAGAAAGTTTCAAGACTAGTCCCAATAAATTTAATTACCTTGATGTGTTTTTCCTATACTATCATTGGGTATGGTTAGTTTCTAGAAAACAATGTATTACAGCCAAAACATTAAAATTACCACCTCTACCACCAAACAGCAAAACAGAAATTATGGGTGAAATTACTCCCAAGTATAGAGGAGTTGGTAGGTTAATTAGTCTCACAATAGCCATACCAGATCCCTTCGGATTTATTTATAATTGTACAACTATCAATTTACCCCAATCCTTATTAATATTACCAAAATTATATCAATTACCATCAATTCAACTACCAGGTTTTAGAAAATATCAATCTGGTGGAGTAAATTCAGCTTCATCCGTAGGAGAATCATCAGAATTTCGGTCTTTGCGTGATTATCGTCCCGGTGATTCATTGCGAAAAATTCACTGGAAAAGTTGGGCAAAAACTGGTAAACCAATTGTTAAAGAAGAACAAGATGAATTTTTTGTCCGTCATGCACTCATTTTAGATACATTTCAAGACCAAAAATACAGCGAAATTTTAGAAGAAGCAATATCAATCGCTGCTTCACTAGCTTGTGAAATACAAACTCAAGAATCTTTATTAGATTTAATGTTTGTCGGGAATGAAGCTTATTGTTTTACCTTTGGTAGAGGAATTAGCCATACTGATAAAATGCTAGAAATTCTCGCTTCCGTCGTTGCTTGTCAAGATAAAAATTTTGATTCCATTATCCCAGTAGTCATGGAAAGAATTTCCCTATTAAGCGGGTGTATTTGTATCTTTCTCTGCTGGGATGAAGACAGAAAAAAATTAGTTAACTATCTCCAATCTAGAAATATTCATACTTTAGTTTTAATTATTACAGACCCAAAAAACAAATTAGAAAATTTTGACTTAGAATCTCAATCTAATCAACTTGAAAATTTCCACATTTTAGAATTAGGCAAAATACAAACAGGATTAATGAATATATGAAACCGTCTTTAATTCTCCTGATTGCATCTGTAATCTTCTGGGGTTGGCAAACAGGAATATTAATTTTTTCCCTACCAATAGCATTAATTTTATTAGGTTCTCAATTCCTCAATTTGCGTTGGGATTTATCCAAAACCGACTTCAAACGAATAGCTTATTTTTGTTTAATTAGTTTAGTAACTTTAACTATTTACTTGCTTTTAATTAATCGTTCTCTATATTTTATATATACCCTGTTTCAGTGGTTGCCAATAGTTTTTTTTCCACTTATTGCGGCTCAAATATATTCTATTAATGAAAATATTGATATTCTCACACTTTTTTTAAAATCTAACAATCTCACAACAACAGATAAAGAAACACACTTTTATTTTAATTTCACTTATCCTTATTTTATCCTGTGCATTTTCTCAGCTAGTGCCAGCAATATTAGAGATATATCATTTTATCTTGGGATGTTTGTACTTTCTTCTCTTGCCTTTTGGTTTTTGCGTCCTAAAAGATATTCATCTATTATTTGGCTATGTTTAATTTTAATTGCTGGCAGCATTGGATTTATCGGACATATTGGATTGCATCAACTTCATTTAAAATTTGAAACCCAATTTATCACATTATTCACTAATGCTAATGGACAAGAAACAGACTCATTAAATAAACGCACTAGTATTGGAGAAATTGGTTTATTGAAGCAATCTAATGATATCATTTTTAGAGTAGCATCTGAAAATAAACAAACTTTTCCTTTATTACTCAGAGAAGCAACTTATAATATTTATAAATCTGCAAATTGGTTAGCTACAAATCCTAATTTTACTCTTGTACAACCGGATCATAATCAAACAACTTGGTTTTTAGGAAATCAGCTTCAAAACAGTTCTGAAATTATTATTGCGGCTACATTATCCGGTGATCAAAGTTTGTTAAGGCTACCAGATGGAACATTTCAAATTGATGATTTACCAGTTAAAAAAATGGAAAAGAATCAATATGGCACAATTAAAGTATTAGGAGATATTAAACCAGTAACTTATAAAATTCAGTTTAATCCAAATCTTAGTTTAGACAGTCCACCGACTGAGGAAGATTTGCAAATAGCGAATCAAGAAAAATCAGCAATTAATCAAATTATTAACAACTTAGATCTACAAAGAAAATCACCTCCAGAAATTTTAAAGGAGTTAGATAAGTTTTTTCAACAAAATTTTACTTATTCTCTTCAACTTACAGGTAAAGATAAATCTATCACACCTTTATCAACATTTCTACTAAAAACTCGTTCTGGACATTGTGAATATTTCGCTACTGCAACCACTCTTTTGTTACGTGCTGTAGGTATACCAACCCGTTATGCTGTAGGTTATTCGGTTCACGAATTTAACAAACTAGAAAATCAATATGTTGTTCGTAGTCGTCATGCTCATGCTTGGACAATGGTATATTTAAATGGTAAATGGCAAGCTTTTGATACTACACCAGCTGATTGGACAAGTATAGAAAATGCAGCAGTTTCTCCATTATCATTTATTTCTGATTTATGGTCTTTATTAGGTTTCAAAATCTCTGAAAGTTTGCGTTATATTATCGCTAGTGATAGCCTTAAATATAGTTTATTGTTAATTTTACCCATCATATTTATTTTCATCCGACGAGTTGGTGGTAAAAAAGTTGTCCGTCGTTTATCTAAAAAAGAAATATTAACAAAATCGGTTGATAAATTTCATGCCATTGGTATAGATTCAGAATTTTATTTAATTGAGAAAAAGTTAAATGATTTAGGTTTTTTCCGTCATCCTTCAGAATCTTTAAAAAACTGGATTGAACGATTAAAGGAAGAAGTGCCTACATTAAATATACTAAATGATTTAACTGTAGTGATTGATTTGCATTATCGCTATCGTTTTGATCCAGCAGGTATTCAAGAAACAGATAGAATAAAATTAAAATCTTCTATTCAAGTTTGGTTAGATAAATATGGATCAAAAGATGATTAAATCCTCGATAAATTTAGGAAATTAGATAAGCGATGAGCGTCACGAATAGCATAGCCTTCAGCGTCATTATTAAAATAAACATATACATCAAATCCTTGTATTAAAAATGATTTTATTTGTTGACTCCAGTAAGATAATTCATCATCGCTATAACCAATACCTGATTTCCCCTGGTGCATTCTAATATAAATCCAGGGTGCAGTTAGATAAATTTCTAGTGGTATTGTGGGACTGACTGGTAGACAAAGTGCCATACCTGCACTTTCTAAGAGTTTATATACTTGAGGATTTAACCAGCTTGAGTGACGAAATTCTAATGTGTATCTTTGGTGAGAATAGGATTGGAGTAATTCTAAAAATGGCTGTAGACGTTCTAGATTAATATGCCAAGTATGAGGAAATTGAAATAAAATTGGCCCTAGTTTTTCTTGCAAACCTAATACTCTATCCATTAAGCGAGATAATGGCTCAATTGGATCTTTGAGTTTTTTAAGATGAGTCAGGTAACGACTACCTTTAACAGCAAAAATAAATTTATTTGGGGTTTGCAGTCGCCAATTTTCAAAAACTGTTTTTTCTGGTAAGCGATAAAAGGAAAAATTAACTTCTACAGTGGAGAAATGTTGCGTATAAAATGATAAATATTGGTCTGGGGGTAAATTGATGGGATAAAAAATATTCATCCAATGTTTATAAACCCAGCCGCTAGTACCAATCTGTAATAAGGGAGAATTTACAGCCATTTTTTTAGCACTTAATTATATCTAAATTCTGATCAAAGTTAAGCCTAAGTAAGAGGTAATTATGAATGAGATTTGACCATGATTGAATTAGGAAATTAGGTTTTGATTTATGGTAGATAAATTGGTGTATGCCATACGCTTGAAAGATCCTCTGCCCTGTACTCAGCATGAAGAAGGAAAAACTTCTTTGGTGTATGGTGATTGGTTACTATATTGTGATTATCGTGTACCTTTTGTAACTACTAAGGCTAATAGTGCAATTCATTTTGATTCTTTTGAAGCAGCAGAGGAATGTTTACAGCGCAATGAATTAAATGGAGAAATTTGGTGTAGAGAAAAAGGTCAGGTAAAAGATGAAGATTGGCATCAATGCACGAGTGTAATTAAATGAATCAGATTCTGGATTTATCTTTGATTTCTTGGTCTAACAATCCTTCGATATCGTCCTTCAACTAATGAATGCACACCATAAGCAATAAAACCCAAAGCTACGGTAAATATAGTTTTACATAAGGGGAACGGTAGAACCTTTTTTTTAAAAGGTTTGATATAAATATGGACTATCTCATGATCATGATTTTGTTTAATTTTAAAATTTTTGTCAAAATTTTTGTCAAAATTTTTGTCAAAACGTTTTGATCCCATCTTCTTCAAGGAATATAAAAAAATATTTTGTTCAAGATTTGGCTTAAGTTTTTTCAGTTTGCCCTAATTTACAACTTCTCTACACCCTTCTTTTGAAATAAATCATTTATCAAAAGGTATAGATTTGCTCTTGACAAATTTCTGTTTCTAATTCTAATTGCATATAGCAATGAACTGATATTACAATTTGGCTGTTAATACTCCTATTTTCTAGTTAATCTGAAAAAATAAGTAATAAGTATTTTTAACGAAAAAACAAATGAAAGAGGAATATAGTTTAATTCTGGATTTAACTACTGTTGTGGTAGCTACTTCACTAGGTGGGTTACTAGCAAATAAATTGCGTCAACCAGTGCTACTAGGTTATTTAGTTAGTGGTTTTGTGGTTGGGCCTTTTGGTTTTAAGTTGTTAAGTAATATGGCTGATATCAAATCTTTAGCAGAAATTGGTATTGCTTTTTTGTTATTTACTTTAGGTGTGGAATTCTCTTTAAAAGAATTGAAGAGAGTGAAAAATATTGCTCTGTCAGGTAGTGTATTACAAATTGGTTTAACAATTGCTTTGGTGACATTTGTCACTGTGATTACAGGGTGGGCTACTAATTTTATCCAAGGAGTTTTCTTAGGTGCGGTTTTGTCTCTTTCTTCTACAGCCGTAGTATTAAAAACTCTGACTGATAGAGGGGAGGTTAATACATTACATGGTCAAATTATGTTGGCAATTTTAATTGCTCAAGATTTGTCTTTGGGTGTCATGTTGGCCATATTTCCAGCTTTAAAAGCACCAGAAAATATTGCTATGGCTTTGGGTATGGCCACAATCAAAATTTTATTATTTGCTGTTGTGGCATTAATATTAGGTTGTTTTGTTGTTCCCCGTCTCTTAAGTATGTTTGCAGCTACAGAAAGCAATGAGCTATTTCTTTTAGGAGTAATTGCTCTATGTTTGGGAGTAGCATTAATTACAGTTTCTTTAGGTTTATCTATAGCTATGGGAGCTTTTGTGGCTGGGTTAATGATTTCTGAAGTTGATTATTCTGACCAAGCATTAGCTAAGATTTTACCTTTGCGAGATACTTTTGCTAGTTTGTTTTTTGCGTCCATTGGAATGCTGATTGACCCAACAATTTTGATTAATAATTTGGGGTTAATTTTCGGTTTGGTAACTTTGGTGATGGTGGGTAAAGCTTTAATTGTTTTCCTGATTGTCATTGGATTTGGCTATTCGTTGAAAACGGGTGTAATAGTTAGTTTTGGAATTAATCAAATTGGGGAATTTTCTTTTGTATTGGCTTTGGTGGGTTTAAGGTTAGAGTTAATTTCTAAAGAAATTTATTTCTTGTTATTGGGGACAACAGCAATTACATTAGTTTTGACTCCATTATGGTTAAATATTGCACCTTTGATAGCTAATAAATTGGCTCGTATATCATGGCTATCCAGTTTTTTACAACGCTTTTCTACAGGACAAACTCTATCTATGCCAGAGAAAATGAGTGGTCATGTAGTGGTTGCAGGTTATGGTAGAGTGGGACAGGTAATTGTGAAAATTTTACGAAGTCAAGGATATGGGGTTTTAGTGATTGAAAATAGTGAAGCTTCTTTACAAAGGTTGCGATCGCATCAAATTCCCTATATCTTTGGTGACGCTGATTCTGAACTGGTTTTAGAAAAAGCACATTTAGACACGGCCAAAGCTTTAGCGATCGCACTTCCAGATCCAGCCAGTACACGTCTATTACTCAAACACGCTCTCACTATTGCACCTAATTTAGATGTGATTGCTCGTTCACATACAGATAAAGAAATTGACCTTTTAACTCAAATGGGTGCTAAGGAAGTTGTACAGCCAGAATTTGAAGCAGCTTTAGAATTAGGCAATCATTTGTTAAAAACTCTGGGTGAAACTGAAAGTTACATTCAAACTGTGATCAATTCTATTCGTCAAGACCGATACTTAAGTATTAGACCAGAAAAAGATTGAAAAAATCAAAAATTTCTCTCGGTAGTCAGCCGTTAGCTATAAATATATCAATCAATGCTGACGGCTGAAGGCTGGTATTTGTTTTTCCGCTTTCCCTTAGTTGATCAAACCGAAGAATGGAAATGAGTGTATGCAGATTCTACAATGTTTAATAAATCCGTAATATCATAGGGTTTAGTCACAAAATAAGCAATACCTAAAGTTTCAATTAAATCCTCTGGAAAGTGGTAAGCAGTGGCAAAAATCACGGGTAAATTAATAGATTTCTCCTTGATTTGTTGGTAAAGTTCAACTCCTGTGATCTCCGGCATTCTATTATCTAAAATCAATACATCGGGTGATTCTTCAACTAATTTTTCTATAGCTTCTTTGCCATCTTTTGCTTCTTGAACTTCCCAGCCTTCTGCCTGGAGCAAAAAAGCTAACATTTCCCGACTATCATCATCATCATCGGCAATTAAAATTTTACGTTTGTCTAAATTCTTATTATTATTTATCATCATCATAATTATTTTTTGGGTAAAGAAAAAATTTGAGAACTTGGTTTTAATTGGGGACTGTTTAACCCAGGAATGGAGGTAAAATTAATTTCTATAAACTTAGAATTTGGTAAATTAGTAACTGCAATTTTTAACCTTCCACCTTTACCCGCACGTTCAAAAGCTTGCAGGAAATAACGCAGTAGATGACGTAAAAAACTTTTTGGTTCAATTTGGATTGTAATTGGTTTTAGCCAATAAGTTTTTACTTCTAGTTTATTTATGGATGCTTCAGTTGATAATAAATCAACTAAATCACTAATACTGTCTGTAAGCGATATAGATTGAACTGTGCTGCTTTCTAATGATGCCAGACTCTGCCATACATGAGCACGTTGGCTAAATATCTTAATAAATTTTTCTGCTTGTTGTAGTAATTGTGTAGCATACTCTAAGCGGTTAACTGCTACCATCCGCGAAATAATTTCTAGCTTGAAACGTGCTGTTTGATGAGCTTGGATAATATCTTGTCGTAGCTGTTCCAGTGGTTGATAATCTTCAGGACTTGCGACTAAAACTTGACGGATATCTGCTTCTAAAACTTTAACTAAAAGTTCCGCTTCAACAGCACGGGAAGCACATAATAATATTTCTTTAAGTCGCTGTCTAGCGTCTGGATGTTGTAAGGAAATACTTAACACGCCAATAATTTCTTTTTTGCTATTATATAGGGGTATGCCTTGACAGGTAAAGGGATGAAACCCTTCAATAAAATGCTCAGTATTGACTATTTCCACATATTTTTCTTCTGCTAATGGTGTGCCGACGCCGTTTGCACCAGCTACAGCTTCTGATAATAAAGAACCAGGTTTGGGAAATGAGTCTAAATTATGAACTGTTTTTTCATCCCCAACCACATCGAGAAGTATAGCATGGCGATCGCTCAACATGACTGCATGGGGTTCACTTCCAGCAGCTTGGGACAAATAACGACAATAGGGACGTACTGCTTGAATTAGGTAATTATGCTGTTCTAATAATCTTTCTGTTTCTAACTGCGACAGATGATCGGCTTGTAAAGCACGGGGGTTAGCGCCTTGGAGATGCGATCGCTCCCAAGCTCGATATATTTCTGCACGTAACATTTCAGCACGAATACTCCCACTAACCTTGTATATTCTTCCCGCTTCCTGTGCGTTATTCACTAATAAAGACATAGTTTTAATATCTTTCGGTTGTCAAAGTTAAATTATTAGCTATATTTTGTTTGCAAAATTTTCTTGATATCTATTATAATCAATCCACAGACAAGTATCAGGCTTGAATCCTAAAATTATTTATCTAGTGCAGCATGGCGGAAATCATCATCCAGTTGAAAAACCTGGAAATTACTACTTAATCAACCTTCTTCCCTCCTGCCTCCTGCCTTCTTGTACTAGATAGGCAATATTAAATTAATCAAGATGCTCATGTATAAATCTCAATTTTTTTTAATCTGCTCTCAGCTAAATTTTGAGTAAAAGCTAGTTGTCTTTAAAATCTCCATTCAATTTATATTTGAAAACTTTAGTGAACAAGATAAATTTAAAGTTTACCAATTTTTTAAAAGCCAGTCAAAATTTTACAGCAAATTTTGGGAACAAAGGCTAAAAATCCGCGAATCAAACCCCTTTTATTCAACACACCCACTGAGAATAAATTCTCAGGCTCATAGCAAAACTCGGCTAAATCCGACTAAATTCATTGAATTATCGGAATTCTGCTGGAATTTGAATAATTATACTGAGACTGAAAGCCTAGTCATACAAAGCTTTCACTGTTCCAGTTTTTCAAAAATCAAAATAGTCAGCTTGAGCTTACTTCGATATTTTTAGGGGGTTTTTAAAACTGGATTTGGTATGATGCAGCAAGGAACAGGGAACTCTTAACAATTCGGCTGCGCTTACCTGCTATCAAAATTGAAAGCGGCTTTTAATCTTACCTTATTTTTCTGTTGCTTTTATTTTCCAATTTCTCATCATCCCATTGGCTGAATTTTTAGTATTTTTGAGTAAAAAATGATTCATCTTTCTGATAGAGGAAGACAACAAATAGGACTGGGAAGATTGAATCAACCTTTATTGGTGCATGAACATGGCAAAAGCTAATCCAGTTGAATTACAAAAACATCTTAAAGGTGTTGACTATCCTGCTGGTAGAGAAGAATTGATTGATCATGCGAGAAAACAAGGTGCAGATCAAAAAATTCTCGCCCTACTGGAAAAATTACCCGACGATGAAGAATATAGTAACCCCGCCGATCTAAATAAAGCTATAGGTGAAATTCAGTAATTTATGTATTAGCGGATGATCATTAATAATTCAGGAGTCAGAACATAAAACAGGAAGTAGGAGTAAAAGCAGCTTGCAGGAAAGATTTTTAATTTTTAGTTTGCACGTCATTTACTTGCAATCGGCTGTAATTAAATCCCATTTTTTGTACTTTTAGATTCTGATTCCTGTATTTTTTCGGAATAATCTCCTGATTTTCCACCCGTTTTACTCAATAGGCGAATTGACTCAATTTGGATTGATTTTTCTAAAGCTTTGGCCATATCGTACAAAGTCAAAGCAGCAACGGAAACAGCAGTTAAAGCTTCCATTTCTACACCAGTTTCTGCCTTAGTTTTGACTGTGGCTGAAATCTCATAACCAGGTAGTTGGGGATTAGCTGAAATTTCTACGGTAATTTTTTGCAATGGCAAAGGATGACAAAGGGGAATTAAATTAGATGTTTGTTTAGCTGCCATAATTCCCGCTATTCTGGCAGTGGCTAAAACATCTCCCTTGGGTGTGTTCCCGGCTTGAATCGCTGCTAAGGTTTCCGGGAGCATTCGCACCCTGGCCACCGCTACCGCTTCCCGCACGGTGGGGATTTTGGCAGATACATCAACCATCTGCGCTTCACCCCCTTGATTGAGATGCGTCAGAGGAGAAAAATTTTTTGAAGTTGGGTCTTGCATAATTTCAAAAGCCTGTGCTATTATAAATTTCTAGTGAGGGCGTGTAGCTCAGTGGACTAGAGCACGTGGCTACGGACCACGGTGTCGGGGGTTCGAATCCCTCCTCGCCCGTTTCTAATAATAAAGAAAAGGCAAAAGGCAAGTAAATAACCTTTTGCTTTTTTTTCATATAATTTGATTACGATTGAGTGAATAGCCGTCTTGTTCACGACCAAGGGCAAAGCGCAGAGATTGGGGTAAAGTTTTGTTGGATTGGGTGACAAAGATGATCACAGCTAGGACAGTTAAACTTACGGCTACACCATACATATTGCGATAACTGACTTGTTCGGCCACTAGACCATAGATAGGGCCAGCAATCATTAAGCCGGTGTCAAAACCCATAAGAGATGCGCTAAAAATGCGGCCTCGTTCATGAGCTAAAGCACGGTCTGCCATCATTGCGGAAACTGTGGGAAAAATTGAACCTCCACCAATACCTTCAATTAATCCACCAATTAAGAAAGCATTCGGACTTTTAGCTTGCCAAATACAGGCGATCGCTACCATATAAGCTATTAAACTCAAAGTAATTAATAACCCTCTACCATATTTATCAGAAATCCGACCCGTAAACAACCTAACACTAAAGCTAGACATAGCCGCAGATGCAAAAAATAGTCCAGGATTTAAGTTTATTTGTACAGATTTGATAAATAGGGAGATAAAAATATGTACAGCACCTACATTTAAACCAACCAGAAATAAAACTATTGCTGGTGTACGTACACGGGGACTAATTAAAACTTGCCAAAAGTTATCTTGACGATTATGGTTTGATGTTGGTGTTGATGGTGGGTTAATAACTAAGAGAATACATAAAACAGCAAAACCTGCTAAAACACTACAGGAAATAAACAAAACCTGATTACCAAAATCAGCTTGTAAATAGCCACCCAAAGCCGGACCAATAGCTGTACCCAGAGGATTAACCAAAGTCATGTAACCAATGATTTCTCCCCGACGCTGTTCTGGTGCTAAGTCAGCAATCATGGAACTGTAACCTGTGGCAAAAGCAGCTAAACTAATGCCATGAAAAGCCCGCAGGATCATTAAGGGTAGGATCTCTTTGATGGCTAAATAACCCAAAGGAGCGATCGCTGCTACAACTACCCCAATTAATAATACAAACTTCCGTCCCTGGCGATCGGCCAATATCCCACTCTGGGGACGAAATAACAACATTCCCACGGCAAAGCTACCCATAACAATGCCAATTTCTTGCTTATTCGCACCAACAGCCTCAATATACAAAGGTAAGGTCGGCAACAAAGAAGCTAGACTTGACCAGAATAATAAACCTGCTGCAAACAACATCAGCAGGTTACGTCGTAGATGACCATTGAAAGTATCTAAAGTTTCCAAAGCCAATCAAAATTAATGTTAAGTAAAAGATACTCCTATTGTTACTTTACTTAACATTTTTTGCCACTATTTCTCGAACTCGATAAATTGGTCTACCTTGAGACTCATGATAGGTACGCATCAACAACTCTGCCAATAGACCGAAGCAAAATAACTGGACACCAGTTACCAGCAACAACACCCCTAAAATCAGCAAAGGACGATTACCAATAACTGCTCCAAAACCCAATTTTAGTACAGTTAAATAGATACCAATACCTACTCCTAAAGTGATGGAAAACAGTCCCAACAAACCAAAGACGTGCATTGGACGAGTGAGGAACTTTTTCATAAATAGAATAGTTATCAAATCCATCAACACCCGAAAAGTTCTGGAAATACCATACTTACTGCGACCAAAGCGCCGGGCATGATGACGAACGGGCATTTCTGTAATTCTTGCCCCTTCAATGTAAGCTAGGGCTGGTAAAAAGCGGTGTAATTCTCCATATAAATTCATATCAGCCACTAATTCCGCCCGATATGCCTTGAGAGAACAACCATAATCATGAATATGGACGCTAGTAGTGCGACGAATTAGCCAGTTAGCAATTTTAGAAGGTAAAAGCCGATTTACCGCCCCGTCTTGGCGATTTTGCCGCCAACCGCTAACCAAATCAAAACCCTCATCTAATTTAGCTAGTAGCATTGGGATATCCGCCGGATCATTTTGTAAATCCGCGTCTAGGGTAACTACTGCTTTACCAATGGCATAATTAAAGCCGGCGGACATAGCCGCAGTTTGACCATAATTGCGCCGTAAAATTACTGCTTTCAGGTCAGAGCGAATTTGTGCTTGTTCCCGTAGAAACTCCGCCGAACCATCACTAGAACCATCATCAACACAGATGATTTCATAACTCAGCTGGTGAGAATTGAGAGTAGAAGAAATAGCCTCTAAGAGTAAAGGTAAACTTTCCACCTCATCCCGAATCGGTACAACCACAGACACATCTGGCCTGATTGTAGCGATCGCCCCATTCAACTGTTCCGAAACTAACCCACTCCTCATAAGCACTCAAAAATTAAAAATTAAAAATTCAAAAAGTGATAGGGAACAGGGAACAGGGAACAGGGAACAGGAGAATTTTGGATTGTGGATTAATAACTTCCTCATCCTCCTCATCTCCCCTACCTCCTGCCTCCTGCCTCCTGCCTCCTGCCTCCTGACTGTGGCAAATAACTCTTCACCACCCTACCCGCACCGCGTAGCTGTTTGTAATAAGACTGACTCACCGGATCACCTTGTTCCGAAAGACAATCAATACCAATTCCATTCCTCCCCTGATCTTTACCAGAACTATGGATATAACAGCGATCGCTCAAATATAATCCCACATGGGTGGCCTTTTGGGGAGTACCAAAAAACACCAGATCCCCTGGTTGTAATTCACTCATCGCTATAGGTTGTAAAAAAGCCTCTTGCTGATAAGCATCCCTGGGTAATTGTACACCCACCGAACTAAAAGCCGCTTGCATTAACCCAGAACAATCATAATTAGGTGCAACCGTCCCACCCCAAAGATAATAATTTTCCTGTGCCATCGCTTGTTTAGTAAAAGCAATTACCTCTGGTAACAGTGGTTCAATTTCCTCTCTCGTCAAGACTTTTGGCTGATAAATCGTAATTGCAGGTGTGATTAAATGCAAATCAGCCACAGACAGCCAGCCCGGATAATCATCCGCACATAAATATACTTCAATTGCGGTATTCTGATCATTTGATGTGATTTTCAGATGTCGGCCAATAGCCGCTTGTGTTACCAAACTGGTACATTCAGGAGAACTATATAAATTTAGGTCAGTAATACACTGATATTCTCCCGTGGGGGAATGAGGAATTTTTGAACTTAGATTAAAGGACATTTTACTAATGGTATTTTTTCATCAAAACGAACAACTAGAAAATTTAGGTAATGGAATTTTAGAAGCCACTTGGTCAGCATTTCCGAGTTTAGCGCGTCCTCAAATTGCCTTAACTTTAGTAGTTTATGATCCACCAGTACCAGTAAATACAGGAGGCGCTTTAACTCCCGATGCTTTCTGGAAACATCCCGTCAGAGGCTTTAGTTATCGTGGCAATGAAAGGATTTATCCGGCTAGTGTAGTGAAATTGTTTTATCTGGTAGCGGTGAATGAATGGTTAGAAAAAGGCATGACCCAACCTTCCCCAGAATTGGAGCGAGCAATGGGTGATATGATTATAGACTCTAGTAATGATGCTACCAGTTTAATAGTTGATATTCTCACAGGTACTACATCCGGCCCAGAATTACCCCCCGAACCCTTTGAAACTTGGAAACGTCAACGCTTTATAGTTAACCGTTATTTCCAAAATTTAGGCTGGGAAGAATTAGAGCAAATTAACGTCTGTCAAAAAACTTGGGGTGATGGGCCCTATGGCAGAGAGAGGGCATTTTATGGACAGATGTTTGAAAATCGCAATATGTTAACTACAGATGCCACCGCTAGATTACTTCATAGTATCGTCGGAGGTGTAGCGGTTTCCAGTGTGCGATCGCAATCCATGATGGCTTTACTCAAACGCAGTCTGAACAAAGCCGATTTACCCCAAGATGTAGAAGAAGACCAGGTTACAGGCTTCTTAGGTGGCGGACTCCCAGAAAATGCTCAAATTTGGTCAAAAGCCGGCTGGACAAGCCAAACCCGCCATGATGCAGCGTACATTGAAATTCCTGATCAACGTCCCTATATTCTAGTAGTGTTTACAGAAGGCAAAGACGCAGCTAAAAACCGCGAAATTTTACCTTTCGTTTCTGGACAGGTAGCAGCAGCAATCAACAATTTATAAATACAATCGAGTGCGTTAACTTGTCTTAACGCACCTCCACAAACAATCATCTAATCACTAATATTTTCATGCTTATATTCTGCTAACCACAGCTGTAAATCAGCCAAGCTAGTAAAATCTAACAGTGCTTCACTCAAATTTTCCAAAGCAGATAAAGGTAAACCAGAAATTGACAACCGTATTTCCTCGGTTAGTTCACCAAACCGCTTAGTCAATAGTCGGATAATCAGCTTAATAGTTGCTTCTTCTCGACCTTCGATTCGACCTTCTTCTCGACCTTCGATTCGACCTTCTTCTCGACCTTCTTCTCGACCTTCTTCTTTAATTTCCCGATAAACTCTGGTTTCCTGTAGCGTGATTCCTAACATAGCTTCAACCTCCCTGCGGCTAAGTTGTTCAAAACTGTACATCATGATTGTGGTGATCATCCTGACGGTTTGCTAACCACAGCTTTAAATCAGCCAAGCTAGTAAAATCTAAAAGTGCTTCACTCAAATTTTCCAAAGCAGGTAAAGATAAAGCAGAAATTGACAACCGTATTTCCTCGGTTAGTTCACCAAACCGCTTAGTTAATAGTCGAATAACCAGCTTAATAGTTGCCTCTTCTCGACCTTCTTCTCGACCTTCTTCTCGACCTTCTTCTCGGCCTTCGATTCGACCTTCTTCTCGGCCTTCGATTCGACCTTCTTCTTTAATTTCCCGATAAACTCTGGTTTCCTGTAGCGTGATTCCTAACATAGCTTCAACCTCCCTGCGGCTAAGTTGTTCAAACCTGTACATCATGATTGTGGTGATCATCTCTATTATGGCGCGACTAGCTGCGCTGGGCGTTTCGCCATCCCCTGACAGCAAAACCTCCTCACCGCTTCTTGCTAACAAATATCTAGCCGCTTCCGGTGCTTGACTTTCCTCTAAAGTCGTTAGTATCATCACCCCCACCCATAGCGGTAACTCTCGAAAATCCCCCAACTCATCCAAATATATCCGATGTACTTGATCACCATTTAACAAACTACGATGGGGATAAATATCACTTTGTTGAATGTTACGAGATGGGTAAATAATCACTGCTTGCCAATCACTAAACCTGCTCCGATTACGGTAAAAATACAGTAAAGATTCAGCAAACACCCTTTCATAAAGCTGCTCATCCTTCTGAAATTGCACCTCACAAAAATATACCACCCCTGGATTTTCCCCTTCCGGTGGTAAAAATACACCATCAATTTCAAATTTCGGTTCTTTCACCGCTACAGAATCAAACCTGTAATCATTAGCATTTTCTGGCGCATTTGTCAATAGTTCAAATAACAATGCCGGATATTGTTGAAATATTTTGTAAAATATCGAATCTCGACGCATGAATCATTAAATGTATTTTTTCAAACTGTATTATATTGAATCACATATTCCACTAAAATATGCTCACCTCTCTTATATCAAACAATCAAATTAAAAGTAATTTGCACTACTAACAGAAGAATATTAAGAATTTTGTCCAGTTAACCATTATTATCTTCTTGATTCAATGATTCAAGTTTTGACAACCAGGCATTAAAATGAGGACACTTACCCCGAATTATTTCCAGTCCAATTGATTCAGCCAATTGTGAACCCACCCGAACCTTGTCTTTTTCATAATCAGGAAATTGAGAAATGATGCGTTTACTAGGTGCTGTCTGTGGACTATCATTGATTAACTCAGGTGTGTCATATTTCTCAGCAATAGCTTTTAAAACTTCAACTTTTTTTGAGTCTCTTGGTAATAATTGCTCAAAACAAGTTGGATTAGAAAAAAGGTAAGCTTCATATTCATGCATTTGAATGTAGGGAATAAAGTGCCTATCATCAATGTCCTGAGCAAAACTGTTTTCTAAAAATTCAACTCTTTGAATGGGATTTTGTCGCAATTTTTCAGCTTCATCTAAGCCGGGAAATTTAGTAGAGATTGCATACAAATCAATCATCGTTGTAAAGAACACATTGGGGCTTTTTTCCTGTTTGATAAAACGCAAAATATCATTCTTCATTGCCTCATAATTCTTACCCCCACCACGATGCACAGTTCCTTTTTTTCTAGTGTGAGAAATGAGCATAATTTTATCCATAAATATACTATATTGACTAAGGTGTGGTTTTAGCATATTATCAGCGAATGTCTGTTCAGTTTGTCCCTCAGCAAATAAGTATAGGCGAATCATTAGTGTGGACCTCCACCAATGATATTTTTTTCCCAAATTTCCCCTAAACTATATTCTTCTAACCAAGTTTCTAATTCTTGAGAGTTTAGTCGTTTAAATTGTGATTCTTTATCCTCTCGATTTACAGTAATTACATCTTCAGGGTTAAAATTATCTAAGAAAAAACTAGATTGTGTGCTAATTAGTATTTGTGTATGATATGAAGCTTTACCAAACATTGCAGCCACAACATTGAGCGCATAAGGATGAAGACCAAGTTCCGGTTCATCAACTATGATCATTTTTGGTAGGTCTGCTTCTGGTTGCAAGAGTAAAGTAGTCAAGCATATAGCTCGCAAAGTACCGTCGGAAAATTGGTGTGGTCCAAATATGCGATCTGACCCTTTTTCTCGCCAGTTGAGAATAACATTATTAGATATATCTGGTTCAAGCTCAAAATCATCAAAAAATGGTGCAATCAGACGTATTGTTTGCACAATGCGGTTATATACTAAAGTATTCTCTTTGCGAAACCGGAACAGCAACGCAGCTAAATTTCCACCATCAGACACCAGTAATCTGTTGTCGCCAATATAACATGATTGACGCACTCCTGCTGTAGCAGAGGTATCATGAAAGTGATAAACACGGCATTGATAGAGTAAATATTTCAGAGGTATAGCTGTTTGTATACCTTGATGTGCTGCATCAATAATTTTTGTCTCTAGATGTCCTGCACCTAATAAGTTGGTCATGGGAGGGGAATAACTAGTTCCCAAAAAGCCCAATTTTTCTTCAGCAAAAATCAGCGTATCTCCTGCGGCATGAAATAAGCGCAGATCATAGGTATAAATTCCACCTTGAAACTCTAACTCTAGTCTTGCTTCTATTTGCGGTGTTACTTTAGGTCCAAAATATAAGAGAGATTGCGATCGCCCCGATACACCTATATACTGTTGTAATCTGTTCGCTATCATCTCATTGAGCATTTTGAAAAATGAGATCAAATTACTCTTGCCTGCTCCATTAGCTCCAATTAAGATATTTAAAGGACGCAACTCTAGATCAATTTCCTTAATGGACTTGAAACCTTTGAGGACTAATCGTTGTAGCATGGTCAAGAATTAGTATTTAATATACAAAATATCCTTCATTCTACTTAATATTTTAATCTGTTGTAGGCGATCACCTACGGTGGGCGTTTCGCCATCACCTACGGTGGGTGTTTCGCCATCGCTTGTGGGATGGGTAAAGAAGCAAAACCCATCATCCACAAACAGAAAGCTATCCTCAACAGCTAGAATAAGGTCTTTTGAAGCTCAACCTTTCTGGAAAAAAATCATCTAGCTTGTGTTCAAAATTGATTGACTCCCAACTTTCAACTACTCTTCGCACTGCCCTGGTAAATCTAAAGCGATTAACAGCGCTTGCTCTAGATGTACCATCACTAGGGAAGAAACCATTCCTCTCAAACGTAAAAAGCGTGTTTTTGACAATACGCGCACCTGATCCGCCATAGCAATGGAATCTTTTTTTAGTCCGCCATCAGGGGCTAAAATTAACACTTGGGTGGGATAAACCCGTTTACCCTTTTGGTAGGTAGTACAGGGTACAGCTAAAACAACCGGACTAGATAAATTAATTACATCACGACTAACAATAATTACGGGGCGAGTACCTCCTTGTTCTGATCCTTCTGTTGTTTCTAGACGTGCATCGTAGACTTCACCCCTTCTCATTTTGGCGTTTCCCCTAGCTGTAACGCCTCCCACTGGGCTGTAGCAAATTCCGCCTCGATCTTTAATACTTCTGCTTGATAATCAGGATCGCTGACCATTTCTGCTAAAGCTGCATCAATTTCGGCTCGTTTTTGTGCCGCTAATTCTCTCTTTAACGCCTGCACCACAAAATCATTCCGACTTTTTGCTTTTCCTTCTAACACCGCTTTGTCCGTTGCTTCTAGTAGTTCCCTGGGAATGGTTAATGTCGTGCGAATAGTTTCTACTTTCATGAGGGACTCATTTTCTGATGTCTGAAGTGACGACTATAATGATATCGTTTTGTGCATCAAATCGTAACTGCCAGTTTTTCCTAAGTAATCATTTGGTTATAATATCACTAAGTTTATATAAACGAATGTGTATTAAAGATTACTTAAGTAAATGATGGTATCATTACTATTATACAAGCTTTTAACTGAGATATGGCAACGTTAGTTACCGCAACATACTATGTTAATACTTGGGGTTAATGTGGTCAAGTTAATTTGATAAATGTGCTTATTATCAACAGTATATTTTCCAAGTAGACCGATTCAATAAATACTATTATCTAGTCAAGTATAGGGAAGCTTGGGAAGAATAGGCATAGCTACTATCATTTTGTGATAAAATTCAATTTATCTTCATATCATTGGTAACATTTTGGAATTTCTCATTAATTTGACCAATCAACCCCCAAACTGCTGAAGTCAGGGGGTAATTTGCACCGAAGATAACATTCAGTTAATTGTAAGTCTAGTAAGAGAAAATACTGATTCACACATTGCCTTCTGTGTTTCTGAACATTACTTAACCTTGAGAACGTTTCAGAGAACCATCAGCATATAACTCTAAAGGTACTAGCTCAATCTTACCGTTAACTTTTACTTGAGAGTAAACCACTTTAACCAAAGGAGCATGATTTTCATTGTAACGAATAGACATAACACATCCTCTCGGTGAAACAATTTGCTTGTATATAGAAGTCCTTATACTTATAATGTAAATGTCAACAACCTTAGTATGTGTATCCTCGTTGGTGAGTATTGATTTTTCCTACTTTAGTATTAGCAAAAACAATTTAAAGATAATTCTAGTTTTACCTACTCACTCAATGAAGATTTCAAAAAAATTTACTGTCTTAAATATCCTCAACTACAGAATGTTTACATAAACCCTAAATTAAGACCCAAACTTCATTAACCGTAATTCCCAGGAGAATCAACAGAGCATTTACTGTTTATCTTTGATATTATTTACTTCATGGTTACAGGGTTTAATTTCGTCAACACTAGGGAAAAAAATTATGAAAACTCATTCATCTACCCTCAATCGTCTAGATTATTACTATCAACAAATAAAGATAATCATTCTTGCTCGTCAAAATCCCATCACCGGTTTATTACCCGCAAGTACAGCAATCACGGCTCACGGTGATTATACTGATGCTTGGGTGAGAGATAATGTTTATAGTATTTTGGCAGTTTGGGGTTTAGCTCTAGCTTATCGCAAAGTAGATCAAGACCAAGGACGTGGTTATGAATTAGAGCATAGCACCGTTAAATTAATGCGTGGTTTATTATTTGCGATGATGCGACAAGCGCACAAAGTCGAAAAATTTAAACACACTCAATCATTATTAGATGGACTACACGCTAAATACAATACTGCCACAGGTGATATTGTTGTGGGTGATGATGAATGGGGACATTTACAAATAGATGCCACATCCATCTTTTTATTGATGTTAGCACAAATGACCTCATCAGGTTTGTCTATTATATTTACACTGGATGAAGTCAATTTTGTGCAAAATTTGGTTTATTATATTGGCAGAGCTTACCGCACCCCTGATTATGGCATTTGGGAAAGGGGAAATAAAATTAATCATGGTAATGCAGAATTAAATGCGAGTTCTGTGGGAATGGCTAAGGCCGCTTTAGAAGCCATGAATGGCTTAAATTTATTTGGGATCAATGGTGGTCAAGCTTCAGTAATTCATGTTTTACCAGATGAGATTACCCGTGCCAGAATTACTTTAGAGTCACTATTACCTAGAGAATCAGCGTCTAAAGAAGTTGATGCTGCTGTATTAAGCATTATTAGTTATCCTGCTTTTGCTGTAGAAGATAGAGCATTATGGGAGAGAACGTTTAACGAAATTATTACTAAATTAGAAGGAAGGTATGGCTGTAAACGATTTTTGCGGGATGGACACCAAACAGTCTTAGAAGATACTCAACGTTTACATTATGAACCGTGGGAATTAAAGCAATTTGAAGATATTGAATGTGAATGGCCGTTATTTTTTACTTATTTACTCCTAGATGGACTTTTTCAAGGAGATCAAGAACAAGTTAAAACTTATCAAGAATTATTAGAACCTTTATTATTGGAACGAAACGGTTTAAAATTACTCCCAGAATTGTATTATGTTCCCGCCGAATATATTGAAGCTGAAAAGTTAGATCCGCATAGTCAGCCGCGTTTACCTAATGAGAATATACCTTTAGTTTGGGCGCAGAGTCTATATTTTATTGGTCAAATGTTAAATGAGGGATTAATAGCGATTGGTGATATTGATCCTTTGGGTAGGCATTTGTGTATTGGTAAAAAACGTTCAGCATTGGTACAAATTGCCCTTTTAGCTGAAGATGAAAATTTACAAAATCAGTTAGAAGTGCATGGAATCGAAACTCAAACTCCTACTCAAGTCGAACCAATTCAAGTTAGAAAATCTCCAGAATTAGCACAAATTTACACCCAAATTGGACGGAATGATAAATTAGGTTTAACTGGCCGTCCTCTGAGAAGATTACGCAGTTTAAGTACGTCGAGAATTTTTCGGATTGCAGATAAAACGGTGGTATTTTTGCCGTCTTTCCTGGATGCACAGCAATTTTACTTAACTTTAGATTATCACTTTCTGTTAGACCAAATCAGATCAGAAATAGCTTATATCCAAAAATATTGGAGTGATTTAGGTCGGCCAATCCTGACCTTAATGATTACTCGCACTATGTTAGAAACTGGTGCTGAGGCGTTATTGGAATTAATGCAAGAATTAAAAGAAGGTGTTTGTAATGGTGTTCCAGTAAAATTAGGCAGACTGAATCAATTAATGTTAACAGCAACGATGCAAAGAATTGATTTTTTATCAGATGGGGAGTTTACCCAATTTACTGTAAAAAATGCTGCACTACGTTGTTATTATTTAGCTTTTCAACCTGAGAAAAATTGGCGTTTAGGACATACTCAAGAGTTTCAAATGGAATGTGAAACTAATTTGAGTTTATTGTTAGATCATTTGCAATCATCAGAAAATATTCATGAACAGATTGAGTTATTGCAAACATTAACCCGCCTGCAAGGATTAGAGTTTGATACAGGTTATGGTGGGCCAAATCATCCTGTGACAGTGGCTAATTTATTAGATGAAGTTTACACTAAAGCGGGAAATTTAGGTTTATGGGCGGTAGTGCGTCGGGCTGCGGGTTTACGTCAAATGGTGGATATTGGTTTATCGGATGCGGTGACAAGTATCTTAGTTAGAGGTAAACAAATTGCGGTAGGAAGGGCTTACAGTGAAGATTCACTGATTACTGTACCTATGTCTCATACGGAAATAGCTGAGAAAATCAATCATTTCTGTCGTGAGGATATACGCGATCGCGTGTTGACCCAAGAAATCCTAATTTATTTGGGTATCTTAGTTAAATCTGAACCAGAATTATTTAGAGGACTATTAACCCTCAGAGTCGGCTACCTGATCCTGTTAATCACCAGCGAAATCGCTAGAGAACTACGTGTTACCCAAGATGAAGCTTATGATTATTTAATGCAGCTTTCACCCTATGAAGTGAAAATGCGTTTACAACAAGTTTTAGCCGCATATACGCCCGTCAGTAATTTATTGCGCCAGCAAGAATCATTACACGTCAAACAAAAAGAAAGCGATATTGCTTGGATAGTAGAACCTATTATTACTGAAGAAATCGAAGTTCCCCCTGGTGGATGGCGCAGATATCGTCAAGCAGAAGGCGCGTTAAATCGGGTGCCGAAAAACTTTTTTAAGCAAGTTTGGTTATTAATGCAGCATTGTAAAGGGATTGTGATTGGTGATAAATTAGAAAGGAGGAATCGCTTAGACAGCGAAATCATGCTATCAGAGATGACAGCAGGAGAAAGGAATTTTGCTTTAAAAATTGAACACCTGCTGAATAAAATTGAAGCGCCAGAATATCGCCAAGTTAATATTGAAGCACTAATGGAACTAGCAGCGATCGCAGCCAATAACCCTAACCTGCAAATTGAGGAATATATAGTGTTAGATGTTTTGGTTGGTCATGCCGTGCGGTTAACATGGTTAGAGCATCACCCAGAAAGGAGCGATCGCTATGATGAAGATAAAGCCTCAGCCTGGCGATACTTTTACAATACCTCACCCCAAGACTGCGCCAGCTACATCTTGAAAGCCTTTAGATTCTTAACCGAATTTGTCACAGAACTGTAACCATAAAACAACGCAGAGGAATCTTGATCTCCTCTGCATTTAAAAACCATTGTTTTTGTACCGGAACTATTTGACAGAAACAGCATCAACATCAATTGTATTAGGATCATCCTTATCTGTATTGCTGACCTCAGTTTCTACTTCACCCCGTTTAGCTTTCCAGCCGTCAATCAACAGTCCAGAAACCTCAGAAACTAGCAAAGTAAAAATCAAAACATCATCAATTTGCCCCGCAATTGGGATAAAATCAGGAGAAATATCAATTGGACTGAGAAGATAAACCAAAGTCCCCAGAATCACCCACCAACGGTATTTAGGATTTCTTAGCAAATTACGATACCAACCGTAAACCGCTTGAATTGAAAATTTCATGTTTTTGTTCTCCACCTACTTTATTATTTTGGCAAATTTTCCTTGAATGTCCGGGTGGGAATAACCGCCCTAGAGTGTATAGAAAATATTATGGCCAAAAATTTACCAGAAGATTTGAGCCGGTAAGTTCATAAATTGTCCATTAATCTCTAGAATTAAGATGCTTTCGCATAGTTGCTAAAGTGATGGAGGGAGGAAAACTACACAGTGGATATATTAGATCTGTTTGAGAAGGGCGGGCCAGCAATGTGGCCTTTGCTGGTTTTGTCAATTTTATCTCTGAGCGTGATTTTTGAACGCTTGTGGTTCTGGTTCCGAATTTTGACCCAGGAAAAAGAAATAGTAGATCGCGTTCTAGATGCAGCAGGAGAAAAGTGGGATATAGCTACAGAAATCGCCCAACAAGCTACAGATCAGCCAATTGGACGTTTTCTGTACGCCCCTCTACGCCTGAAAAAAAGTGATTCGGAAACTTTCCGCTTGGCTTTGGAGTCCACCGCAGCCGAAGAACTGGCGGGAATGCGTCAGGGTGAAAAACTGTTAGAAGCTGTTATCGCCCTCTCACCATTGTTAGGATTACTCGGTACTGTATTAGGTTTGATTCAATCTTTACGAGCAATTCGGTTCGGTGATTTAGGAACAGAAGCTGCCGCAGGTGTAACTACTGGAATTGGCGCATCGCTTATTAGTACAGCCGCAGGGTTGATAGTGGCGATTTTTACTTTAGTCTTCTATCGCTTGTTTCAAGCTTTTGTCTTTAACCAAGTCAAAGTTTTTAATAAAGCCGGAAATGACTTGGAATTACTCTATCGTCAATTTCCACCTGATTTAAGCCAAAATAAATCCGCAGTTGTTGTCCAGAAATCTAAATCAGATAATTTTAGTCCACCCCGTAAGAAACGCGGAAAGAAAACATCTTCAGAAGTTACTGATTCCTCAATTACAGAAAATTCCTATTCAGGCGAAGAAACTGTTAATTATTCCATCTCTTACGGTGAGGAAGATGTTAATGACTCCACCTCTCCCATAGAGGACAATATTAAGGATTCCACCTCTCACCCGGAACAAGAGCGAGAAAATGAAAGTTAATCTTCATAACCAACCTGAAGAAGTCCAAATTCAAATCATCCCTTTAATTGACGTTGTTTTCTGTATTTTGACTTTTTTCCTGTTAGGTGCAGTAAACTTTACTCGTCAACAGGCAATTAATTTAGATTTACCTAAATCTAGCACTGCAACAACCTCAGCAAGTAATTCGGCTAGTGATAAAGATAAACTAGTTGTTTATCTTGATGCTAGTGGTCAAATTTACATTGATAACATAGTCATCAGAAGGGAAGAAATAAGTACTAGGTTTGCCCAGCATCTATCTGAGCATCCTAATGGAACATTAATTTTAAATGCTTCTCGTTCTGCTAGTTATAACGATGTAATTCAAACTTTAGACTTGCTACGAGAACTAGGTGGTAATCGGGTATTTTTAGGACTGCAACAACAATCACAACAGCAGAATAACACCCAAAATTTACCAATTAATCCCAGTGATCCTTTACCTGGTAATATTCCTTTACCTGGTATAAATCCATCAGGTAATCTTAATCCTGGTGTACCTTCAGACCTGAATCAATTCCCCGCAAATGGACAAGGTATCAATCCTTCAGGGAATTTTCCCACAGGTATACCACAAGCACCTGTAGCACCGGGAAATGTTAATCCTTTTCCCAATACTATACCACTTCCTGGTACTGCTCCAACAGCCCCTAATACTGGTGTACCTCAAGCTCCTACAGAACCAGGAACAACTAATTCTCCACCCCAAAGGTGATATTTTTACAGAACAATTAAACTGGTTTTATCCCCCCAAACTTGAGAATTAAGGTGAGGGGGGTTTGATTTTTTTATGAGTAATACCAAATCCGCAAATTAAACTTTTTATTCAGCACACCGCCTGAGAATAAATTCTCAGGCTCATAGCAAAACTCGGCTAAAGCCGACTAAATTCATTGAACTATCGGAATCCTGCTGGAATTTGAATAATTATACTGAGACTGAAAGCCTGGTTGTACAAAGCTTTCACTGTTCCAGTTTTTCAAAAATCAAAATAGTAAGCTTGAGCTTACTTCGATTATGAGCCTCAGAATGAATTCTGAGGCGGCTTTGTGAGCAATATTATGATCTTAGTATGGTAATTACTCAACATTTTTAGGGGGTTTTTAAAACTGGATTTGGTATAATTTACGGGTTTGGGTTGTAGGAAAAGTTTGGCATTTTCAAATACTTATGTCCAGATTGCACGCAGTGGATGACGGTTAATTAATCATCTAATTCAGGACAGTAATACTCGACAGCCATAGTATTTATAATATCCCCATCAATATTTTCAGCAAATTTCTGTGAATCTTCTGGTGTCCCGGTTTTGATTGATGCACAAATTCCCTTAGCACGTTGAATTATATTTTCAGGAGATTGTTGTGCTTGTAACAGAGCATTTTTAATCAATGGTGAACCACCTAGTCTAGTTCTTAAAAAACCTTTGTAATCTTCTAAAAACTGCTTATCAGTTGTTGATAAAGTTGATGTTATAACTCCATTAATCTCTTTGTTGTTCATATCACAAATTTTAGTGAGGTTGATAATCTGTCCATCATTATTTTGCATATAACAAATGAAGTCTGCTGACAAGATCGCTATTGAGTTACTAGATTCAGATAAGGCAGTCTGTGGAAGAAATAAAACAATTAATGAACAGAGTAAAAGTAATAAGTGTACCGTCCACGCTAACTTGTTGAATTCAACAATACGCTTTACCATAATTTTTTTAAATTCTCTAAATTTTTGTTTTCCACTTCACGAAAAGTTTGATACTCATGAATTATTCGTAGGGATTTAGCAGTGCTAAACCCTTCCCCGGTATTTGTATTATTATTAAAGTGAAACGATATAAGAAGGTTGATTTAACTAATATTTAATAGGGTTTCACTGGATAGTTATTTCTTCCATGCTGCACTAGGTTAATTAGGAAATAAACTGGTGACAAAACTTAGAGATAGACAGATTTACAATATACTGCCAATAATTTCTGTTAAAACTTCTATCAAATTGGCTATTCCTGAAAAAACTAGAATAGCCGTGCTAATTATCAAATATCTAATTTAGGCGCGGTTTCTTGTCCAAGGGCCCCAAATTGCTAATGTAATTCCAGGAGATTGGATATTCACAAACATTGTTTTGCCATCCGGGGAGAAACAAACGCCAGCAAACTCACTACCATTGATAGCGTTTGTAGCAAACTGATATACTTCACCTTCTTGATTAACCCCTTGTACATATTCAGTGCCGCTACCATCTTCACAGATGAAGAGATCCCCAAAAGGAGCAACAGTAATGTTATCTGGGGCATTTAGTTCATTAGCATTACGAGACTCCACGACTAAGGTGAGAGTATCATTTTTAGGGTTATAAGCAAATACTTGCCCTTGTCTTACATTACCTCCATTGGTACAGGTGAAGTAAACTAAACCATTACCATACCAACAACCTTCTCCACGACTAAAGATAGCTGCACCTTTATTTTGTCCTTGTATGCGTACAGAAATATTAACATCATTGGTTACAGGGTCAACGTTGTCAATCTTGACCCATTTCACAGGTAAAGGTTGATTTTTGTATTGCAGAAAATTAGTGCTAGTATTAACTGTAGACATTCCTTCAATCACTAAAGCCTCCAGCACCCCACCACTTTGGAGATTACCTTTCTGATGAGGACGAAAACGATAGAAGCAACTATTTCCTTCGTCTTCAGTTTGATAAACCCAACCAGTAGCAGGATCTACTGCTACCGCTTCATGGTTAAAACGTCCCATTGCTACCAGAGGAATAGGATCAGCAACTTGAATATCAGCAGTTGCAGATACTTCAAAGTTGTAGCCGTGCTTTTTAGTAGCTGTGTTATTGGGAGCAGGAATAGTTAAAGTTTCTTCACAACTTACCCAAGTACCCCAAGGAGTCAGTCCACCAGCACAGTTACGATATGTTCCGGCCAAAGAAGCAAAATGTCTAATAAGCCGACGATTAGAACCAATCACAATGTTGGTTGTTCCTCCAGCAATCTGGTCATATTTCTTAAATGCGACGACTCCGTTATTAGTAGGGTTGAGTTCATGATTTCGCACTAAGATGGTTGTGTTATTGGGCCCAGAGAAAGCAGCCATACCATCATGTCCACCTGGAACTAATGTGCCATCATCCATCATTTGGCCTGTGTAGGATATGGCAGTGTAGTTAAAGCCAGGGGGAAGTTCTAGTAAGGGGGTTGTGCTTAAATTTATACCTCCAATAATCACATCTGCTAGTTCATCCGCATTTGTAGGTAACTTGGCTTCTAAAGCTCCGTAGCCAATTCCTCGCGCAACTTGACCGTTAGCAACTCTTGCGTAGAAGGCTTCTAAAGGAGAAAGCATTGTTACGCCAACAGCACTTGCTCCAGCTAATTTAAAAAACTTACGTCTTGATAAATTCATGGTTGGGAAATTAGTAAAGGGTTACAGTTTGGAAACAATTATGACAATTGTGTAAGCAATCTTAAGTATTTTTTTTTAAAGCTTAAATAAGATATGGTTAAGATTAAGAAAATATACTAGAATTAGGGTTATTAATAGCATCGTAACTGATACTGTTGGTCAACCTACAACAGCATCCAAAACATATTGTAATTAGGGATCTGATAACAAATTATTTGTCGTATTATCAAATTAATGTGATTAAACTTTTAGATTGATGTAATTTCTATGCCATCTATGTTGCAACACTTTGGATTCCTTAAATGAAGATAGATATTTTGGAGCATATTTACTATTACTGGTGGCCTAATTACTGATATTGCCTAAAGATGCTTTTTAAAATCGGTTTCGGTATAATTTTACTTTTGCTGGGGATGCAATAAAAAATAGTTTTTTGAGTAGTTTCTGATAAATTATAAAATTATCTAAAATAATTCAACTTTAAATAAAAACTTCTGTTAGTTTATAAATAATTGGTAAAGCTACAAAGATTTTTCAAAAAATCAACCAAGAAGATTATAGTGCAGTGTGGCAGAAAGCAAGAGATAAAAAAGCTTATTAGATAGAGATAAGCATTTGAATCTTTTGAAGCTGGATAGTTATTTCTACCAAGCTGTTCTAATGTAGCGTATTGGTAAAAGGGAAGAAAGCTTGAGGGGAAAATCACTAACTTCCTAAATCCTAACTCGATCTAAAATCCAAAATCCTCTTACGTTGCAGGGGTTGTAATCATGAATATTGTGACACTATTGATTGTTTGGATAGTCACTTCTATTAGCTTATGGTTGATTAGTAAATTACCTTTAGGTGTGGAGTTTGATACACCAAAAAAGGCTTTTATATCTGCTGCTGTTTTGGGTATTATTACCGCCATTATTAAACCATTGCTGAAGTTTTTATTTTCAATACCAAATCTGATGACGGTTGATTTCTTGTCTAGTATCTTCACTTTTATGATAGGTGTGATTTGCTTTTGTCTTGCGGCTGCGGCTGTGGAGGGTTTTCGCTTACGCTTTGGAATTTGGAGTGCTATTTTAGGTTCGTTAGCACTCACTTTTATCAATAATCTAATCTACAGATTATTAGGTGTTTAAGAAACTAGGGAACACTTCGACTGCGCTCAGTGCGGTGCAGGGGGCAGGGGAACAGAGGGCAGGGAGTCTGGGAGAAAAATTAAGAACTCATGATTTTTTTCAGGTTTTTCAGGATCAGGAAATGATTAAATCCAAAATCCAAAATCCTCTTTTTCTCCTTGCCCCCTGCTCCCTGCCTCCCTGCTTCTTCCCCGTACTCCACACCCCCCACTTACTCGTTACTCGGTGGAGCAACTGGGGTATTGGTTTGCTGTTGACGCTGTTCGCGTTTTTTGCGATCTGCTGAGAGTATATCGGCCATGACTATTAATGCTTGCGACATTTTTTCTAGGTTTGAGCGATACAAATCTAAATCTTTGCTGAGTTTATCTTCAGATAAGTTTAGGCCATTGGCGATCGCTTTGATTGCTTCAGTACGTTGTTTATCATCTTTGACTAGTTCCGCGTTAGCAATTTCTAACACCGAGAACAAACCAATGGCAAATAAACGACTATACTTAAATTTTTCTTTTTGAGCGATCGCTTGCAGTTGTCTTTGCAAGTCTGTATCTTTATTTAAAGGTAAAGTTTGACTCAACCAAGCTATTAAATCCTCAATTGGTAAACTTTGAGCTATGGATGTCAATCTAGCTGCATCTTGCCGATAACGTTGGGGCTCCTGCTCTATCGCTTGACACAAGGCATTAAAAATTGATTCTTTATCCTGTTCTGGTTGATAGCCTTGCATAAAACGGTCAAAACTGGTGACAACGCCCAAGGCATAAATCGAATTATAGCTAAAATCAACATTTACTGATAGTAGGTGCATTTCTACCATCAATTCTTCTACCACTCGGCGATAAATAGTGTTGATTGGCCGAGTATGCAGGGTGTAGAAAGTTCGCTTTGTATCTGAAACTGTACGGACGTTATTCACAAAGAAAATGTTAAGGGCGACGTAGTTCTATTCTCTAACTTATAGGTTACTTTGACAAGTTCCTGACATCACAGATGATTAGTTAGATTAGAAAAACTTATAGAAAGGAACTCTTAACAGGGAACAGCATTTAATCCACTTAACACTAACAAAAGTATTTTTATCCCCTACCTCATAATTGGTTAAATGTTAATAAAGCTTTATAATTACAGCAGGGAACAGGGAACAGGGAACAGGGAACAGGAGTAAAAGTCTCTTCACATAAGGCTTTGTTCCCAAAATTTGTACCTCATTTACCTGAAACGTGCTGTATTTAAGATTTATATTTAATTTATGAATTTATCACCACAATTAACTGCTTTGGGTCAATACTTAGCTGGGGTGTTTGACAATCAAGAACAAGCTTTGTCCGAACCAGTCTGGTATGTGCATCTGCGTCTTTGGCATAGACCAATTCAACTTTTTAGCGAAGATAGTATTACTTTGTTTGCGGAACAGGCAAATATCCTCAAATTAGACCAACCTTATCGCCAACGTATTATTAGGTTAAGGGAAGAGGAGCAGAACATTATTAAAGCGCAGTATTATATGCTGCAACAACCAGAGGTTTTTAGAGGAGCAGGTAATAATCCTGTTTTACTAGATAGGTTAACAGCAGACAATGTACAATTGTTACCAGGATGTACCCTAATAGTGAAGTCAGAAAGAGAATTTGGCGATCGCTATAAATTTAGTGCCTTTCCACCTCCAAACACAATATGCAGTTTTACATATTTAGACCAAAAAATACAAGTTGCTTTAGGCTTTGAAGCCACAGCTACCAAATTTTGGAGCTATGACAAAGGAATTGATCCAACTACTGGCAAAGCAACATGGGGGGCAGTAATGGGTGCTTATCATTACAGTAAAAAAGAAAGCTATTCAGTGCTGAGTGCTGAGAAAAAATTAAAAAATTAACTTTTCTTCTGTACTTTTTTGTGCGCTCAGAACCCAGCACTATCACTAACTAGCCATAGTTCGAGGTACACCCTCTAAAGCTTCTTCCTCGGTTTCAAAAATTTCAAAAACTGTATCCATCATTGTTACTTCAAACACCAGTTTAGCTTCTGGATGGACACTACAAATACGGAAGCTGCCTTTAACTCTGTCTGCATCTCGCATTCCAGCTACTAGAGAAGTCAGACCCGAACTATCAATAAAATTCACCTGACCTAAATTGACAACTATATGACGGCTGTGTTTAGAAATACACTCCTGTAATTTCAAGCGAAACTGCCAAGCGGTGGTGATGTCTAAACGACCCGTAGGTGTTAAGACAATTACCTCTGTACCATCTTGGGTAGTGTAGATTTTTTGGTCGATTTGAATCACTTAACCTCTCCGTGATATTTCTACTAAGTTAAACTACTACTGTATATAGACGGCGATCGGTAAGCCAAAAAATTTGCGGAAAAAATTCAGTTTTAATTTTACCAAGACTGAAAATAGTATTCAGAACATCATAAATCTATTTGGCTCACCAATTTTCGTATTTTCCACAACTATCAATTAGAAACAAGAATTGTCTCCGTTTGTCAGTTTGTATCTTTAAAGTAGTTTAACCCACCGAACGGTACTGAGTCACCAGAGAGCAATATTGGTTAAAACAAGGAACACCAAAAAGTGTAAATCTGGAATTTAACTCAATTATATAACCAGCTAGTACAGACTTATTTACTGCACTAGCTCACTTTTTAGCTCTGGTTTTTACTCAGGGAAATAAAATGATTATACTCAGTACCGTAATTGTAAAATTCTCACTCTTGATGATTTTGCATCCAGTTAATCCAATCTTGAGGCTTGAGGAAAGTTTCATACAATTGGGCTTCGTGGGAATTGGGTTCTGGTTGGTAGCCATATTCCCATCGGACTAGAGGTGGTAGAGACATGAGAATTGATTCTGTGCGTCCGTTGGTTTGTAAGCCGAAAATAGTGCCACGGTCATAAACCAAGTTAAATTCTACATATCTACCGCGACGGTACAGCTGGAAATTGCGTTGGCGATCGCCATATTCTATTTGATGCCGTTTTTCTACAATTGGCATATAAGCAGGTAAAAATGCTCTGCCACAATCTTGAACAAAAGCAAATAACTCTTCCCAAGTCCGGGGTTCTACTGTACCAACTTGATTACTGTAACTAGCTGCTGCACCATGAGGATCAGGACCCCGGTACAGTCCTCCTTGGCCATCTTGATAATCAAAAAATAAACCGCCTACCCCCCGTGTTTCTCCCCGATGCTTCAGGTAGAAGTATTCATCACACCAACGCTTAAACACAGAGTAATATTCTGGATGATGCTGATCACAAGCTTGTTTAAAAGTTGTATGAAAATGGGCTGCATCTTCAGCAAAGGGATAATATGGGGTTAAATCAGCTCCACCACCAAACCACCACACAGGACCCGCTTCAAAATAGCGATAATTGAGATGGACTGTAGGTACATAAGGATTACGGGGATGTAAAACCATAGATGTACCAGTAGCATAAAAACCATGTCCCTCTGCTTCTGGACGTTGAGTTAAAATAGAATTGGGTAAATGACTGCCCCAAACTTCAGAAAAATTTACACCCGCCTGCTCAAAAATTCTGCCTTCACGTAATACCCTAGACCTACCACCACCCCCTTCTGGACGTTGCCAACTATCTTCTTGAAAAGTAGCAGCACCATCTAAAGCTTGTAAAGATTGAGAAATTTCGTCTTGTAACTGCTGCATAAATTGGCTAACTCTAGCCTTAGCATCAGTTGGGGGAAGAAATTGAGGTGCTTGTGTTCTGATACAAGGAGCTGGTGAATTGGTCAGCATAAAGATTCCCGAACCTAAAATTACAATTTCCAGATATAACAATTTTTCCGTGAAAAAGCCTTCTGGATTAACCTGTAAACATTCTTAACGTAATTGTCCAGTTTTAATGCAATTACGCAACCGGACTAGAGCCATTGTCCCTCAAATGTGTATAGCCTTGTATATTAACCAAGTTTTTTTGGACTTGTTGCACCAAAGATTACCTTATAGCAGCAAGTAAATGTATATAACCGGATTTTCCGGCGTAGTATCAGCTTAATCAAGCAGGATGAGGAAAGTGCAAGGTTGGTTATCCAAATTCATCCATCGCAAACGGCGTAGATTTTGCGCTTCTCTGGTGCGAACCTACCGAGAAATTAGTTCTGCCTCTGTAGATGAACTGTGGCAAAAAGTGGTTGACTTAACAGATATGTCCTGGCATCCACTACTGAAAAGTACCAATGTCCCATTAGGATTAGTTCCCAAACCAGGATTAATTTATCAGGCCGCAGTCCGTTTTTGGCCAATTCCCATTCGGATTTTTGTCGAACGTGTTAATCCTAAAGAATTGTTAAGTGTGCGAGTGTTAGCCATTCCCGGCATTGAGGAGAGAGTAACTTATCAAATCGAGTCTACAGTTTGTGGAACTTGTGTATCTTACTCTGTCACCTTACGCGGTTGGTTATCACCACTAATTTGGTCATTATCTCGCCCTTATGCGGACAGAGTAGCCCGTTCTTTAGTAGAAGCAGTAGAAAAAGCCGCACTAAAAGCAGTGTCCAGCAAGGAAAAGTCCATTTTTGACTTTTAAGGAGGCAGAGGGGCAGGGGGCAGGTGGCAGGGGGCAGGG
>DATGXB010000209.1:0-10044 GCA_035299225.1 Nostocaceae cyanobacterium | reverse complement strand
AAGAATATAAAAATACTTTTCTGTACCTGTTGCCTACTTCCTAATGACTAATGACTGTTCCCTGTTCCCTGTTCCCTGTTCCCTGTTCCCTGTTCCCTAATGACCAATGACCAATGACCAACCTGATTTTCTGAGGCGATCGCTAATTCTCCTCTCATGCTGGCTGAGGGTTGCAAAAAAATGCGGATACTGTAGTTCGGAAAGCCATAAAATTAAGGCATCTTCCTGATTATCCTTGTAATAGTTTCGTCGTCTTCCAGCTGTCTTGAAGCCAAATTTTTGATATAAAGAAATAGCTCCCTGGTTAGAAGCTCTAACTTCCAGTGTGGCTCTCTCTAATCCGCAATCAACAGCTGTTTGGAGTAGAGAATATAGCAAAGCCTGCCCTAGCCCCTGACGCTGATATTGGGGATGCACAGCCAAAATCGTAATATGGGCTTCCTCTAAAATTGACCAAAAACAACCCATGCCTAACAGTTGGTCACTGGAAACTGAGGAAAACAAACCCAAAAACTGACTATTAGGACTGGCTAACTCTCGTTGGTAGCCTTCTATAGTCCATAGTCCATGAAAGCAGGCTTGATCTAGTTCCAGTAAAGCGGGCAAATGTTCCAGAGTTAAGGATTGAACCTTTAATTCAAATAACGTCACAGCGATATAGAGACGGGTGAGGGATGTGGGGTGAAGGGAAACAGGACAGGGAAAACGGGAAATAGAAAAGGGGAAATAGAAAAGGGGAAATAGAATCAGGGGAAAGTCATCTGAATATTCTTTCTGCCCCACAAGTCATAGATCCAGTGTGATCAGTTCCGGTTCGACCTCTGCCCTTTTGCCTCTCTACAGCTTATCTTACCTCTACACACTACCCCCCATCCTCCACATCCATTTCTCTGTAAACTGGAAAGCGACGGACTTAGTTAAACCCGTAATATTTAACAAGGAAAAAACATATTAGCTATGGTAACGACTCACCCCGTCGGGGTTCAACCTTCCGGCAGTCAATATTTACCCCAACAGCCCCATAATGGCGCTAGTATTTCCCCCAATCAAGAACTTTTACCCTTGACGGCCAGAGTTAATCAGCATGATAACCTGGAAATCGGTGGGTGTGATGTCCCAACCCTGGTTCAACAGTTTGGATCACCTCTATACATTTTAGATGAGAACACCCTCAGAACAGCTTGCAGGCAATATCGAGATAGTCTTCAACAATACTACCCTGGACAATCTCAAGTCTTGTATGCTTCTAAGGCTTGGAACTGTTTAGCAGTTTGTGCGATCGCTGCTTCTGAGGGTTTGGGAATAGATGTCGTCTCAGGAGGGGAATTATTTACAGCCCTTTCCGCCGGAGTTAGTCCTGATAAAATCTATTTACATGGGAATAATAAATCTCGTGAGGAATTAATTTTAGCGATCGAATCCAGTTGTACCATTGTGGTAGATAACTGGTATGAATTGCAAACTTTGTCCGAGTTGGCGGTTAATACTACCCCCATTCGCATGATGTTGCGACTCACTCCAGGCATTGAATGTCATACTCATGAGTACATACGTACTGGACATTTAGACAGTAAATTTGGCTTCGATCCCAATGATTTAGATCAAGTGTTTGCCTTTGTGAGTAAACAGCCAAACTTAAATTGTGTTGGTGTGCACGCTCATATAGGTTCTCAAATATTTGAAAGACAACCTCACCAAGACCTAGCCGCCGTCATGGTGCAATGGTTAAAAAATGCAGCCAAATATAATTTAGAAATCAGCGAATTAAACGTTGGTGGTGGCTTAGGAATTAAATATGTAGAATCAGATGATCCCCCAAGTATCGAGGAATGGGTAAAAGCGATTTGTGAAGTAGTACAACAAGCTTGTACATCGGAAAATCTCCCATTACCAAAACTACTTTGTGAACCAGGGCGATCGCTCATTGCAACAGCCTGCGTCACCGCCTATACTATTGGTTCAAGCAAAGTCATTCCCGAAATTCGCACTTATGTAGCGATTGACGGGGGAATGTCTGACAACCCGCGCCCAATTACCTATCAATCAGTTTATCGTGCCGTAGTCGCTAACAAAATGTCTGCTCCCGCAACGGAAACAGTCACATTAGCTGGAAAACATTGCGAATCAGGAGACATCTTGATTAAAAATGCCCAGCTACCAAAAACCGAACCGGGCGATATTCTCGTAGTTCTGGCAACTGGCGCGTACAATTACAGTATGGCATCTAACTATAACCGTCTGCCTAAACCAGCAGCAGTTGTAGTGGCGAATGGCGAAGCAAATTTAATTTTGCAACGCGAAACTTACCAAGATTTAATTCGACAAGATTGCCTACCCGAAAGACTTAAATAGTCATTAGTCATTAGTCATTAGTCATTAGCATTTTAGATGGGAGATTGGGGATTAAACAATCTAAAATCCAAAATCCAAAATCTAAAATTGAAGCAGATTAGATGGGAGACTTGGGATCAAACAATCCTAATCCTAAATCCTAAATCTAAAATTGAATCAGACTAAAGACTAAGGACTAATGACTAGTGACTAAATTAGTAATCCAGATGTCATGAGAGATTGGTGGAAGCAATGGCTGACAAACCTAGGATGGTCGCAGTCCTTGCTGCTGAAGTCTCTGGATATTGTATTAGTGCTGGCGCTGACGTACATGATCCTAGTAATTATTAGTGAACGTCGGACGCTATGGATGGTGCGGGGATTTATAATTTTGATGCTGGCATCTGCACTAAGTAGCAATTTGGGACTACCCCTGTTAAATTTTGTTCTGGAAAAGCTAGTAATTGGCTGTGCCGTAGCTATGGCAGTGGCTTTACAGTCAGAATTTCGCCGATTTCTGGAACAGTTAGGACGTGGTGAATTTTGGCAGTTATTTCAGACTGACCGCCTAGCAGTACCTAAGTCTGATAGTGTAATTGATGAAATTGTGGATGCAGTTAAAGAACTATCAAAAAATCGGATTGGTGCTTTATTAATTTTAGAAATTACTGGGCCAATTGATGAACGAGATTTTTCTGTTCCTGGTGTGAAGTTAAATGCGGAGGTTTCTAAGGAGTTAATTCAAACCATATTTCAGCCAAAAACCTTGTTACACGATGGAGCAACCTTAATTCGTGGTTCGCGCATTGTGTCATCAGGTATAATATTACCATTGTCAGGGCGTACAGCTTCGCGCCAACTAGGAACACGCCATCGGGCAGCGATGGGCATTACAGAGCGAGTGGAAAACTGTATTTGTGTAGTGGTATCAGAAGAAACAGGTTCTATTTCCCTAGCAGAACGCGGAACCCTTGACAGGCCGCTGACGATTAGGAAGCTAAAAGAGTCTTTGGAGACGCGGTTGTCTCCCACTGTAGATCGGGAAGCTGTGGCCCCTGGTCTTCTCAGTTTGATTCGTCAGATTGGTGGTAAGGCATTAACCATAATTTCACGTTTACTCGGATCACCATCCACTGCCTCAAGAGATAAGAAATGACAACACCACCAACTGAACTGCAATCTTTACCTGCTAATTTGAAGCCCGAATTACTGCCTCAGCACGTTGCGGTAATTATGGATGGTAATGGGCGATGGGCAAAACATCGGGGTTTACCCCGGATTATGGGTCATAAGCGGGGTGTAGATGCGCTTAAAGATTTGCTGCGTTGTTGTAATGATTGGGGGATTCAAGCCCTCACCGCTTATGCTTTTTCTACAGAAAATTGGAAAAGACCCCAGGAAGAAGTAGATTTTTTAATGACTCTGTTTCAAGTAGTTTTACGTCAAGAACTGCGAGAAATGTTAGCAGAAAATGTGAAAATTCAATTTGTTGGTAATTTGCAGGTATTACCAAAATCTCTCCAAGAGGAAATTTTTCATGCTGTAAAAACTACCTATAATAATACTGGGTTGCGTTTTTCTGTGGCTACTAACTACGGTGGCAGACAGGAAATTTTACAAGCTTGTCAGGCGATCGCTCAAAAAGTCCAACAAGGTCTGCTCCAACCTGATGAAATTACAGAAGAAATATTTTCTAACCATCTTTATACAGCCGGCATAGTAGATCCAGATTTGCTAATTCGTACCAGTGGAGAAATGCGGTTATCAAATTTCCTGCTGTGGCAAATGGCTTATGGAGAAATTTATATTACTGATACTCTCTGGCCAGATTTTGACCGGGCTGAATTTCACCGGGCTTTATGCGCTTATCAACAGCGAGAAAGACGGTTTGGGAAGGTGTAGGAGGCAGGAGGCAGGAGGGGGCAGGAGGCAAGAGGGAAGAGGGGGCAGAAGTCTACTGGCAGCCTCAGTAAATCCTGAAGTTGAACTAGAGCATTTTGCAGCCAACCTTCCTACATATTGGATTGACATACTCCCCACCCTAAAAGTGCGGAGATTCTGGGTTCAAACAACAGTTGCAGTTTCATACCGTCTTACACTGTCTTGCCCAACAGACAATGCCCTGCCTGTTTCCACTATTCTACCAAAAAGCTGTCCTCAAAGGACGGGGAACCTCAAACCCAATTTTTTGGTAAAGGAGAAGATTATTAAGCCTCTAACTTCCTCCTCCATCTAAAATTTAAAATCCTTTTACCTCCTGCCCTCTGCCTTCTGCCTTCTGCCTCCTGTTCACGGTCCTGAAAAAATTGCTTGTTCTATATCTTCCCGACTGAGGGAATATTTAAAAGAGCGTTGAATATCTTGTTTATTTTCTCCCTGTTGGAAATAGCGGATGGTGACTTCCTCAGTGTCTAACCAAAGTTCTGCTTCCCAATCAGGACGCTGCACACGCCAACAATGTAGCTGGTCTGTGTCTTGTTGGCAACCTTGATCCTTTAACCATTGTTCAATTTGGGGGAGGGGATGACTATACAGGGGTGTGTCAGAGGGAAGCATAGACTATTAAAAATAAAAATTTAGGTGTGGGACTTGGGGTTGTTTGGGGAAATGTAGGTGATTTGCTGTTGAGTGCTTGGGGGTTGGGTGTATAAAGGTGTGTCACCACGTAGTATGGCAACAACGATCGCTAAAATTAAACAACTAAGAAAGGTTAACCCTAAAACAAACAAAGCAAAAATCTCACCAGCAGACAAAGGGCGATCGCTTGCGTCGAGGTAAGCTGCTTTTGACCAATCATAGGGTTTATGTGCTGGATGATTGAGGTCAGCAGGTGGTTGAATTACCCCATAGCGAGAATAACCAATCTTTAAATCATAACTTAATCGGCGTTCTGGACTACTCAAAGTCGCGTAAGCTTCGTTAATTTCCTGAAATTTAGCGATCGCTACATGACTCGGTAATTCGGTAGTGTCAGGGTGATAACGTTTGCTTAACTCCCGAAAAGCGCGACGGATATCAATCACCGACGCTGAGGGATGCAAACCTAGCAGCGAGTAATAGGTGGGTTCGCTGCTTTGTAGCTTTGTCCCGTTTTGACTCACGGCTGTCTAATTCTCTTGAATCAAATCTGTTTCCTCTATTCTAAAGTTCTTGGGGAATTGTACAAACTCAGAGTAGACATCTGACTTATCGCATCTTATGATGTATTTTATAGAATATCAAATGAAATGCGATGGACATCAAAATTAGTGTAGAACATATTCAAACCCTTACCGACTTCAAGCGTAATGCTAAAGATTACGTAGAACGCATTAAAGCTACTAAATTGCCTTTAGTGCTAACTGTCAATGGTAAAGCTGAGGTTGTAGTGTATGAAGCACAAGCATTTCAGCAGATGATAGATAAAATTCAAAGTTTAGAAGCTGAACTAGAGAAATTTAAGCTACAAGTGTTACGTCATGAAATTAACATTGGTCTTAAACAAATAGAAAATGGCGAATATACAGAATATAATGACGAAACGCTGGACGATTTTTTTGCAGATATTAAAGCCAAAGGGATGCAAAATTTAGCTGATAGTAGTTCTCCATGAATCAATATCGGATTTCTAGTCAAGCAGCGAAAGATATAGAGAAGATTTGGAACTATTTAGCACTAACTAATTTAAAAGCTGCTAATCAAATTTTTGATACACTGCGAGAAACTTTTCCCAAATTAGCAAAATTTCCAAATATGGGTAGAGAACGTCCTGAATTAGCGCCTAATTTGCGGAGTTTTCCAGTAAAAAATTATTTGATTTTTTATTCTTCTATAGAAGAAGGTATAGAAATTGTGAGGGTTTTGCACGGTTCACAAAATCTCGAAAGTATTTTTCACAATCTAAATTGAAATTATTATCTATTTTTACTCATACTTTTTAAGTAAAACTCCAACTTTGAAAGTTAAAAATTAAGAGTATTTTGGTATGAAATTAATGATCAAATTCATCTTTATACCTGTTTATGGCTTAGTAAATCATACTTGAATACTCTTTTTAACTGCCTAACCTAATAAATCAGCACGGGGTTTAAAGGTTTCAATTTGACGGAGTTTTTCGTAAAGTTCCCGTTCTTCAGGTGTTAAATTTTTGGGGGTGACAATTTGAATTTCTACTAATTGATCACCTCTTTTGCCATTTTCTGCGGGATAACCTTTATTAGATAAACGGAATCTTTGGCCAGACCTCACACCAGAGGGAATCGTCATTTTTACTGGTCCATCTAGGGTTGGGGCTTCTATTTGTCCACCTAATGTGGCTTCGCTAGGGGTGACAGGAACTTGACAAAAAATATTTGACCCTTCTAATTTAAAAATTGGATGGGGTTCAACGGTAATTTTTAAGTATAAGTCACCACCACCAATGCCTTGATTTCGTAAGCGGATGGTTTGACCTGTTACCATACCTGTAGGCATATTCACTTCTAGTGATCGCCCATCTTCTAATCTAATCCTCTCATTTCCCCCTAAATAGGCTTTTTCTAAAGGTAAACTCAATCTCGCTTCAATATCTCTGCGAGTCGGTCGGGGTTGTTCATTAGCCTTATAAGCAACTTTGGTTCTAGTTGTGCGGAAGGGGTCATCTGTGGTTGTGGTGGCATTATTCTTAGGAGTTTTGACATTACTAACCCCCATCACCTGATTGATGAAACTCTCAAAATCCGCGAACTGACCAGGATCTACATCTGGGTTGCGGGTGGTGGTGCGATCGCCCCAAGCTTTTGATTTTGGCTGTTTATTACCTACAAAGCCTTTTTGCTTCCAATAGCGGCTAAACTGGTCATATTGCGATCGCTTAGTGGGATCAGACAGAACTTCATAAGCTTCTGTAATAGTCTTAAATTTTTCCTCAGCTTCTTTATTCCCTGGATTCAAATCAGGGTGATATTGTCTAGCTAAACGCCGATAAACCTTTTTAATTTCTTCATTAGGGGCATCTTTAGCTACTCCTAAAATTTCGTAATAATCTCGAAAGTTCTGCAAATTTTGCATAGTTTTTTATATAGGTAGTTGATAGAGCAGGGAAAGGGGGAAGAGGCAGGGGGGCAGAGGGGAAAGAGTAATTAATTATTCTTGTTTTTTGACCTTTGACTTTTGACTTTTGAATGCATGACTTTTCCCCCACCCCTCTACCTCTTTCTTATTTACCAAAAAATTGGGTTTGAGGTTCCCCGTCCTTTGAGGACGGCTTTTTGGTAGAATAGTAGAAACAGGCAGGGCATTGTCTGTTGGGCGAGATAGTGTAAGACGGGATAGACCTGCAACTGTTGTTTGAACCCAGAATCTCCGCACTTTTAGGGCGGGGAGTATGTCACAACCAATCTTCATCGTCATCATCCCAATTATCTCGGTAACTGGGGCGATTTTTCTTTCCGGGACGACTATCATATCCAGATGAACGGCTGTCTCTACCATAGTCTTTCCCATTGTCTCGGCTGTAGGTGTCTTTTTCCCGATAAGTATCACGGCTATCTCGATAAGTATCACGACTATCTCGATAAGTATCACGATAGTTATCCCGATAGTTATCCCGATTATCCCGATAGTTATCCCGATAATTATCCCGATTATCTCGATCCTTTTCTTTATCCCCACCGATAAAGATTTCTTTTAATGTCCCAAATAAATCATCATCTTCATCCTCAGCATAATATTCGCGGACTTCTCGATTTAGTTCATATAAAGCATCTTGCAAGTCAGCATAAGCTTGATCAATACCGCGATCATCATTGTCTTGTAAGCTTTCTTTTAATTCTCGGCTGATATTATCAATGCGTTGGCGACGATTGCGGGCAAACTGCATTCCCATTTCTAAAGCCACTTCTCGCAGTTGTCTTTCCGCTTGTAAAATCAAAGCCTCTGCCCTGGTACGCTTTTCTACCCTTTCCTTTCTTTCTCGATCAACATCGGCGTATTTTTGGGCATCTTGAATCATCCGATTAATTTCTGATTCACTTAAAGTAGAAGCCCCTTGAATGGTAATACTCTGTTCCCTTCCCGTTGTCCGATCTAAAGCAGTTACCTGTAAAATCCCGTTAGCATCAATATCAAAAGATACTTGAATTTGGGGAATACCTCTAGGGGCTGGGGGGATGCCGTACAGCTTAAACCGTCCCAAAGACTTGTTATCAGCCGCCATTTCCCTCTCACCTTGGACGACGTGAATTTCTACGGTGTTTTGGTTATTTTCCGAAGTGGAAAAGATGTCAGAACGGCGGACGGGAATAGTGGTATTGCGGGGAATGAGTTTTTTCATTACACCGCCGATGGTTTCTAAGCCTACAGATAGGGGTGTGACATCCAACAGCAACACATCTTTAAATTCTCCTGCCAAGATGCTGGCTTGAATCGCTGCCCCCACTGCTACCACTTCATCAGGGTTGACGTTTTCGCTAGGTTCGATGCCGATTAAATCCCGTACTAGCTGTTTTACCATTGGTATTCTAGTAGAACCGCCTACCAGTACAACTTCTTCGATATCGTTGGCGGTCATGCCTGCATCTTTTAAAGCCCGTTTAACTGGGGTGCGAATGCGGCTGATTAAATCACTGCATAAGCCTTCAAACTGGGAACGAGTGAGACGGGTTTCTAAATGTTTGGGTCCGTCCTCGGTAGCGGTGATGAAAGGTAAATTAATATCTGTGACACTGACGGCAGAAAGTTCGATTTTGGCTTTTTCTGCGGCTTCCAATAATCTTTGTAAGGCTTGGCGATCGCGTCTTAAATCTACCCCTTCCGTTTCTAAAAATTGTTCTGCTAACCAATCAACTATTTTTTTGTCAAAATCATTACCACCTAATTGAGTATCTCCACTGGTGGATTTAACCTCAAATACCCCATCACCAACATCTAAAATAGAAACATCAAATGTTCCGCCGCCTAAATCGAATACCAGGATTGTTTCCGTTTCTCCTCGGTCTAAACCATAAGCTAAAGAAGCGGCTGTAGGTTCATTAAGAATCCTTAAGACTTCTAACCCAGCGATTCTACCCGCATCACGAGTAGCTTGGCGTTGGGAATCATTAAAATAAGCCGGAACAGTAATAACCGCACCGGTTACAGGTTCTCCCAAATAGCGACTAGCATCATCCGCCAGCTTTTTGAGCACCATAGCGGAAATTTCTTCTGGGGCAAATTCTTTATTTAAGCGTGGACAAGCAACCCTAATATTTCCCACTTCATCCTTACGGATAGTGTAGGGGACACGCTTAGATTCTGGGTTTAATTCTGCATACCTACGGCCAATGAAGCGTTTAATGGCGAAAAAGGTATTTTGGGGATTAAGGACAGTTTGCCGTCTGGCCATTTGTCCGACTACCCTTTCACCTTCTTTACTAAAACCAACTACAGAAGGTGTTGTCCGCATTCCTTCAGCATTGGCAATGACCACCGGCTTGCCAGCCTCCATTACGGCGACTACTGAGTTGGTTGTACCCAAGTCGATGCCGACTACCTTGCCCATGCGTTACTCTTCTCCTAAGCGTGTCTTATACATTATTATGATAAAGTGGGATTGTCTCTAGTTGAGTATAGCTATTACAGAAAACCCCCCAATGGTATCATAATTATGATATTAGCCAGTGTGAGAGAAATTTTAACTAGAGGCGCACTTGCTAAACTAGGATAGCACTAAAGAGGCAGGGGGGAAGAGGCAGGGGGCAGGGAGCAGGGGGCAGG
>DATGXB010000208.1:0-21439 GCA_035299225.1 Nostocaceae cyanobacterium | reverse complement strand
TTCTATTACCTATTATCTGTTCCCTGTTCCCTGTTCCCTGTTCCCTGTTCCCTGTTCCCTGTTCCCTACTTCCTAATAACTAATGACTGCTCCCTTTTTCCTGTTATGGTTTCTTTAAACCTTTGACTACAAAAAAGATGATACCCGCAGCTGCTAATACAATTAATATGATTGGAATTGGTTGTATTGATCCTGTAGTAGTTGATCCTGTTGTAGAAGTTGATGAATCTAAAGCCGGGGTTTGTATAAGTTTGGGTGTTTGTACTGCCTTACCTGCGGCCACTGTTACTTGAAACTTTAATTCAAAAGGTTGAAAATTTCCTGCTGTTTTTGGTTCTCCCTTCAGCTTTAATTGATACCTTCCTGGTTGGGGAAAAGTGATTTCTGTTCCTGGTATGCCTTGATATCTTTCCGCCTGTACAGGTTGTAAATTAGGTTCAAGTAATGCTGGTTTTCCGGGGGTGTGAGGTTCAGCATAAACAGCTAACTGACAATTACATTCTTCTAAAGGAATGACCTTTCCACCTTTACGAGTTAAAGCAAACCAAGTTTGTGCAGGTTTTCCAGCCCGTGCAGTGTCATTAGGTTCTATATGTAAAGTACCTCCCACAGCACCATCTATTTTTAACGAATGGGCAAAAACAGGAGTTGCAGATATTACTAAAAAGCTAACTAACAATAGTAATATAAAATGGATAATTGGCAACTGCAAATTTTTTTTATTTGGATTTTTCAGGAAGAACATAAAACTTTTCTAAACCTAACTTTAACCAAAAATAACGCCAACGAATCAACAATACAGCTATAGTAATAATTCCTAAAATTGTAACAGCTAAATTATTACCCCATCCCAATTTTAAAGAACCCAAGTAATGAGAACCGATAAAAATGGCATGAAGGGAACTCAAAATTAAAGCAGGTACACTTAATAAATGAATTTTTCGCCAATATTTACCTAAAGACTTTTGCCAAAAATCGAAACTGGTACAAGCCGCAGGAGTCATCAAGACCAAAGCTATTACACCCGCAACTATTCCTCCTTGCATCTCCACAGGAAAAAACGAGAAAGCGGCAAAATTCCAATTTAAGGAATGTTCTATCTTATGGATGGTATGGGCTAAGGATAAAACAAAAGCACCCACACCCAAAGCCCGACGGTAACGTAAAAGACTAGCCCAGATTTTAGAAATAGGGCGGGCAATTAAGGCTAAAATTAAGCAAATCAGCCCGGCGTGTCCGGTGTAGTCTGCCATATTATCACCAGTGCGTAGCAAAGTAACAGCGCCAATAATTAGAGTTACCCAACCACCCAAGCGGTATAATTGACTGCGCCTATCTTTACTGAGTGAAGAAGTAGAAGCACCTACTCCCAACATGGTGGGCAAAGTTCCCAAACCAAAGGCTAACATAGTGGCTGTGCCATTCCATAGGTCAGCAGTTTCGGCGGCTTTGATTTGAGCAGCGTATAAAAATCCACAGGGCATTAAGCCCCAAGTCATGCCTAAAAGTGCAGGAGTCCACCAGCGATTATGTAAAGATAAATTTACCATTGCGATGTTGAGGCGATCGCTCAAACCACCCTGTAAAATCGGATGTAAAAGCGGAATTTTGGGTAATAAATCCGGCTTGATTTGTCTTAAACCAAACCACATTAACATTAAACCAGTAATAATTGCTATCCAACGGCGTAAATCACTACCTACACCCGCTAACTGTCCACCCTCCACCAAAACCGAACCTAGAGCCCCAATACCAGCACCCACGAAAGCATAACTCAGCACCCGTCCTAAATTTAGTAATAGATGGAATTGTATTTGTTTTTGCCAAGATGATTTAACTTGTTGTGTATGATTTTGGGAATTAGATAAAGAAAACGCCACTGTTAAAGGGCCACACATTCCCACACAATGACCAAAACTCCCCAAAAAACCTAAAATTATCATTGAAAGTAAATCTTCTAACATAGTAATTCTATTTCAGTTGTGAACTTATCCGCGCAAATGGCGAAAACATCAGCATACAATGGGAAAAGAAGATACTTTTTAAACAGTTCACTCACAATTTAGGATTACTACGGTTTGAGGTTATAGTATAGTTTTTTACGAAAGATTTACAAGAAATTATATCAATAAGCCTGTTTTCAGCACTTTAAGCCAAGGACTGGTTCACTTAACTTAACACTAACTAAATGTATAGTTTCAGTAAACCAGCGTGATTCTACATACCCAACTATACCTTAGAAACCTTAGATTAAATCTTGGTACTCTGTCAATAGTTCCATTAATTGAGTTAGTTGGTCAAATCCCCGGTGGGATAAAGACGCTTTCATTCTGTTAAATATAGCGGTGATTACTCTAACAAACGTAGTAATTCATTACTTTGGTATTAATGAGTCAGTTCAGATGATTAAAAAAACTCTGAAATAGTTAGATATTTATCGGCATTAGTTTAGAGCTAATGCTTATTTTTTTATTAATAAGCTAAAAAATATGGTTCTTCTGGAATTTTTGTAATAGGTGAACCGAATTAATCAGCAATATAAAAGCTTTCAACTTCCAATAATTAATCAGTTTTGTATCTATTTGATAAATTTGTTACCATAAACTCCAGAAGAAAGTCAAAATCAGTTATTTTTCAACTGGAAAGTAATCAATTAAATCTGGATAAATGTCTAGTTTTCCACCAGTGTTTAATGCTAGTTGTTGCAGATAACTCATGTGCCATTGAAAAGTTAGAACTCCGTGGCGATCATTGGGTATGGCATCAAAATGAACTGGTCTAAATATATCATAGTCAGAATCTAAGGAGAAAAACATTTGATAGTCTTCGCCTTGTTCCCGGTAACAGTAAAATTCAATATAAATTACTGATGAATCTATCGGTTTATCGTAATCATTTGCAGTCCACCATACTTTGAAACCTTCAGGAGCATCAATTGTTTTATCTTCTTCTAGTTTTAGAGTTCCCCATTCCATATCTCCAACATCAATTGCAGTGATTTTTACTTCTTCAACTTCAGCAGGAAGTAATACTACTGCTTCTGTTCGTAGTAATATTCTACTAGGTACAACGTAATTTATAGATGCACAAGCATTATTATAAATTTCTCTAAGTTTTTGTAATCCTTCTGGAGTGACAATAACTGACCAATCCTGCCATTCTTCATCTGTTGGTTGTGAAATACTTTGCTCATCAGCACAAGTTATTACTGATAGTTCACCGGATATATTTCTGAGATATTTTTGATTATTAGATAAGTGACTAAGTACAGTAAATAATTTATCCCAAATATCAGCAGGCTCTTTAATATTTTTCCAGTGTATATCGGTAAGGAGCGAATCAACATCCCATGAGTGTAAAATTTCTAAAAACTTTTGGTTTGTCATACAATTACCTCAAAAATTATCTGTTTATAACTATATTAGTTCAGAATGAATAATTTTTAATAATTCTTACATACTAATTTTACTCGAATTAGTCCGAGAGCATTACAACGCACCAACTCTATAGTCTCAGAGATGTTATTAATTTTAGGGATACAAATGATTTTGCATAAAGCAAAAATCTTCTTATGGACGTTATATGGAATGTCTATACACTCAAAAATCATACACTAAATCAGCAACGATAAAATCTAATTATATGTATTAAGGTGGAGGCAGAGGAAAGACATGATCCACCCCATTGATTTTGACAACGAGTTCATCTGCAAATTCTCTGTATGCCTTGCTTTGTTTATCTATGAGAAAAGCTTGTATTTCTTGAAAAGCCCACTGTTGATTTTGTCCTCTAAGGTGGATTTGATTACCAAAATCAACGACACCAACATTTTTTTGACCACCAGCGCCACGTTTTAATTGTGCATCTTTAAACTTTTTAAAAGATTCTCTAATATTGCTAAGAAGCTGTTTTCTATTAGTAATTGGTTTGTTTACCCGTTTAAATTCTCGCCGCATGGTACTCGTAACAACATCAATGTTCTTGAGAGTGCCATTGGTTTTAGCTTTAGCAATGTCAGCAGGGTTAGTCAGTTTTTTGCCCTGGCTATAAAAAGCCTCTAACTCAACAAATTTTTCTCCAGACTGTCGCAATTTAATAGCATCATCTAAAGTATTAGCTAAATCTAGTAACTGATTTTGATCTTTTACATGACGAGAAGCTAGTTTTATCCATCTGTCTAAACCAGGAATATCAGAATGCTGCATTATTTTTCTGGCAATAGACCGGGAAATATTACCAGATACACTAGTAGATAAACCCTCATTAGCAATCTTCAGAAAGTTCTTTAAATCATCTGGCTTTAAAGGGCTAGTTTTGAGGAATTTATTAATATTAGGAAAAAAGTTTTGAAGTTGTTTTGATACTCCTTTAACCAGTTGATTTCGCAAGTTAATATTATGTATTCCCTGTAAGCCCCGCTTAATTACTGATGGCACAGGAATTTTCTTAACTTGCGCTGCTAACTTAGCTACACCTGGAATCTTGTTAATAATTGCGATCGCTTTACCCGCAATTTTTCCTGCCCATTTTGCCCCAGTTGCACCGCCAAAAGTTAGCAAAGATAAAGCAATTTCAATAGCAGCATAGCCGATCACTCGACCACGAAACTGGCATCTTTTCCAAACATTTGGATCATTCCATTGTTGTTGAAAATTTCCCCACCATGCTTGGGCTAAATTTTGCCAATTAATGCTACTAATCTGTTTCCATAAGTTTTCGCTATCTTTAAGAAGATTACCTGAAAATGCACTTTTCAGTATATCCCAAGTAATATTTGCTGCATCTTGGGCAGGTTTCATCATCAATAGGTCTTTGATGGCTACCAAGTTACTCCAAAGAGCTTCTAATGCACCTTGCAATAGTCCAGCCACTAAAGCTGCTAGTCCTACAGACGCATCCCACACAAAATTAGTAACTTTACCAGCTTGCGCTAAAGCATCACGTATACCTGAACCGGTAGATACCTTGCCAACAAATGTCTTAGCAAATTCAGGGCTAGGAATCCAAATATGTAAACCTGCTCGTACTTGAGTTTTTTCCCAAGCATTCGAGTGAGCATTATCCGTACCAGGTGGACGAATTATTGCTCCACCTGCTTGATTAACTTGATATAAAACATTGATGTAATATCGTAAATCTTGACTAGTCTTAACATAATCTCGGTAATAATCATGAGCAATTTTGAGAGCCGTCTCACCAGTTTTAATTTTGTGTAATGTTGATCCTGGCTCAGGCAACCGAGTGTTAACTTTTGCGGCTTCAACATACCCATATTCCCCTGTTGAAACAGCAATATGATACCAACCCCCAGGTATTTCTTTATCAATAAATAGCTTAGTGCCTATGGATAACTTCTTGACAATAGGAGAACTTTTTGAAGGTTGACTATATAGTTCTAATACCGGATCACGAAAGGCTACCCCTATGATATTGACACTCTTACCTTTAGGTCGTGGATCTGCTTGTTTCTGAATTAATGGTTTATTTATTTGTGATTGTACAAGTTTAAATGCCGGTGAAGTTGCAGTGTTACGATAGTTTAAATCAGCATAGAATTGATATTCTTCTTGAGAAATTACGTTAGCTTGAATGGAAGGAAATATTTTCTTGGTAGATGATGATTCATACTTATTTTGGTCAGCTCGTGAAATTGCTTCTTTCAGTATATTAGGCTGAATATTCTCCGTTTGTTTATCTATCAATTCTGGTTTAGATATATCTTTATTCAAATAATCTTGATGAGAAAATTTTGGTGTTTGTTCTTCGTTATATTGTTTTTGTTCTTCTTCACACTCTAAGCAAGCCCGTTGAATACCTATTTCTGTAATATTTAAGTCTGTGGTTTCTGGTTGTTCTGTTGTGGTTTTTGGTTGAACCGCCCCTGTTTGTTGAATAACATGAGTTAGTTCATGGGCTGTTAATTCATTTTTACCTGGTGTTTTTCCGTCTCTGAAAAATATATCACTGCCGTGTGTAAATGCTTGCGCTCCTAATTCTCTGTTCATCTGCACGGCGGTACTGTCTGTATGCACGCGCACAGCACTAAAATCTGCCCCAAAACGAGACTCCATGAAAGAGCGTGTGTCTGAATCTAAGGAACTTCCCCCACCTTTTTTACTGTTTAATTGATGTTCTAAGTCTGGTTTCTCTTGATTTGTACTTTCACCAGATTGTCTTTGAATTTGTGGATTGATATTTTCTGTATTTAATAATTTCCTCTGGAGAATTGGCAAAGGGTTTTTTGATGTGGTTTTTTCTGGCCAATAGGATAACTGGAGGGTATTTCCTGACATCACCTTCTGAGCTACTGCATCAGCTTATTGCTCGTATTTATCCCCTGGTTCACCAATGGTTAATTTTGTTTGAATTGTTGCTGTGGGATTAGTGGTGTTATTGTTGGGTTGTTCTGGATTACTGGGGCTTTGTTGCTTGATGGTATCTTTTGATTCTTGCTTTTGTTCTTCGGTTTCTTGTTCTGTGTCAGATGATTGTGGCTGTACTGTGGGGTCAGGTCGCGTAATAGAAGACAACCGGAGTTGACTTGACTCATCAGGGAGTTTTCTGGGTTCTGCGGTTTCCTGTTCTCGCTTTGTAGGGACACTAAACGGACGTGAAGCGAACTGATTGGGTCTATCTTGGTCAGAGTTGTTCCCGTGCGAGTTGTTTCTTTTTCCCCACTGATAAGTCACACCCCACCCCTTGCTTTCTTTGATTTAAAGAGATTGATTATACTTAAATTTTGATTCTACAGAGTATAACCCCTTAGTAACCTATGTGTAAATAGTACATTTTTCTTTAGCGAGAAATTTATAGATTTAACTAGCCTCATTTGAATACAGCTTGGCTAGATGTGTCCTTAATACAAATGTTTTATGTATGGTGTAGAGAGGGCAAGTACAGATGGTCGTTATCAATCTAAGATAATGTTAGGGGTGGTTTGAGGAACGACAAGCTGTCACACTTAGCCTGCTAACTGGAAATACTGCCACCAGGAAGATAGAAGCAGGAAAATTTTTTGATTTATAAAGAACTGAGAGGGCTGGTAAGGAATCATTGTCTAGCTAAATCAATTAACGATGTTAGTTGGTATCTGTTCTGTCAATGGTTGGAATATTTTGCTTTAAAGTTGAATACTAGAGTGAACATAGTTCCCCCGCCTTTTACTTCTCAAAATTGTAGTAATTGTGGGCATACTGTTAAAAATTCTCTATCAGAAATAACTCACAAATGTCCGAAGTGTGGAACTGTTTTGAATAGAGATACAAATGCGGCTATCAATATTTTGTGCAAAATTTTGTGCAAAGCAAAATCTAGGGGAGGGCATCCCCAAAGTAACGCTACTGGACTAGAAACCTCTACTTTGGTTGGTGAAAACCTGCCAAGGCAAGTTTCTAGGGTGAAAGTAGAATCCCCACGTCTTTAGACCGGGGAGTGTCAAAAACCTAACATTCGGTTTACTTGTGTTGATTCTAAGGGTTTACGTTCTATATTTTGAAAACATTCCACTTTTTGTAAATGGGTGTAAGCTGTGCGGAAATTAGCAAGATTTAATAAGACAATATCCTCATAAATTTTATCTGAGGGGACTTTGATATCTAAAATTAATTCTTGTAGTTGATTTTGTTCGATAGAAATTTTTAAATATTTCAGAAACAAGTCACGCTTTTTAGAACGGACATTGACCAAGTACCAATTATTACTAAATGTTTGGGATGAGGAAGAATCAGCAGGGTTAATTGATGACATATTAGCAATCAGAACAGTAAAACACTAAGTTTAACTGATTAGATGAAAAAGGGAAAGGGCTTAGGGGTACGGGAACAGTTAAAAGTCACGCATTCAAAAGTTAAAAGTCAAAAATACTTAATGTAAGTTGCTCTTTCGGGAAAATGTCTGAATCAGGATGTCCAGGATTTAAGGATTTACAGGATAAAAACCCGAATGAAATCACTTTAATCAACCTTCTTCCCTCATGCCTTCTGCCTCCTTGTACTAGTGCAGCTTGGCGGAAATAACTATCCAGGAAAACCCTATTAGACCCCTGTTAAATTAACCTTTTTACCTCCTGCCTTCTGCTTTCTTGTCCTAGCAAGTTGAGTAAATTAATTACTTCTGCCTCCTGCCTCCTGCCTTCTGCCTCCTGCCTCCTGTCTTCTGCCTCCTGCCTCCATAATGACTATTTCCAATATTTATAAGCTGCATAAGCTAATGTTACTACCCCGGTTAAAATGGCTGATTCGTCAATTTCAAATTGGGGATGATGTAAGGGAAAATTCATAATTCTATCTTTGTAACCGACACCCAGGCGGAACATTGAACCAGGGGCATGATCTAAATAAACAGAAAAGTCTTCTGCACCTAAAGAGGGTTCGGGTAATACTTGAACGCGATCGCTACTCCAGGCTTCTTCCGCAGCTGATTGTAATAATTGGGTTAGTGTATAATCATTTTGTACACTTGGCACACCAAGACGATAGTTAACTTGATATTTGGCATCATAAGAATTACAAACACTAGCCACAATATTTTCAATCCAGTTTGGTAGTTGGGTGCGGGTTTCGGGGTGTAGCGATCGCACTGTTCCCAATAACTGGACTTTATCAGCAATCACATTCGGCGCTCTACCCCCTTTAATCTGTCCTATACTCAAAACTACCGGACGTAAAGGATTTTGTGTTCTGCTAATCGCTTGTTGTAAAGCTGTAATTACCTGGGCAGCAATCCAAATGGCATCTACAGCTTCATGAGGACGCGCCCCATGTCCCGACTCACCCAAAATTACTATTTCTAAATCATCCGCCGCCGCCGTTAAAGCACCGTAACGAATACCAACTGAACCAGCAGGAATAGAGGGAAAAACGTGTAAACCAAAAATTGCAGCCACATCTTTCATTGCCCCATTTTCGACCATCCAATTAGCACCTTGGGCAATTTCTTCCGCCGGTTGAAACAAAAATCTTACCTTCCCACCCAACTCCGCCGCAATTTCCGCCAATACCATCGCCGTGCCTAATCCCACTGTGGTATGTACATCATGGCCGCAAGCGTGCATTATCCCTTCGGTTCTAGAAGCAAATTCTAATCCTGTCCGTTCCTGAATGGGTAAAGCATCCATGTCAGTCCGAATTGCCAATACTGGATGATTTGGATAATTTCCTTGAATTTCCCCAACTACACCAGTTTTACCCACCCCTTCTTCTACGTGCAAGCCGCTAGAAGACAACACCCCAGCCACAAAAGCAGCTGTTTGATATTCCTGTCCACTCAGTTCAGGATGGGCATGAAGATGGCGGCGAATTTCTACTAAACGTGGTGCTAGTGTGGTGGCTAAATCTTTGATTCGGGACAGCATGGAATTAATTGGAGTTTAAACTCTTTACTTCCTATGATACGAAAGCACCAATCAGAAAAATGCTCTTGTTTAACAAGGAGGCAGGCAGGAGGCAGGAGGCAGGGGGCAGGAGGCAGGAGGCAGAGGGCAGGGGAGAAAGTTACTAATGACTATTCCCTGTTCCCTGTTCCCTGTTCCCTGTTCCCTAATGACCAATTTGTAATTTAAACTACAGAAAAATAAGCTAAAACTAATGCAAATTTGAGATGTAAGTCTTGAACCATAAAAGATTAATTAAGAAGTCCTTAAAATAATATAAATTTTGTCCAAGGGACTATACAAAAAGGAATAGAAGATATATTATAGAAATTAAGCACTATACCGAAAGATTTATAGCCAATCAAGTATGTTGCCCCCTAGCCTGGTATAAAGAGAGGCTAGGGGGTATTAATATGTATTAATATATATTCTTTTTCGTTAGTATTTTTGTTAGATTTTGCCTGTATTGCGGCTGTTTTCATCGCCAACCTAGCCAACGCAACCAGGGAACAATTACATAGTAACTTACACTTAAACAAAAACTGATTAACATCCCCACAAACCCGAAAAAAGCTATGGGTAATAATAGCTCAAACCAAGCTGGTTGAGTAGAGAAGTGAAAAATTGGTGCGGGAAGTCCGAGACGAATTAAACCAGAAGCAATTATGGCACTACCTAAAGCAGCGATGCAAGCATAAGCCAAGTAATGACTGCGTAAACCTAACCCTAAAGTTAGAATAGGAATTGATATTAACATCCAAACAATTAAACCATCAGGGCTAGTTTGTGGGGTGATAAATTGCCAAATCACCCAACCTAAACTATAACCAAGCATAGCCACAGCAGAGGCAATTAAAAACCGCCTTTTTTGACCGAAACAGCCAGAAAGAGTTAAACCCCAAGCAGTACCGAAGCCAGCCATAGCAAAAACAATTATTTCCGGTGCTAAATAAGGTTGATTGTTGGGTAATAATTGGGGTAATTGATTTGAAATCCATTCAGTTATGCGATCGCCTAAATTAGTTTTATAAGCTAGATAAAAGCCGATCATTGTCCCTGATATAGCAAATACCGCGCTAACAATCATCGCCCAAATTGTAGTTAAACAGGCAAAAATAAAGGTAAAAATAGCTTGGACTGTAAATAATGTCGTGCGTCCCACAAATTGAGCAAAATCCATCACCGCTTGCTCTATACTGCGGGAAAAATGGTTAACTTGTTGATTAACTTGTTGAGTGAGAGTGGTAGAAGCTTGATTAGTGGCTTGACCAAGTTGACTAATAATATTAATTGGTAGGGGTGCGAGTTTTTGTAACCGTTTGTAAATCACAGCAGCATGAGCAGGACGCGATCGCACATTTTCCTGTACCATCTCATCAATTAAATCTGCTAATTTCAGGTTAACCGTCCGCCACTTGCGCCAGCGTAACTCCCCAGTCACCGGATCTTCTAACTCCTGCGGATACTTACCCGTTAACAAATGAATCATAGTTCGACCCAAAGCATAAAAATCTGCTGCAGGTCCCACATTACCACCTGTTACTTGTTCCGGTGGACTGTAACCAGAAGAAAACAAACGGGTAGAAGAAGCACGAGATTTTAAAATCGCACCAGTAAATTGTTTAGCGCCACCAAAATCAATTAATACCAACTGATTTGCTTGATGTGTCGCAGTTGGTGAAGAATAGCGCAACATTAAATTAGAAGGTTTAATATCTCGGTGAATAATTTGGCGTTTATGTAACTCCTGTAAAATTTCTACAACCTGCATTGACCATTTAATAACCAAATCCTCTGGACAACCTTGAGGATAGCTTCTTAACACCTCCTCCAAAGTTTGACCATTAATTTTTTCCATCACCAGACAAGCCAACTGGCGCGGTTTTGGGTTAACAATATTGATTTGAAAAAAACCATCCGCCGCCACCTTGGGGACACCAGAATGCTGAAAGGTTTGTAAAACCTCCGCTTCTTGGGTGAACAACTCCAAAGCCTTAGCCGAACTTTCTATCAGTACTTTTAACACCTTTTCCGTTTGCGTCCGTTCGTCCCAAACTGTATAAATTTGAGCAAAACCACCAGAACCCAAGGGTTGTATAGGGTGATAGCGGTCTAGCAACTGCAAAGGTGAGCCACAGCTGCTACAGAACTTGTGTCCCCAAGGTTGGGGATAAGGACGCTGACATTCAGGATTTATGCAGTGAACCGCACTTTGAGCTATCTGGGACAAAACCGCAAAAATACAAAGTTCATTTAGATTTTAACTCGACTTTGACTAGGCAGGCTTGCCAGGTTAGGAATTAGAACTTAATTATAGCCTTGATGTTGATTATGCTACAATATAAAAAGTAATTTTACATAAAAAATATAATTTCCAGAAAAATCATGCTTTCCGATAAATACACCTGTAAACAAGCACGAGCAAAATTAGCAGAACTCTGTGATCAAGTTACATCTGAACGTGATTTTATCGTCATTACCCGGAAAAATGCCGAAAGTGTAGCTTTAATTCCCCTTGGTGAACTTACCAGCATTTTAGAAACGATTTATTTACTCCGTTCTCCTAAAAATGCGGATAGATTGCTTAAAGCTTTAAATCGAGCTAAATCAAACACCGTAAAACCTAAATCTCTAGATGATTTGTGTAATGAACTAAATACCAAATTTTAAGAGTTGAGATATTCGCTGTAAACTTCTTCATTTCCTCCGAAAGAATCAACGCTAATTTGAACTGGTGGGAGTGGTTCTAAAATAGGGGGAATTGGTGAATAACGACAATAACAAATCACAATACTATCAAAAACACTAACGGGTATTTCTGGAGTGTATTCTTCTACTTTGACTATTTCCCAATCACCATAATAGTAGTGAGTAGATGTACCAGGAAAATTAACATCTTCATATCCAGGGACTTTCACAAATTCCAGCACTCTATCGCCAATTTTTGGTATTGGTTTATCTGTGTAGAAATGTTCAGCTAAAATGCTTGTTCCCATCTGACTGTGTGCGAATTTACGTTCTTCCCAACCATTAGCACTAGCTGATTCTGTTCGGAAAATAATATATTTACTCATCATTTATTCCTCTGATTTTATTTCAATTCTTGAATAGCTTGCTTAGTCATTTCTTGAATAGCTGATAAATCTATTGTTGGTGTTTCACCTTCCATATTTAACCATAATAAAAACTCGACATTTCCCGCAGGTCCAGTGATCGGCGACCAAGTTAAACCTTTATATTTCCAACCTAATTCTAAAGCTGTTTGTAAAACTTGAAAAATTGCGTCGGCTTGGTCTTGGGGGTCGCGCACAACCCCTTTTTTTCCAACACGGTTTTTTCCGACTTCAAACTGAGGTTTAACTAATAAAACTGCTTCTTTGGGAAATTGAGTTAAACGCCAGATTGCTGGTAAAACTTTAGTTAAAGAAATAAACGAAACATCTACTACAGCTAAATCAGCAATAGAGTCATTTTCTGTATATAATTCTTCTGGTTGTAGTTGACGTAAATTAGTACGTTCTCGCAAAACTACCCGTTCATCATTTCTAATTTTCCAGTCAACTTGACCGTAACCGACATCTACACCATAAACTTTTATCGCACCTGCTTGTAATAAACAATCTGTGAAACCGCCTGTAGAAATTCCCCCATCTAAACAGACTCGATTATTAACAGTAATATTAAAAAATTGCAGTGCTTTGGCTAATTTTTCTCCACCACGAGAAACAAACGGCGGACGTTCTTTAATTTGAATTTTTGCGGTAATATCTACCTCAGTTCCTGGTTTATCTATTACTTGTTGATTAACAGTAACTTCTCCCGCCTGAATTAGTCTTTGCGCTTGCTGACGGGATACAGATAAACCTAAATCTAATAATAGAATATCTAGTCTTTGTTTCACCAATTAATTTTTTCTCCTGGGAATCTTAAATTTTTTTACCCCTGTTCCCTGCTGTATCGTACAATCTGACCGAATAGTGAATTATAACAAAACAGTAAGCTTATTTACAGTGTTATGTTGTAAAATTTTATCAGTCGTTAATTTAGCGATCGCACTTATCACTTCAATTTAGTCATGAGTTCTCAAGCCCACTATACTGGCAAAATCCTGGTTGTAGATGACTCTTTAGATAATTTACAGTTAATCCAAACTATTTTGGAGGGGGAAGGACATAATGTTATCACGGTAGAAGATGGTTATTCAGCTTTAAATATACTGCAAACTTCCCCCTGTGACCTAGTTTTGCTAGATGTTATGATGCCGGAAATGGATGGATATGAGGTAACTAGAATAATTCGTGAAGAAATGAATTTAAGCCAATATATCCCTATTTTGTTAATAACTGCTCATGACACGCTGAATGTAGCTAAGGGGTTGGATATAGGTGCTGATGATTTTGTGGGTAAACCTGTGTCAGTGGAAGAATTATTGGCTAGAGTGCGATCGCTTCTTCGTCTTAAACATAGCATGGATGAACGGGACGAAATCGCGCGTCAACGTCATGATTTTGTCTCGCGTCTTACCCATGATTTGCGGACTCCCCTGATAGCAGCAGATAGAATGTTAGCATTATTTGAACAGGGTGCTTTAGGGAAGTTATCATCACAAATGCAGGAAGCTATCACCATTATGGCACGAAGTAATAGCAATCTGCTCACAATGGTGAATACTTTATTAGAAGTTTATCGTTTTGAAGCAGGACAAAAAACTTTAGCTGTCCAACCAGTTCATATTCAGGAATTATTACAAGATGTAATTGGCGAACTGACACCCTTAGCTATAGAAAAGAAACTAGCGATAAATTTGGAGGTTAGCAGCAATTTCACTAAAAATACAATCAATGGTGATCATCTAGACTTACGGCGATTATTTACGAATTTAATTGGTAATGCTATTAAATTTACAAATGTCGGTGAAGTAACTATTTGCTTAGATTTTCAGCCTCAATTAGACACAAGTAAAATACCGCATTTAGAGGAAAATATTAATGAAAATGGTTATATTGTAATTGAGGTAAAAGATACAGGTTCAGGTATTCCAGCATCAGAATTATCAACTATTTTTGAAAGATTCCGCCAAGGTAGTAATAAAACTTATGGTAGTGGTTTAGGTTTATATCTTTCCCGGCGGATTGTCGAAGCACATAACGGCATGATTTTTGTTAATTCTGAACTTGGAAAAGGTAGTGTTTTCACTGTTTGTTTACCAATTGAATCTAGAGATTAGCTTAAATTTTAACTTACAGCCCGTTTCAGGTAAATGAGGTACAAATTTTTGGAACAAACCCTTATATAAATAGACTTTCACCCCTGCACCGCACTGAGCGCAGTCGAAGTGTTCCCTGTTAAGAGTTCCCTGCTGTAATTCTGAACTTGATTAGGAGTAAAATAATGAATGAAATAATTTCTCAGCAAAGAGATTATTTCTCTAAAAATCAAACTAAAGATGTTAATTTCCGGCTGCAACAATTGAAAATTCTTAAACAATTATTGAATGAAAATGAAACAAAAATTATCAAAGCTTTAAAGTTAGATTTACATAAACCAGAATTAGAAGCTTTAACTTCAGAAATTATTTTAGTGAGAAAAGAAATTGAATTAGCTATCAGAAATATCAAAAATTGGACTAAACCCCAAAATATCAGAGTTCCTTGGCAATTATGGCCAGTTTCAGGAAAAATAGCACCAGAACCGTTAGGGGTAGTTTTAATTATTGGTGCTTGGAATTATCCATTTAGCCTAATAGTAACGCCTTTAATTGGTGCAATATCCTCTGGTAATTGTGCTGTTCTCAAACCTTCAGAAATAGCAGTAAACACATCTAACCTATTAGCAGAAATTATTCCCGAATATTTTGATCCCGCGTATATTTCTGTAGTTGAGGGGGGAGTAGAAACAAGTCAAAAACTATTAACAGAAAAATTTGACCATATCTTTTTTACTGGTAGTTCTTATATCGGTAAAATTGTCATGGAAGCTGCTGCAAAACAACTTATTCCAGTCACTTTAGAATTAGGTGGAAAAAATCCCTGTATTATTGATGCTGATATTAATTTAGAATATACCGCTAGACGGATTATTTGGGGTAAATTTTTTAATACTGGACAAACTTGTATAGCCCCTGATTATCTATTAGTTAATAAACAAATTAAAGATAAATTAATAGAAACTCTTAAAAAATGTCTACCGGAATTTTTTGGTGAACATCCAGAATCTAGCCCTGATTATGGGAGAATAGTTAATCAAAAGAACTTTAATAGATTAATCAACTTACTGAAAACTGGGAAAATAATTATTGGAGGAGAAAATAATCCTGAACAACTTTACATCGCACCAACTTTTATTGATCATGTCTCCCTTTCAGATCCAATTATGCAGGAAGAGATTTTTGGCCCTATTCTCCCTATTTTAGAATATACAGATATTAACGAAGCAATTAATTTAATTAACTCTCAACCTAAACCTTTAGCTTTATATATTTTCTCCCAAAACCAAAACCTGCAACAACAAATTACACAAGCAACTTCTTCCGGTGCTGTGGGTATTAATGACACCTTAATACACTTTTCGATGCCGTCTTTACCGTTTGGTGGTGTTGGTAATAGTGGTATGGGGAAATATCATGGTAAAGCTAGTTTTGACACCTTTACTCATTATAAAAGTGTGTACAAAAATCCTTTTTGGTTAGATATTAAATTGCGCTATGCCCCCTACAAAGGTAAACTAGAACTTTTCAAACGAATCTTTAAATTTTAAGGCTCTATTACTCCCTTTATGCAAAACAATATTTACTGTAGGGTTAGTCAGACTTGATAAATACTCAAAATAAGCAGATGTTTTCATACCTGACACACCCTAACTTTCCTTAATATTATTCTTTGCTTAATTTGTGTTAATTAACTAAGCTTTTTGCTTGCGTTTGATGCTGGAAATAGTACCAAGTACACCCACACCAAGCAAGCCTAACATGGAAGCAGGTTCAGGTACAGCAACAGATTGATAGATAATGTTATCAATGTATAATTCATTGCCATTCAGAGGTGTGTCAATGGTGGCATAAGCAATTAAATTACTACCTGCATCTAAACCAATGAAGCTAGTGGGATAGGATGTGGCAGATATTGTGGGCAATGTTGTCCTGTCTAAAGTAAGACTGTCAATTAAATTATTTGCACTGTCAAAAATGCTCAGGGTGGTGTCGGCAACATTCGCCGTAAAATCAACACCAACCGCAGACACTGGATTTAAGAAATTGAAGCGGATTACAGACGAGTCTCCACCATCATAATAGCTGTTACCTAATACTAAACCAAATGAAGTTCCTCTATTACGGACCACCCCATTTGTTACGGTCAAAGTGCCGTCAGTAGCATCTGTGCTACCTAATGTAGCACTTTCAAAATCAAAATTAACTGCATCGGCATTAAAGTCAGAACGACTAATACTAGCCGCTTGAGCAGAACTAGTGCCTATTACGCCAATACCCAAAGCAATAACAGTAGTAACGGCCAATTTATTGAGGAAGTTCATTTTCTATGTTTTCCTTTTTACGTAACGTTTAGATGAATTTACTTATTTATGTACTCATATCAAGTTTTTTTCAGAAACACAAGGTGCTTTAGTCAAGATTCATACAAACTTCACTAAAATAGCTCTTTTTTCTAGGTCAGAGTGACAAAGAGCTACAAAAATTAGCTAGTAGCATTATTGTTTTCTGTTCAAATCAATTTATTTTTCCAAGTAAAATTTAGAATAAGTAAGAAATTCGCACCTCTGGATACAGATAGTGATAATAAAGATATTAAGTACATAGCAGTCTTAAATAGTTTATGAGATGACACAATACTCGTGAACTCATTGAGGATTGCTAAAAACTACTACTATAACGTTCTTCTGCCCAAGGTTCACCCCGTCGGTGATAACCGTTTTTTTCCCAAAAACCTAATTCTTCTTTTGCAGAAAATTCTAAACCATTTACCCATTTAGCACTTTTCCAAGCATAAAGGTGAGGAATAATTAATCGCATGGGTCCGCCATGTTCTGCGGGTAATGGTTCACCAAATAATTGAAAAGCAAAAAAGTTCTCTTCTTTGATAAAATCTGATAAGGAAACATTTGTGGTATAGCCACCATAGCAATGTTCCATGATGTGGACTGCTTTGGGGTCTATTTCAATTAATTTGATAAAGTCTGTAACTTTAATTCCTGTCCATTTCACATCTAATTTTGACCAGCGTGTGACGCAGTGAAAATCGGCTGTAAATTCGTGTTGAGGTAAAGCCATAAAATCTTCCCAGGTAAAGATTGCTGGTTTTACTAAACCCCAAACTTTAAACTCCCATTCTTCAATACTAATTTGGGGTGTTTGCCCATAGGTAAGGACGGGAAAACCTTTAGCTAAATGCTGTCCGGGAGGGACACGGCTACTTTCTTGCTGATCTGGTTTTTGAAAAAATTTTCCTAACATAATTTAGTCATTAGTTACAGCAGGGAACAGGGAACTCTTAACAGGGAACACTTCGACTGCGCTCAGTGCGGTGCAGGGGTGAAAGTCTCTTAGTATAAGGGTTTGTTCCAAAAATTTGTATCTCATTTACCTGAAATATGCTGTATTAGTTATTAGGGAATTAACTCTTTTTTCCCCTGCTTCCCCTGTACTCTGCCCCCTACACCCTAAATGGCAAGTGCTGAGTTACCAATATTACTCAGCACCATTTTGCATCAGAGCTGATTTTTATTCTTCTTCGTCTTCATCAGATGGATAAACGAAAGTAGAGCGTCCTGTCAAAATTGATTTGCCTAGAGAAATAGCTTTTTTAGCTTGCACAGCAGCTTTGTGCCGCCAGGTAGCACGGCGTTTATCTCTTTTAGATTTGGAAGTTTTCTTCTTTGGAACAGCCATATAAAGCGGATATCGCGTTTCTTGACAACCTTCCTATTCTAAGCGATCTATCACCTTTCGGGAATGGGAAATTAGGAAGATGAGGAAAATCTCAAATCTACCCTTCCCTAATCATCCCTATCTTCAATCTCTGGATCTTCTTGACGGGTGGGAGTGCTGGCGGTGGGGTTAGTAGCTGGCAGTTGCTCAAACTTTAGTAAATCTCTGGCGGTTTTAAAGTAGGTTGCCCAACGTTGGGGATCGGGGCGTTTTTTCCATTCTAGGCGGCTAACTTCTAAGGCTAAAATTGGGGCGATCGCTCCATAATTATCAGCAGATACAATTACTGAAACCTCTGTTACTAATATATCTTGGTCAAAGCTGCGTTGTGCTGCGGCTCTGGCTGCGGCTTCTGCTTTACGGAGTAAGGTTTCGTAGTTTTCATCTGGGAGGCGGTCTATACTAATATCAACTCTAGCAGAATAAGCGCGAACTATTTGCGGCGCTATCGCTTCTGTGCTCATCCAGATCGGTACTGCCAATAAAAGTAAAATTCCTGCGGGAATTATCCTGATTTTTCTGCCAATGCGGCTAATAAATAAGGAAGAAATGACCGAAAATGGTTGTTGATGAGAAGTCATATTCATTAACTTGTGCTTCCTGAATGACAATTTATCATTTATTGTGAGTGCAAGTATTTTTAACTAAAATCATGTAATGGGTATTACCCCAAAAAGGGTTTAAGGTGCAGAGTGCGGGATGCGGAGTGACAAGAATTTAGTTTTTTTCCTTATTATTTTCCTCCTGCCTTCTGCCTCCTTAATAGGTTAGCTTTGTTTCTCTGGCAAGGCCAACCGCAATTTTAGGCAAGTACACGATCAGCGACAAATAGCGGGATGGTAAATTACTGGGCGATCGCTATTGGCATCAATCAATATCAACTGTTTCAACCTTTAAGTTGCGCTCAAGCGGATGCTGAAGCTATAAGAGATTTTTTAATCCAAGATGCGGGTTTTTCACGGCAAAACTGCCTGCTGATGACCAACTCTTCACCACCAATCGGTGAAAGATATTCTTATCCCACCAAGGAGAATATCCTGTTATTGCTGGAAGAGTTAGCGGCTAAATTCTGGCAACCAGGGGATTATGTCTGGTTTTTCTTTAGTGGTTATGGGGTTAATTACAACAATCAAGATTATCTTATGCCGGTGGAGGCGAACCCAGAATTAATTGTTGAAACTGGGATCGCAGTGCGATCGCTCATGCAAAGTCTGGAAGCCGCAGAAGTCAACCCTGTATTGATTTTTGATATTAACCGCGCTTTTGGTACCCAAGCAGATGCACCGGTAGGTCAAGAAATTATCGAAATAGCCCAAGAGTTACAAATAGGAGCGATTCTTTCTTGTCAACCAGAGGAATTTTCTCATGAAAGTACCGAGCTTGGTTATGGTTTATTTACTGCTGCTTTATTAGAAGCTTTGCGCTGTGGTCAAGGTAGTAATTTAACTAATTTAAGTTCCTATCTAAGCACTATCACCCCAAAACTTTGCCAGCATCATTGGCGACCCCAGCAAAATCCTGTTATTGTCGCTCCTAAGCAATCATTAACTATATTGCCTGCCTCAGTTCTTACCAAAGAACCAGAAGCAATCATTTTTCCTGAAGAAAGTTTTGCTATTGCTAGTCCAGCACAGCCTTCAGGAGATAGTAGCCAAAAGACTTCTAGCCCAGCATCGGACTTTTGGGCAAATAATCACCATGTAGAAACCACCCTTAGTCCAGCCACTCCCCCAAATCCAGATTTGGTAACTTCCCCAGAATTAAAAACTGGGAGTAGATTTATTCCTGCGGCCGATAAAATTAAAACGTCTCGCAACCAACGTAAAAAAAACTCACTACGGAAACAGTTTATTTTATGGAGTGGGGGTAGCCTGGCAATAGTTGGTTTAATTGCTGCCTTTTTCTTACGTAATCAAGACAGTTTTCGCTTTCAACAATCTACACCAATCATTGAAAATACACCTCAAGTTTCCCCATCTCCACCCGTTGCGGTTCAACCTACACCAAGTCCCACACCAGTTGCAGACGCAACCTTAGATGCACAAAAGCGGAATCGAGCCTTATTAGAGTTGGGGAAAATGTCCTTACAGGCAAATCAAGCCAGTGATTTGAGTTTAGCGATCGCCACTGCTAAGAAAATTCAACCTGATCAGCCACTTTATGAGCAAGCGCAAGAAAACATCCAGATTTGGAGTCAAATGATTTTAGATTTAGCCACAGCACGAGCTAAACAGAAAGAATATAATAATGCGATCGCAGCTGCTCAACTCATCTCAAAAGATCAAACAATTTATCCTCAAGCCCAAGAAGCGATCGAACGCTGGCGACTAGAAGCCAAGCAGTATGTTAGTAATATTACTCTCCTCGATGCAGCCAACGCCCTAATTAAACCCGGTCAAGCCTCCACCTACAACCGCGCCATAGAAGTTGCCAAAAAAGTCCCACCCGGACAACCAGGCTATGATACAGCCCAAAAATCTATCAATCAGTGGAGCGAGAAAATTTTAGAATTAGCCAAAACTCGCGCCGCACAAGGAGATTTAACCACAGCCGTAGAAACCGCTAACCTAGTTCCCGAAGTTACCACCGCTTACGAAGATGCCCAAGATGCCATCCAAAAATGGCAAGTCAGAAAAATGAAAAATTAGTAATTAGGAAGTAGGGAACAGGGAACAGGGAACAGGGAACAGGGAATAGGTAATAGGTAATAGGTAATAGGTAATAGGGTTTCGATGACGCCGGCGCGGGTGCCGCCGATGCCCTTGGCCCAGGCGAGAGCGATCTTCTTCGCGTCCTTGCCGGGGTTCTGGTAAACGGCGATCAGGCTCGGCACGCCTTTGCCTTCGGTGTATTGGCGGCGAACGATATGGCCGGGGCCTTTCGGCGCGACCATGATGACGTTCACGTTTTTCGGCGGAACGATTGTCTTGAAATGAATCGCGAAGCCGTGCGAGAAGAGCAGGGTTTTGCCCTTGGTCAGGTTCGGCTCGATGTCTTTCTTGTAAGCGGCGGGCTGTTTCGTGTCAGGCAACGCGACCATGATGACATCGGCGCGTTTCACGGCTTCGGCAGTGGTGAAAACCGCGAAGCCCTTTTCCTTCGCCACGGCGATGGACTTGCTGCCTTCG
>DATGXB010000207.1:0-58106 GCA_035299225.1 Nostocaceae cyanobacterium | reverse complement strand
CCTGCCCCTCTGCCCCCTGCCCCCCTGCCTCTTCTCCCCTGCCTCCTGCCTCCTCTAATCCTCAAACCAACTAGCACGCCAAGCAGCTTCGGCTTCGGCGATTTTCAGTTCTCTCTGCTTTTTTTGATACTCTCTACCTAGTTTACTCAACTGTACTAAAACATTGCGAATTTGTTTTCGTGCTGAGAGTAGAGTCGCATCAGCAAATTCTATTTCTCCTAGTCGCAAATTAATCGCCATAATCTGAGTTAAACCAGAATCATCTGCATCTTGCTCATTAGCAATTTCAATCACTAAGTTTAAAAGATTAGGCGGGCCAGGTATAACTTCGGCTGCACCTTCAGAGGCAGCTGCGGCGGCGGCGGCGGCGGCTAAAACTGGTTCTGGGAGTTTTTTCGGTAAAATGCTGGCTTTTTGTACTAAAACATTGGCTTTATGAGAAATCTGCCTAATTGTGTCTTGAATTGCTTCTTCTAGATCCTGCTGCCATTCTACTAGATGCATAGGGTTAGAAGAGTCATAAGTGTTGATATTTTCAGCCTGCGCTTCCTCATCTACCTCATCTCCCTCATCTTCCTCATCTTCCTCATCCTCCTCATCTTCCTCATCTTCCTCATCTACCCCATCTTCCTCATCTTCCTCATCTTCCTCATTCTCATTTTGAAGATAATTAAGCAAATGTTGGGCTGCTTGTTGCCCTAATTTACGAATGCCTTGTTGTAATTGTTGCCGTTGGTTTAAGGATAATTTTAAGAAGCTTTCAGGATATCCTTGAGTACAAAGGTGGTAAGTTGCCAACATCAATTGTCTCTGTAAGGCTTGTCCCAAAAGAGTTAAATAACTGGCATAAGCACTATGCAATTCTATAGCGATCGCACTAATCGCCTCATTCAACATTTTTAGTTCCTGCTCTATTCGCTCAATTGCTCTGGCCATATCTGCTCGTTATTTCTCATCTTAATTTTATTATGGTACAAATATACGCTTTACGTTCAATTCCTCAACTAGATAAAGACTATCAATTAGATTATGACGATTGTTGATGTTTTCTGCTTCCTGATCACCAATAAAATACAGGCCAGCGTAACTCGCTTGACCTGTGATTTGCATAACTATTAGTCAAAATTTCATTATCCAAATGACAAATGACTAATAACTAAACTTACTTACCCAATTGTGTGGCAGCTGCTACTTCTTCAGCAAAGCTAATTTCTTGCTTTTCAATACCTTCGCCTAATATGTAGCGGACAAAGCGCAATACTTTTACATCTTCGCCAATTGTAGATTTAACTTGTTTTAATAAGTCTTCTACAGAAATACTTTGATCACGGATATAAGGTTGATCCAGCAAAGTCATCTCTTTTAGGCGTTTTTCAATCCGACCTTGAACAATCTTTTCTCTGATGTTCTCTGGTTTGTTAGCCAAATCTTCCTTACCCATTTCAATGTCTTTTTCTTTTTGGACAGTTTCGGCAGGGATTTGGTCTACACTCACATACTCGACATTAGGACAAGCGGCAACTTGCATTGCAGCATTCCGCGCCAAGTTTTTAAATTCTTCATTACCAGCACCAGAAGCGGTTTGTGTAGCTATTTCTAATAGTACACCAACTCTACCGCCAGTGTGAATATAGCTATCTACTACGCCTGCTGTGCCAGAAGGTACAGAGAAATTGACAAAACGACGCACTTGGATATTTTCACCCAAATTAGCGATCGCTTGTTTAATCGCTTCCTCTGCACTAATGCTTTGATCAGCAATATAGGGTTTAGCCAACAAAGACTCCACACTATCAGCTGTTGCTGCTTGTTGAGCTAAGTTTTTCACTAGAGATTTAAACGCCTCGTTTCGAGCCACAAAGTCAGTTTGGCAGTTGATTTCAATCAACACACCCACTTGACCATCTGGCTGAATGTAGGTTTCCACTAGACCTTCTGCCGCCAGGCGATCGCTTTTCTTACCCGCAGAGGCAATACCTTTCTTACGTAGCCAATCAATCGCTTTTTCTATATCGCCTTCAGTTTCTTTCAGAGCCTTTTTGCAGTCCATCATCCCAGCGCCGGTTTTTTGGCGTAGTTCTTGGACGAGTTTTGCAGATATTTCCGCCATATTGCCTCAATTCCTAACTTGACCTATCAACCTTTAGTTGTAACCGTTCACCGATGTTGATTCTTCTTATCTTACTAAGGGCTGAGGAAGAAAACCTATTAACTTTCTGAATTACATGACGAGGAGCCAGGGGGCAGGGGGGCAGGGAGCAAGGGAGAAAATAATTAAATTATTCCCTTCTTCCTCCTCCTCATCTTCCTCAACCCTGCACTCCGAACCTCCCCTACATCCTCAGCTTTTATTCCTCTTCTTCATCATCAGGAATCAGTGAGTCAGTATACTCACTTTCTTCGTATTCGTATTCTTCCTCAGCGCCTTCGTATTCTTCGTATTCTTCTTCTACTTCTAATTGACCATGACGGCCTTCGTAGATAGCATCCGCTAATTTGCCCACAATCAATTTAATTGATCTAATAGCATCATCATTAGCAGGAATGGGGATATCCACCACATCTGGATCACAGTTAGTATCCAACATGGAGACAATGGGAATATTCAGCTTTTGGCATTCTTGTACAGCGTTATATTCCCGACGTTGGTCTACAATCACCACGATATCGGGAACTTTCCGCATGGTTTTAATCCCACCCAAGTATTTTTGTAACTTGGCCATTTCCCGCCGCAGCATAGACGCTTCTTTTTTCGGCAATAAATCCAATACGCCATTTTCTTCACGACGTTCTAAGTCTTTGAGGCGTTCAGCTCTGGTTTTGATGGTAGACCAGTTAGTGAGCATTCCACCCAACCACCGTTGGTTTATGTAGTGAGCTCCACAACGGGAGGCTTCTTGGGCGATAATCCCTGCTGCTTGCCGTTTCGTACCAACAAAAAGAAACTTCTTACCTTGCTCTGCTTGAGAACGCACAAAAGCGTAAGCATCTTCCATTAACTGGGCAGTTTGCACCAAGTCAATGATATGTACACCATTACGGGAAGTATAGATGTAAGGAGACATCTTTGGGTTCCAGCGTCTAGTCTGATGACCAAAGTGAACCCCTGACTCCATCATTTGAGCCAATGAAACAACTGGCATATTTTTTTGCTCCTATTCGGGTTAAACCTCCATCTAGGCGTAGTTTCCGGCAGGGGAAACACCCGAATTCCTAGATGTGCGGAATTTAATGAACTACACTAGGGTAACACAATTGCGTCAATTTGGAAGCTCAACCCAAACTTTTTAGCAACAATAGGCAGAAGATGAGCCACTGTGGTGGTGAAGCAGCGTGATCTTCTCCCAAAGGAAGAGATTAAAGCCAAAGGGTTTTCCTCCATGTAGCTTGCTTCCCCGTTCGCCTAGCGTTCCGAAAGGGGTGCAACTACTGAGATTCGCCTCAGCATGAATGATTCTGTTAGCTAATTTATCGGTAGTCTAACCCAAGAATTACTTATCTGCCTTGATTTTTCTGCCTTGATTTTGATGATTTTAGTGTGCTTTTGGTGTGGTTCGGCTACTGTACCGGAGGCATAATTGATTTTGACATACCTCCTAGTCCTAAAGGAACAAGGATTCCTTGACACTTCACTGGGGTGTGCCACATAAGCGGTATTATCATCCCTCTATGTCCGTTTAAAGTCTCCCAATGCCATAATAGGCGACTATATCCACATTTTAGTACAAAGCCGTCCTAGAAGGACGAGGCTTGTATCCCATTTTTTTGGTCAATGGAACTAAAAATTTACTTGTGGGTGGTTGCATATAATGGAATATACAGTTGGAGTCAGATATAATGATGACTCGTGTTTTCGGAACTGGAGAAAGCGATGGGTCGCGCCAAAAAGGTTGTTTTAGCATATTCTGGCGGAGTAGATACATCAGTGTGCATCCCCTACCTGAAAAATGAGTGGGGGGTAGAAGAGGTGATTACTCTGGCCGCAGATTTAGGCCAGGGAGATGAGTTAGAACCTATTCGGGAAAAAGCTCTCAAATCAGGTGCAAGTGAATCTCTTGTAGTTGATGTGCAAGAGAGTTTTGTGAAAGATTATGCTTTTGGAGCAATTCAAGCTAATGCTTTATACGAAAATCGTTATCCTTTAGGAACGGCATTAGCTCGACCATTGATTGCTAAAATCTTGGTGGAAACAGCTGAAAAATACGGTGCTGATGCGATCGCTCACGGTTGTACTGGAAAAGGTAATGATCAGGTACGCTTTGATGTCTCCTGTGCTGCGCTCAATCCTAATTTAAAAATTCTTGCACCTGCGCGAGAATGGGGCATGAGTCGGGAAGAAACCATCGCTTATGGTGAGCAGTTTGGCATTCCTGCACCAGTAAAAAAATCCTCTCCCTACAGTATTGACAAAAACTTACTCGGTCGCAGTATTGAAGCTGGTGTGTTAGAAGATCCTGCGGCTGAACCACCAGAAGAAATTTATGAAATGACAAAGGCGATCGCTAATACCCCTAATGAGCCAGAATATATAGAAATTGGTTTTCATCGGGGTATTCCTACCACTATTAACGGTGTACATAAATCACCAATTGATTTAATTCAAACACTCAATACCACAGTCGGCAATCACGGCATTGGCCGCATTGATATGATTGAAAACCGCTTAGTTGGAATTAAATCAAGGGAAATTTACGAATCACCAGCAATGATAGTATTAATCGCCGCTCATCGTGATTTGGAAAGTTTAACTTTAACTGGCGATGTAACTCAGTACAAGCGTGGCATTGAAGAAACCTACACCAAGCTAGTATACAATGGACTTTGGTACAGCCCACTCAAAGCTGCCATAGATGCCTTTATTCAACAAACACAACAACAAGTCTCTGGAGTTGTCAGACTAAAACTATTTAAAGGTAACGCCACTATCGTTGGTCGTTGGAGTGATAATTCTCTCTATACTCCTGACTTAGCCACCTACGGCGCAGAAGACCAATTTGATCACAAAGCGGCTGAAGGCTTCATTTACGTCTGGGGCTTACCTACACGCATTTGGTCACAGCAGAATAAGTAGAGCATAGGCAAATGGGGCTGCGGAGTGCTGGGTGTGGGGTGCTGAGTGCTGAGTAAAAAGTATTTATTCACCCCTGCTCCCTGCCCCCTGCTCCCTGCTCCCCTGCTCCCTGCTCCCCTATTCCCCCAATTCTTGCTTAATCTGCCTTGATTCCCACCAAATCGGTATGATAATCAACGCAGCCACAAGCAACAGAGCAAATATGGCAAATTTGCTTACCCAAGCCACCAACTGCTCTAGGGAAATAATTTTCCCAGCAAAGAAAGCTAGAGTAACCATCACACTGCCCCAAGCGGCAGCACCAGCAAAGTTATATGCCAAAAATCTGCCAAACGGCATTTCTGCTATACCTGCTAATGGTGCAGCGAAAATCCGTAATAAAGCCAAAAAACGACCGAAAAATACTGTTTTACCAGCATTTTGGCTAAATTGCTCTTTAATATTCAAAAGTCGGACTTCAGAAATGCGGAAAATTTTACCAACGTTCAGCAGAAATGTCCAACCGCCAACCCTACCTATCCAATAACCGCAAGTACCACCCAACACAGCACCCGAAACAGCGTCTCCTAGAACTAGCCAATAATTTAATTCATCACTACCAGCTAAAAAACCGCCTACTAGAGTCACAGTTTCACCAGGAAGAGGAATGCCCAAATTCTCTAGTAAAATTCCCAAGAAAATCGCCCAGTAACCATAACTGTGAGCTATTTCTTGGATGTTTTCTAGTGAAATAAACTCAAAAGACATCCAACACCGCCGAGTTTACAAATTTTTACCTTAAACTATATCTTCGCCTGGTTTTGGTGCAGATGTCAATTCAGCACTGTAGGTCAGGATAAATCTTTGGATTATTCAAAATTGATAAATTAAACTCTATGGTAACTATCAGAAAGCTACTGAAAATTTTATATCACCAAACTATACATCATACAATATAATCTAATTTTAATAAATATAAGTTGGTTAAAAAATATTTATAAAAATCTAGAAAAGTTATAAAAATTTTGTAAAAGATAATTTCGCTACTGAATTTACAAAGCACTTATGCCTATATTGAGAATATTATCACAAATTATACGGCAAAAATACTGAAGATTATGCTTCAGCTTAACTGCTGTATACCTGATAAATTTTTTAGGAAAAAGCAGTAATAGTGCTGTAGCAATAGTAATAGTATTAATGCCAAGTTTTTCTTCTCAGTGTTTCATCTACCCCTTTAAATTCATGACTCTTACACAAGAACAACAAGTAATTTCGTTCAAGCCCCAAGGAAGTATCAACCTAGAAAGTGGTACAATCCTGAGTGAACAGATGTCTCAAATCAAGCCTTTAGCTCATCAGTTATGGATCATTGATTTAGCAGATGTGCATTTTATGGATAGTTCAGGCTTAGTCCCCTTAGTAGACGGACTCAAAGCAGCTCGACAAAGTGGGTGTCGCTTGGTTCTGTGTAACGTGCAAGCACCTGTCAGGTTAATTTTGGAACTTACTCAACTAGATTCAGTTTTTGAAATTTTTGATAGTTACGATGACATATTTGCTCATGTTCAAGAGCAAGATTTAGTATTAGCAAGCTAAATTTAATTTCACTCAGGGAAGAATGCTAAAACTTAGTCAGTAGTTGCATTTTTTCCCATTTTGTAAAATACACAATTATCATTAACTTTTTCAGTCTGTAACTAGCAGGCTGAATCTCTATGTGACCTGAAACTATTTTCACAGGTTCACTAGAGATTGGTTTGTAAATGCAATATTAAGAATAACTGGTTAATCAGAAAAATTAAGTCGGAACAGCTAATGCTAGGAGCAAAGAAGTATTCACCACCTTTAAGATGCACCCCAAGGTCAAAATTGAATCCATCAACTGTTTCTGATTGTCCCCACTCTAGAGGCCATTGTTGATTTTCAGTATTTATCAAGTCTGCCGCACCTTAGAATCAATACAAGAGCAGAATAAGTTTTTTAAAAATTATTGATATGGGACATTGATTAATTTAAGTGGAGCTTTTCTTGTTGTAAATTTACAATTTGTGATTATAAGTTTTAATACATAATCCTTGGGGTAACTTTACCTTAGTTATTAGCTAATAGCTAAATGCTGACAATAATTCTTTTAATTTTTGTTAAAGATTAAGTTTAAGAGATAAAAAAGTAAGCAATCCTGAACAAAAAGCCAAGAAATAAACACAGCGATTTAAAGGTAAAAAATAATTAGCGATCGCTCCCCAAATCTCCAAACATCTATTGCCATCAATTAAGCATTTTGAGGGGTAGATTCGCTGCTGGGTTCGGTGGTGGGACGGCTAAAGTTAGGTAAATCAATTCCACCGTGACTGGCACTTCGAGTTTTCAGGGCTAAACGATAGCTGACGCTTTGTAATTCTGCTTGTAGCTGTCTATTTTCCCTTTGTAGCATGGCTACTTTTTCTCGCACTGGTGTCATGCGTTCTTCAAATTTACGGCGGTAAATTTGGGGTAACTCTTGTACTACTTGTTCTAACATCCGACTGCGATCTGTCAGTTCTTGGACTGTTTGCCGCAATTGGTAAATCTCTGTGTCTCTGGTTGTAATTTGCTCTTGGTAAAATGTAACTTGTTGTTCAACAGCTTGGAGCTGTTCTTTTAAAGCTTGTAGCTGACTTAGATCACGCTCCGGCTCAGAGCGTGGTGGCATAAAGCTGGTGTTGCCTTTAACTAAGCGGAAAAGTTCTTGTGATAGTTGCTGTACCAATTGGTCGCGGAGTTGCAACTCTTGGCGCAACTGAGATACTTCGGTAGAGAGTGCTTGGATGTCGGTTGTGTCAGATTGGCTCACAGTGGCTTATAGCTCTTGAGGTATAACTGCGATGATCTCGCCAAAGGCGATTTATAGATAATTTAGCACTACCAGTTTAATAAAGGGAGAGAAAAATGACAAATTTTTGATAGTTTTACGGTAGGGTGCAGGGGAGGCAAGGGGCAGGGGGCAGGGGGCAGACGTTCCGTGAGCGAAATTGTCCGGGGCAGAGGGGATTTTGGATTTTAGATTTTAGATTTTGGATTTTGGATTTTGGATTGATGATTTCTTTCTCCTGGTATCATTTCACCCTCAGCCTGATACAAATCATTGGTTTTAACTCTTCCCCCCTGCACCCTGCCCCCCTGCTTCTTCCCCCCTGCACCCTCATTTATACCCTCAACTTAAGCGGCAGCAGTTGTGGCTTCTGGCTTTTCTTTGGGAATTTCCTGTTTGATGGTCAGGTAGCGAATTACTTCTTCACTTAAGCGCATAGCACGCTCAAAGACAGCAATCATGGAGGCGGGACCTGTATAGTTAAATTGGACATAAATCCCGTCACGGTGCTTACCGATTTCGTAGGCTAGGCGGCGCTTACCACGATTTTGGATTTCCAAATTTTCTGCACCTTGTTCGCGGAGTAAGTTTTCGTATTTAGCGATCGCTTGCTCTGCCTGCTCATCTCCCAAGTCGGGACGCAGGATGTACATTGTCTCGTAAACTGTTGTCATGATATTTTGAGTTACCTTATGGACAAAATGGTTGCTGAGATTGCTTGATTTAACTAGTCTGATACAGGCTAAAAACACTGAATCAACATCGGCAGCAACAAGGAACTTTGAGGGCTGCTATACAAAACTTGGCTAAACTTTTTTTAGTATCACCATTCAACTAGAAATTAATAACTCCTAGAGGTTTTGCTTCCTGCTTCTTCCAAGCTAGATGGCTATTTCTTGTCCACAGGCGTAAATTCGGGTGTAGCTCACCCTATTCTTAGTTTTTTTGGGTTTTATACCAAGTCTAATATTATATCACAGTAGCAGAAATTTTGCAATTACTTTTTATTTGTAATTTTTTAGGTAAGTTTAACGATCACAACCCTCAAAGTTTTGAGGATTAACTTCGGGGTTTTCACGATTATTTCTTATAATCTTACCAGTTCATCAATAGTTCTCAATTTACCTGACCAAAGTTTCGATCTTTCTTTAAGGATATTGCTCAAGATTATGGCGCAGCGCTATGTGCGAGTTCAAAGTCCAGAAGGACGCATTCACTACGGTTTACTTCAGTTATCTTTAGATGTGGAGGTTTTAGATGCTCCACCTTGGTTAGATGGTCAACCGACGGATTTAATCCTGGAACTAGACCAATATCAGTTACTTGCTCCCTGTGCGCCCTCAAAGATTGTGGCGGTAGGTAAGAATTATGCTGATCATGCGGCGGAAATGGGTTCTTCTGTTCCGGTTGAACCATTGATTTTTTTGAAGCCACCAACGACGGTGATTGCTTCTGAGATGGAGATAAAATATCCACCGCAGTCGCAACGGGTGGACTATGAGGGAGAGTTGGCGATAGTGATTGGCGATCGCGCCTGTGATTGCACACTAGAAGAGGCCCAAACCAAAATTTGGGGTTACACCATCGCCAATGATGTCACAGCCAGGGATTTGCAAAAAAAGGATGGTCAATGGACAAGAGCTAAGGGTTTTGATACATTTTGCCCTTTAGGCCCTTGGATTGTCCGAGATTTAAGCCCTGGTGCTAGATTGCAAACTTTTTTAAATAATGATCCCCAGCCAGTGCAATCTGCTGGTATTGACGAAATGGTTTTTACTCCTGATTTTTTAGTATCGTATATTAGCCAGGTGATGACCCTGTTGCCTGGGGATGTGGTGCTAACCGGGACACCAATGGGAGTAGGAGCGCTAAAAATAGGCGATCGCATCCGAGTAGAAATTGAAGGTATTGGCCGGTTAGAGAATACCATCGTCCCCCGTTAATCCTTAGCGTACCTGCATGTGTACAGCATCAGAGATAGCGGGAATTTCTGCATAACGTCCGCTCAAAGACTGGAACACAGAATAAACGACAGCTGCTACTATACCCAAAAAGATAGTATTAGCTAAAGTTTCTATAGCAAAATTAGAACCAGGAATCACCCCAAAAACTTGGATGAGGATAGAACATAAAAAGATGACAATATCCAGTAAAATCGCCTGCATGGTATTAAACCGAATAAAATGATTGATTTTTTCGTTCCTCACCACCAAAATAAATAGGGCAAAAAAAGCTATTAGCTGCCCAATTGAACCCAAGCTATCATAAAGTTTTATGACTGGTAATAGTGGTAAAAACAGTATCCCTATAACGGGAAACTTGTTTAACAAAACGCTGCCAAACACTAAGCCATCAAGTAGAGGCAAAAGATAAGGTAAGCAAGCAAAGATGCGATCGGGAATAGTTGTCGTTCCGCGCCAAGTCATTACAAATCCTCCTATGGCTAAAATTTTCCCTCTTTGAGCTTAGGATAACGCAACGGCTTGATAATGCTGGCGAAATTAGATTATTTTATATTTGCTACACGAAAACCCATAATACATTCATATTGTTCTGGTTGTTCCTCAGTCAGTTGATGAATAGCTTGACCGCAGCGCAACCGACCCCCACGCCATCGGGGTTGACCACTATTATCAGCAAGTAAACAAGATTGACAAACTTGCTCAGGGGCCAGAATTTGATCTTTTGTAAAGATGACTAACATCTTATCTCTCCTCTAGATCCGATGCAAAATGCTAACAGTGGTTAACATTTTGTCTTAATCTTTTTATCCTGTGGGATAAGGCGCATCTAACTAACTACTCCCAAGGATGACAAAAAACCTCTCTGTCTTCATCCTAGTATGATTCCCTATTTTACTGTCAAATCATTAAAATAGAAAAAATAGGTAAAAGTTATGAAGTAGGGAAGGAAAAGAAGGTAGTGATCATCTCTGGAATCTTACTTATCTTCCCCATTTTCCCTTAATAGGGATCTGAATTAAACCGTCCCCGCTTGACGCTACGGTAATAGTAACCTCTTGTGGGTGGGTTTCTTAGGTCAAAACTATCACCTGTAGGCACTCTCCAAATTTTATAGTCGTAATAAGTGAGAGGTTTTCCGGGTTGACAGATTTCTGGGGGATGATCTCCTAAAACAAAATAAGCCGCATTTCTCCCCATAACTCGTGCTAAACCATATTTATCTATAACCACTGATGTTTCTTCACTAATAGCTATTCCCAATACAGATTTAGCGATACCATCTTGAATTTGACGAGCGATAAAGGTCATTAATCTCCCCATGCGTTTACGGCTGTCAAAATGGGTATCAATAATAGTGCCGCGTAAATATGGCCATTGGAAAAAGTTGTAACTAAAAGTAATATTCCGATATGGATCATCTAATGCGTCCCAGGTTTCGATGCTGTCTTCACAAGCACAAGAATCATAAACATACTCACTTTGAATCATTGCACCTGCGCTAGTACCACCGATCGCCCCACCGCGATCGTATACTGATTTAACAGCCACTTCTAATTTAGTATTTTTCCAAGTACGGACATATTGGCACTGATCCCCACCAGCAAAGAAAATTACATCCGCACTTCTGACTTTATCAAAAATATCTGTTCTATTTGCCTGTTCTCTGTGACTAATAATTAAAGTTTCTACATATCTTACTCCTTTCATATTGTAAATTACTCGGTTGTAATCATCATTACCAGAAGCACGAATTACTAAGACATTAACTTTAGCATCAAAGTTATTTCCTCTTACCTGATGAATCATCCATTGAATCGCTGCTTCTACATCCGGCCCTCCTCCTCCTAAAACATGAACGGGACCAGCTAAAGAAGGTGCGTAATGAACAGGAGGAAGTGGAGAATTAACATCTGTTTTGATGTTCCGAAAATAGCGGATCAATTTACCTATAAAATTGGTAATCAGCAGGTGGCTTATTGTCCAAAAAACATTGATTGCATTTCTCAACCACCTGGCTAAATTTGGTAATGCCTTTGTCATACTAGCTTAAGAAAGCAAACTGCAACTATTTTTAACTGTCGCACCAAAAAGGGGGAATTTCCCAGCGTACAGGCTTGGTACTGTTTTTTAATGAGAAAAAACGCAGAAAAGTATAACCATCCTGCGTTTTTAGTGATTTTTACAACTAGATTTCTATCTGAATATCAAGGATAAAATGTAAATCAAATACATTGTAAAACTTCAATACTTTGTTGGGTTAATCTCTAAGCTCATTTCCTTACAGAATAAAGGTTTTAAGTGAGATAAAACTTTAATTTCTTCAACAGCATTTTGCTATCAAAGATACATTTTTATTTGTTGATTGTCCAAATGCGACCATAATTGCCAGGAATATTAATCCAATATTCCGAATAGCTAGGCACATTGATTAAATTGTTTTCTCCGTGTAGTTCTTCCTGATAATTACCAGCAATAGGAAACCAGAAAGGGACACTTTGATCACTATCACCAAAGTTTAAAGCAATCAGGCTAAATTTGCTGGCATTTTGACGAGAGAACAACAGCACATTTTTAGAATGATAGCGGTCGTAATTGTTATAAAAGAAATTATCACCTTCTGTAAATTGTGATTGTTGACGACGTAGTTTAATGAGTTTCCGCATTAAAATAATCACATTTTTACCAATGGAATCATAGAAATAATCCCAACGCACAGGACGTAGCAACATCACGCGACCAAAACCTTGTTCTGGTAAATAGTAGTTTTCCCCAAATTCTTGGCCTTGCCACAGCATAGGAATACCTTTAGCTGTGAGTAAAGCAATGAGATATGGTTGAACTTTATACCATAAATTTCTGTCACCTTCTTGTAATAAGTCATTATCGCGGGTAACTCTACCAAAGTTACAGACGAAGCGGGAATGGTCGTGATTTTCGATATATTGTAGAGGTAGTTTGGTGATTTTATCACCATTTACTGTTACTTCTTCTACATAGTTATCTAGACCTAATTTAAAGCCGAAATTCTCTAAATCATATTTGCTACCTGTTGCAACTTTTTTGGCTGCGTCTAAGGTTTCATTTTGCCAAGTGCTGTTGGTATAGGTTTGTGCTAAAACTTCTCTTGGTGCTTCTAGTTGTTCAGCACATTGAATTAAATTGATGCTGCCATTGTTAAAAAATCTTTGCCAATAACCGCCGGCAGTTTGTTTATCTTTAATGGTTTGATAGGTTTGATAAACTAGGTTGGCATAACCAATACCTGTTCCTCCATCCCAATAGTTGGGTACGCAGTCATAACGATAACCATCTAAATGATAAACATCTAACCAGTGATAGTTGACTGTATAGAAAAAGTCTTGGGTAAATTGGCGGGTGTAATCTGTACTTTCTCCGAAGTAGTCTTTAGCGAAAGTACCCATAAATGGGTTTTGATAATATCCTAATTGACGATAAAGGTAAGAGTAGGGAAAATGATCGCTGGTGTGACCATAAACAGCATCAATGATGACAGCGATGTTATGTTGGTGGGCAGCATCAACTAATCTTTGTAGGTCGCTGCGTTTACCAAATCTTTCATCAACACCAAAATAACCTATTGGTAAAAATCCCCAATCTACTGTTAAAGCTACGTTAGATAAAGGCATAATTTCAATACAATTAATGCCCAAATCTTGGAGATAATTTAATTTTTCAATTGTGCCATCAATACTTCCCCCAAATTCACCGATCATGAGTTCATACATAACTAAATCTTTGAGGGCTGGAGTTTTCCAATTGTTTTCGTTGGTGCTCCATTGGTAGGGCTGATATCCTAATGTGAAGGCGGATAATTTACCAATACCATATTCTCTAGCAAAAGGATCAATAATCCAATCTATTGTACCTTTGTTGGGATTTTGCAAGCAGTAGCGGTAAACGTAGCGTCCGGGTTCTCCCCAAGAAGAGTTAGCGGGTTTTGTTTGGGCATTAATATCAATTTGTGTTGACCAATAATCGCCATATTCTGGATCAACTGAATGCTGTAATTCAAATTCTAAGGGTTGGGTAACTTGTAGGAATTGGTCTTTTTCGTGAATGATTTTGACCCATAAACGATTACCATCATTTTTAGATACCCAAGGTAAAAATACCCCAAAGTCAACAATTCCATTATTTTCTCTTGCTCCGAGTTTATTCAAAGGTAGTAATTTCATATTTATGTCCTTGATTAATTGATATTTTTGCTAATTTGAAGGATGAAAAAAGTGAATTTAGCAGACAGATGAGATTAAATCTGCTGCAATTATGATCAATGATTTCTTGGTAATTATCAAAAGTGCAATGGATAATTATGCAGGGAGCAAAAATATTTTATTTTTCTATTTTTTGTATAAAAATTTACGCTATTACTTTGAATCTGGGATTTTTTTAAGTATTTATCATTATAGAAAATGTATTCGACGAAACTTATTTATAAATGAATAACTGGCGATCGCTCTTTTCTGACTTGCTGATAAACTGTTTGTGTTTAATGGACTGACTTTAGCCAGCTAAAGTGTTGTCAATGATCTGTATTACCACTACCAACGATCACAAATTTAACTATTTCTCACTTGATAGTGCAGCAACATGAAGCCGTTGTTGTAGATTTTGCTGTCAATAAGTTTCAGTGAAGTCTGTGGAATAATGTCCGAAAAAAGTGGAATGCCGGTGCCGAGCAGAATTGGATGCACTTTCAGAATTATTTCATCAATTTCTGAAAAAAGTATTGTTGCTAAATTGCCACCCCCGCATAGCCAGATATCTTTGCCTGGTTGATGCTTTAATTCTTTGACACGTAATACAGGATTAGTTGAAACCAGTTCAATATTTGTATCTGGACTTTCTTTCAGGGTGCGAGAAAAAACATACTGCTGCATTTGCGGGTAAGGGTTGGTGATATCCTCCTTTAATCCCACTTCGTAGGTTTTCCGTCCCATTAACACAGCATCAAAGAACTGATTTTCAGCAGTGATACCAAATTTATCTCGAAGGTGAGATGGAATTGTCTCAGGAAACTTGTTAAGTAAATCAGCAACTTGATCCCCTTCTGTGAGAAAAAAGTCAAATGTACCATCCTCACGGGCAATAAATTGATCTAGGGTACAGGCAACGTAATATTTAAGTTTACGCATAGGTAATTTCTCTCTGTTCGAGTTCTCTTTTTAAAAGATAACTACTATTGAATTAATCTGCAATATTTATTTTATTGATTGAAAATTACGTATTTCCCACCATCTGATATATATGGTGGGATATGCTGTTACAGCCAGATAGTTTGCGATCGCTCTTTCACCACTTTTTCCTAAACTGCTTCTGTTTGCTGGGCTAATTTTGGACAGCTAAAACGCTTCTCTCAATCTTCATAAGCATTATCTATCAACCATTCACGACATCTTGACTTATAAACCGCAAGTAACAGCATTTCGTTACAAATTGACCTCATTATCAATTAATCGTATTGCGTTTAAATATAACCTGACTGGAATCTTATTTATAAAACTAATAACGGATTCTATATTCTAAAAACCAAGCTATGTAAAAATAATCATGTAGTTTTGCTCACATAGCAACGTAAAGACTAATTGTAAATAATCAAAACCTAACCAGTAATATATGTTAAATAACTCCGTGCTTAACCAGTGCATCAATACTTTTCTGTTTATTGATTCGGCTGTTTCTAATTCCGAAAATTTACGATTAGGGGTAATTGCAGATGTAGAAGTCATCACCCTAGCTGCTGATAGAAATGGTCTAAAAGAAATTACGGAAGTTTTACAACAGAACCCACAAATTACCACCGTACACATAGTTTCTCACGGTTCACCAGGCTGTTTATATTTGGGTAATGCTCAACTCAATTTAGAAAACCTCAGCGAATATACGGAATCATTGCAGACTTGGCCAAGGAACTTAAACCTTTTACTCTATGGGTGTAACGTTGCTGCGGGAGACGCAGGAGAAGAATTTATCCGCAAATTCCATCAAATCACCACAGCCAATATCAGCGCATCAACCACCAAAACCGGAAATGCAGCATTAGGGGGAAACTGGAATTTAGAAGTTAAAATCCCCACCCATCAAACACCTGCTTTAGCTTTCCACCCGGAAACCCTCACCACTTACCAAGGAATATTTGCACCCACTCTAGTCGGAGAATGGGATCTTTTCAGCGTTGCAAAGGATGTAGCAATTGTAGGCAACTACGCCTATGTAGTAGGAGATAAACTGGACATCATTGATATTAGCGACCCTAACAATCCAGTTTTTATAGCGAGCTATAAGATTGAGAATGGTCTAGGAATACAAATAGTAGGAAACTACGCTTATGTGGCTGATGATCGTTCAGGACTACAAATCATAGACATCAGCAATCCTGCTAATCCTACCCTCACAGGCAATTTTGATACCAGTGGCTCTGCGAGTGATGTGCAAGTCATAGGCAACCTTGCTTATGTAGCTGATAGCTGGAGAGGATTACAGGTAATAGACATCAGCAACCCCGCTAATCCAACTCTCACAGGCAATTATGATACCAGTGGCTCTGCTAGAGCTGTGCAAGTCGTTGGCAACTATGCTTATGTGGCTGATAATAGTTCAGGACTACAAATAATAGACATCAGCAACCCCACTAATCCTACTCTTGCAGGCAACTATGATACTAGTGGCTCTGCTTTAGATGTGCAAATCATCGGCAACCTTGCTTATGTGGCTGATGGAGCTTTAGGACTACAAATAATAGACATCAGCAATCCCGCTAATCCTACCCTTACAGGCAACTATGATACCAGTGGCTCTGCTTTAGATGTGCAAGTCATAGGCAACCTTGCTTATGTAGCTGATAATGGTTCAGGACTACAAATAATAGACATCAGCAATCCCGCTAATCCTACCCTCAAACGCAATTTTGATATCAGTGGTGGTGCTGAAGGTGTGCAAGTCATTGGCAACCTTGCTTATGTTGCTAATAACTGGGAAGGACTACGAATAATAGACATCAGTAACCCCGTTAATCCTACTCTCAAAGGCAATTATAATCCCAGTAGCCTTGCTAAAGATGTGCAAGTCGTCGGCAACTATGCTTATGTGGCTGATTTTAATTTAGGACTACGAATAATAGACATCAGCAACCCTGCTAATCCTACCCTGAAGGGCAATTACAATACCAGTGGCTTTGCCTATGATGTACAAGTCGTTGGCAACTATGCTTATGTGGCTGATAATAGTTCAGGACTACAAATAATAGACATCAGCAACCCCGCTAATCCTACCCTCACAGGCAGTTATAACACCAGTGGCTTTGCTAGAGGTGTGCAAGTCGTTGGCAACTATGCTTATGTGGCTGATGAGCGTTCAGGACTACAAATAATAGACATCAGCAACCCTGCTAATCCTACTCTCAAAGGCAATTATGATACTAGTGGTCTTGCTTTAGGTGTGCAAGTCGTCGGCAACCTTGCTTACGTGGCTGATGGAGTTTCAGGACTACAAATAATAGACATCAGCAACCCCGCTAATCCTACTCTCACAGGCAATTATGATACTAGTGGCTCTGCTGTAGGTGTGCAAGTTATCGGCAACCTTGCTTACGTGGCTGATGAGCGTTCAGGATTGCAAATCATAGACATCAGCAACCCCGCTAATCCTACCCTCACAGGTAATTATGATACCAGTGGCAATGCTTATGGTGTGCAAGTCATTGGCAATTTCGCCTATGTTGCTGATAATGAAGGTGGTTTGAAGATTGTTGATGTGAGTGAGTTTACTAACACTAATCAAGTATGGCAGGGAACAGAGGGTGATGATACTTTTATCGCTCAAAACGGTGACTTTACTATTATCGGCGCTGGTGGTTTTGACACCGTTGATTATAGTCAACTGGCAACTAAAATCACTTTAAAATCTGCGGGTGTAGTTGATAAAGGTGTTTTTGGCACAGATACGGTACAAGCAGAAGTATTTATCGGTAACTCAGCTTTTGCTAATTTGATTGATGCTTCTGATAGTTCTACTAATGCAGTAAATGTTAACTTGGCTGCTAATTTCTTAAATGTTTTTGGTTTACCTTCTGGTGATTTTTGGTTTAATGTTTTCAATTTCACTGATGTTAAAGGTAGTCAAATAGCAGATGAAATTATTGGTGATGATAATAGTAATCGCCTGGAAGGACAAGGAGGCGATGATTTAATTTTCGCCAGCGCAGGTAATGATACTATTATTGGCGGTGATGGCTTTGATATTGTAGATTATTCTTTTGTTAATTCAGCTATTACTTTAAAATCTGCGGGTGTAGTTGATAAAGGTATTTTTGGCACAGATACGGTACAAACAGAAGTATTTATCGCTAATTCTGCTTTTACTAATGTAATTGATGCTTCTGCTAGTTTTACTAATGCGGTGAATGTGAATTTAGCGGCTAATACTTTAACGGTATTTGGTTTACCTTCAGGAAATGTCACTTTTGATGTTTTCAATTTCACTGATGTTAAAGGTAGTCAATTAGCAGATGAAATTGTTGGTGATGAGAAAAATAACCACTTGGAAGGACTGGGAGGAAATGATATTTTAATCGGTGGTTTGGGTGCTGATATTATTGATGGGACTGATGGAGGAACGGGTACAGATACGGCATCTTATTCTACATCTAGTGCGGCTGTAACTGTGAATTTGGCAACGGGAGCAGCTATCGGTGGAGATGCTAATGGTGATATTTTGATATCTATTGAAAATGTCACTGGTTCAGCTTTTAATGATTCTTTGACTGGGAATAGTCTTAATAATACTCTTAATGGTGGAAATGGGAATGATACTTTGATTGGTGGTGCGGGAAATGATATTTTGACTGGTGGTGCTGGTGCTGACTTTTTCCGATTTAATAGTCAGTTTGACGGGATAGATACTATTACAGATTTTTCTGTTGTTGATGACACAATTGTAATTCAAAGATCCGGTTTTAGTGGTTTGCTGGCGGGTACTTTATCTGCTAGTGCTTTTGTGATTGGTAGCGCTGCGACTAATTTTTCTCAACGCTTTATTTACAATGATATCACTGGTGGTTTATTCTTTGACCGTGATGGTGTTGGTTCAATTAGTAGTACCCAGTTTGCGACTTTAAGTGCTGGTTTGTCTTTGACTAGTGCTGATTTTCTTGTTGTTTAGAAACCAAGTCAGAGGATAAGGTTAGGAGGACAAGGCAGTGCCTTGTCCCGACAATATAAATTAAGATGAAGATGTTAAAGCCAGATAGTTTGCGATCGCTCTCTCATCACTTTTTCATAAACTGCTTCTGTTTGCTGGGCTAATTTTGGCCAGCTAAAGCGTTTTTCTAAGTCTTCGTAAGCATTATCTATCAACCATTGGCGATAATCTGGATTTCTTAATACTTCTAAAATTCCCCAAGCTAAGGAGTCGGCATTATTTGCCCAAGTGACTACCCCGGTTTTAGTATGCTGGACAACTTCAGGAAAACCACCCGTATCCGAAACAACTACTGGCACTTTAGAAGCAAAACTTTCTAATGCCACAATTCCAAAGGGTTCGTAAAGACTGGGGAAAACTGCACAATCAGCAACAGTTTGAAATTTATCTAAATATTCATCAGTCAGAAAACCCGTAAAATAGCATTTGTTCCAAATTCCTAAATCCCAAGCTTGGCGTTTTAAATTGTCTGTATTACCACCACCGACGATCACAAATTTAACTAGTCCTCCCATTTCCCAAAGCACTTTGGGGGCAGCATTTAGTAATACTGGTATACCTTTTTCATAAGTCATCCGCCCTACATAATAAACTATTTTTTCCTGGTCACTGGCAAATTGGCGGCGAAAATCTTGGGCATAAAAATCTGCTTGGTGTTGTTTCTTTTCGGGACGGATACCATTATAAATTACGTCAATTTTATCACTAGGGCAATGAAAAGCTCTTTGTACTTCTCCCCGCATATATTCACTACAAACTATGACCCGCCAAGCGTTATAGGCGAGTTGATGTTCTTTCCCAAAGATATAATTTTGGGTGTCATTGTGAATACCATTGTAGCGACCATATTCGGTGGCGTGAATTGTGGCAATGAGGGGAATTTTAAAGTTATGCTTGAGTGCGATCGCTGCGTCACCTACTACCCAATCATGAGCATGAATTAAATCAAATGACCCTTCCTCTAAAATCAATTTCCCACCATGATGCCCCATGCTTTGATTCAAATTTGCCACCCAGTGAAAAAAGTCGTGACTATGGGCTACTGGAACTCGATGTACACGTATTCCTTCTACTACTTCATACAGTGCGGCTTGGCCGAATTCGGGTGTAATTAAATGAATTTCATGGTCTAGTTTGACTAGTTCGGGATACAATTCTGAGACGTGTCGGGCAATACCTCCTACTATCCTGGGAGGAAATTCCCAACTTAGGACTAGAATCTTCATAGCTTCGACTCCCCAATGATTTACAAATCTCTAAAAAACTACATTTATCTAAAAATACAAGTCTGGCAATTATCTGAAGAAAGGTTATGAAAATCTTTAAATTTTTTAAAATTTTTTGCCTATTTAGCCATTAATTTTAACTTTGAATGATGAAAATGAAAAAACCCGATTGTGGGGATGCATCGGGTTTTAGAGATTTTCTGGCTAATTTGCGGTTAGCTTTGATCTAAGCGTAAAACGGCCATAAAGGCTTCCTGTGGTACATCTACTGTGCCAACGGCTTTCATCCGCTTTTTACCTTTGGCTTGTTTCTGCAAAAGTTTTTTCTTGCGGCTAATATCACCACCGTAACACTTAGCTAATACGTCTTTCCGCAAAGCAGGGATGTGTTCACTGGCAATCACTTTACTACCGATGGCTGCTTGAATGGGAACTTTAAATTGATGACGGGGAATGAGTTCTTTGAGTTTTTCCGCCATTGACCGACCGACGTTGTAAGCTTTATCACGGTGGACAATCATGGCTAGGGAATCCACAGGATCACCGTTAATCATGATGTCTAGCTTGACGAGGGGATTTTCTCGGTAGCCAATCAGGTTATATTCCATACTGGCGTAACCCCTTGACCGGGATTTCATTTGGTCGAAAAAGTCTGTCACCACTTCCGCTAGGGGAATTTCATAAGTTAATGTGGTGCGTCCTTGGGTGAGATATTTCATATCTTTGAAGATACCCCGACGGTTTTGTGATAACTCCATCAATGTGCCAACATAGATTTCTGGAGTAATCATTTCTACCTTTACATAAGGTTCTTCAATCTTTTCCCGATCATTGGGAGGTGGTAAATGGCTGGGGTTATCTATATACAGTTCTTCGCCTTTATTGGTGATGACCTTATAAACCACAGAGGGGGCGGTAATAATTAAATCTAGGTCATACTCTCGCTCTAATCGTTCTTGGACAATTTCCATGTGCAATAAACCTAAGAAGCCGCACCGGAAGCCAAAACCCATAGCGCTGGAGGTTTCTGGTTCATACTGAAGGGCTGCATCATTTAATCTGAGCTTTTCTAAGGCTTCGCGCAAGTCTTCAAATTGGTCGGCATCTATGGGGAACATCCCACAAAATACCATCGGGTTGGCTTCGGTGTACCCTGGTAGGGGTTCTTGGGCTTTGGCATTGTTGAGGGTGAGGGTATCACCTACCCGTGCATCAGCTACGGCTTTGATGGCTGCTGATAAATAACCTACTTCCCCAGCGTGTAATTCGTCTACTGGTTTTTGATTGGGAGAGAGCACTCCTAGTTCATCTATTTGATATTCTTTGTCTGATGCCATTAAATAGATGCGATCGCCTTTTTTAACTGTCCCATCCATCACCCGAAAATAAACAATTACTCCCCGGTAACTGTCATAGTAACTATCAAAAATCAACGCTCTCAAGGGTTGGTCTACAGTATTCCGGGGTGGGGGTACACGCTCAACAATGGCTTCTAAAATTTCATCAATACCGATTCCTTCTTTGGCTGAAGCTAAAATTGCCCCACTACAATCTAAACCAATAATTTCCTCAATTTCGCCAATAACCCGATCAGGTTCTGCTCCTGGTAAGTCTATTTTGTTTAAAACTGGGATAATCTCTAGATTATGTTCCAGTGCTAAATAAACGTTGGCTAAGGTTTGCGCCTCTACACCTTGGGACGCATCCACTACTAACAAAGCCCCTTCGCAAGCTGCCAGAGAACGGGATACCTCATAGGAAAAGTCAACGTGTCCGGGGGTATCTATTAAGTTGAGGACATATTGCTCACCATTCTGGGCGGTATAATTCATCCGGGCCGCTTGCAGCTTAATTGTAATGCCGCGCTCCCGTTCCAGATCCATGTTATCGAGAAACTGCTCCTTCATCTGTCTTTGTTCTACAGTGCCAGTTGCCTGGAGCAAACGGTCGGCCAGGGTAGATTTACCGTGGTCAATATGAGCAATAATACAGAAATTACGAATGCGAACTGCGGGAACGTCAGTCATATACCATCTTTGCTTAAGCAGCCGAAATTAAGAGTTATTAACTTAAATGTATTGTAATGGTTTCTTTGCCAAGGTGCATAGTTTAGGAGGCAGAGGGCAGGAGGGCAGAAGGGAAACTATCAACAGTAATTTCTACATTAAAACTCGGAACTTCGAGAAAATTACTTGATAAGCAGTTGTGCAAAATTAATTTCCTACGCGGAGTTAGGGAACAGGGAACAGGGAACAGGGAACAGGGAACAGGAAAAGAAGTTGTGTAATTAATTCTGCCTAATTACTTATTTCAAGTTCAGAACTCGGAACTCTTCACTTAAATACAAAATATACAAATCCTTCCCCCTGCTTCCCTGCCACCCTGCCCCTCTGCTTCCCTGCCCCCTACCCTTTTTCCCTCTTCCCTCAGTTAAATATCCTAAGCGGTGAATATATACTGTAAGACGAGGCTTTGACATCAATACAGAGCGAGCATCTAAACCCATGAATATGCAAGAAAAACCTAACGGTGTAGAACCAGTCCACGCCGATAAGGTAGAAATCGCTGTCCGTATAGACTCTGACCTTTTAGAGCAAATTCGTCATTTGACTAATGATCCTAGTAAGGTGATTGAAGTAGCAATCCGTCAATGGCTACGGGGTGATTCACTCAGAGATGATGAATTAACACGTACACCAATGCGGACACCAGTGCCGCCCCGTGGCGAATGGAATGATTAAAATTAGTGTGAAATCACAACAAATGATAAAAAATGTAAAATTTAATGCCCTAAATGCCCAAAACATCAAAAAAACACAAGACAAAAAGATGCAAGCTGTAAAACTTTATGCCAAAATTTAGGTAGCTTTAGTACAAGCACGGTGGAAAGCTATTTGTCTACCCAACTCGATAATGACTATTACTGCGAATTCCCAATTGGCAACGTTATTTCCTCAGAATCTGGAATCTGTCACCCGCAGTATTGATGGTTTATTACCAACTCTCGGAGCTGAGTTGGTATATACACAAGATGGGGCAGGGAACTATCTGACTTTTTATTGGCAGCATAGTGAACTTCTAGGATTCAACGCTGAGAAAATAGTAGAAGAACTAAATGAGAGTGAAAACTTTGTTCCGGTAGACCAGACAGCTTATTTGGAACGGTTGAACCGGATTTTATCAAGTTTAGTCCCGGAAAGGGTACAATGTTGGTTTAAGTGCCATCAGGAGTTATTCGAGTTGGAGTTGACAATTACTCCAATCATGCCGAAATTAGGTGAACCTGCAACGATGGTTTTGGTGCTTGGTCGGTTGTTGCCTGGTTCAGTCAATGGCCAACAGGTGAATCAGGAAACGATTACACCTACACAGCTAGATTTACCTTTGCGATGGCGAAACGTCCGCCGTAGGCGATGGCGAAACGCCCGCCGTAGGCGATCGCAACGACACCAAAAGTTATTAAACAAAGTCACCAGAAACATTAGACGCACGCTAGATGTAGATATCATTTGGCAGCAAACAGTTGACAGTTTGGGGCAAGCATTGAAGCTAGAGAGGTGTGTAATTTGTCCTTACAAACCCTCTAGCTCCAGAGTTCAGGTAATTGCTGAATATCATCAGCCAAATTTAAACTCATGGCTGGGTTTAGAGATGGAAATTGCCTCTCAACCTGCTTTTGCTCAGGTTTTGGAAAACTTAGAACCAATCGTTGCTGAACTTCCTGGGATTAACACAAATCCACAACAAAAATTTTTAATAGTAGCTACTTGTTATCAAGACCAAGCCAATGGAGTAGCTGCTTTCACTTTAACAGATGCTTGCTTGCCGTTGACAGAAGCAGAATTAGACTTAGCCAAAGAAGTAGCAGATCAATTAGGAACAGCGATCGCTCATGCTACCCTCTATAAAGAACTAGAAGCTGCACGACAAAACGCCGAAGAAGCCTCCCGGTTAAAAAGTGAATTTCTAGCTAATGTTTCCCATGAAATTCGTACACCTCTAAATGGGATGATTGGCTTCTTAAAGCTGATTTTAGAAGGAATGGCAGATGATCCAGAAGAACAAAATGAGTTTCTTTCTGAGGCTCATCAATTATCAATTCATCTGCTCAACATCCTGAATGACATCTTAGATATTGCCAAAATTGAAGCTGGCAAAATGGAACTGGATTGTGTACCAGTCAAACTATGTGAGTTATTTAGTGATGTAGAAAACTTTACACGTCCTCAAGCGGAGATGAGAAATCTCAGCTTTCAGATGATTTTGCCTAATACTCCTGATGAAATCATCGTTACAGGTAACTACCAAAGGTTATTACAAGTGATGTTGAATTTAATTGGTAATGCGATTAAATTTACTCATGAAGGTGGGGTAACAGTTAGTGCTGATGTAGTAGTGAAGAAAAGCAAAGGCAAATTACAAGCAAACCAAAACCCAGGCATGGTTAAAGTGCGGGTTGCTGATACAGGAATCGGTGTTTCTTTAGATAAACAAGACCGACTCTTCCAGTTATTTTCTCAAGTAGATGGTTCTCGTACCCGTCACTATGGGGGAACTGGTTTAGGGCTGACTATTTCCCAAAAATTAGTAGAAGCTATGGGTGGTGAAGTACATTTTTACAGTTTAGGTGAAGGTTTAGGTTCTACTGTCACCTTTACTGTGCCACTTTATCAACAACCTGTCATCGCTTCTAGTGAAGTGGAAACAGGAACGGTAATAAGTGGGTAGGGTGCGGAGTGTAGTGGGGATTTTGGATTTTAGATTTTGGATTCATGATTTCCATTCATTATTTTTCAATTTTTCCCCCCTGCACCCTGCCTCTACTCCTTTACGCTGATTTGAAAAAGCGGATGATTTCCCGGACGTGATCGAGAAATTGACTATCAGAGGAGAGTTGTGCGATCGCATTTCTGGCTTCTCTAGATAGCCTTTCATGGTCGCTTTGATTAGTTGCACGTAATTCTTCTATAGTAGAGACGATTCGCGCAAGTTCTCGTCTGGTTTCTTCTCCTAAACGTTGATGATTAGCAGCTAAAGAATAAGGTTGTTGTGGGTCAAGTTGATCTTCTACACCTTTGAGTCTGGATTCTAGTTCCATCAACCGTCCCCGCAATTCCACTACATCTTCACGGGGATAGGTAAATTCTTTACTAATTGCGGTTAGTCGTGCATACAAATATTCATAAGCACTAATAGCGGGACGCAAAAAAGTTAATAACAAAGCTGCACCAGAGCTAATATAGCCTACAGCACTAATTCCAGTGGCAGCCAGGAGATATAGACCAATAGCGGAAAAAATGTGTAAAGCAATGGCAATAATCAGCGATCGCTTGGCCAAAAGCTTAACATATTCAATCTTTTTCTCATCAACCGGAATATTTTTTTCAATAGATCCTGTTGCTTCTGCTAACACTCCCTTAGCTTGAAAATGCACATTCCAAGGAACTGTAACAATTACCAATAACCACCAAAAACTTGCACCCCCAATTACCCAATCTAAAAAACTACCAGTTGGTATATGTAACCATTGCAGTAAACCAAAAGATACTAAAACTATGGCAACAATTGCCACAATAGAACTGATAAAAAAATTAAGATACATCTTCCCCTGTCTCCAAGTAAAGTATTACCCCAATCTTGGCCGTGAGTTCAAAGTTATACTAAAATTATGTGCTAGTTTTTTAGTCAGCACAAAGTCAAACTGTGTATTTGTTGGGTAAATCAATAAAAATTTATGCTCGTTCACAAATTCACAAACAGCGAAATTACCCAACCACTAGGAAAAAGCAGATTGTTAATTTTTAACTTTGAACTTTGAACGTCCCTATGACAGTTTAAATAGTGGCACATTAACTTAAAGAATTAAATAACTGCGCCATATTGGTTGAGTATCTTGGTTAGTTTGTTCAGGAATTATTAAACGCCAGCTTTTACCCTGCTGTTGAATTTGCAAATAAAAATCAAAGGGTTTTTTCTCTTGGGTTAAAGTGCGGTTTGGCAATTTAACAACTAAATCATAAGTTCCCCGGACGTGATAACCAGGTAAGTTTTCAATGGTGAGGGGTTTTTCTTCCGCAATGACTAAACTTTTAATGTCAAAATTTTGTAGATTTAAATCTACTTTTTGACTAAGTTGCTTTTGGGTAAGTTCGACTTGTAGAGCGATCGCTTTTTGTACTAAATCATAGGTTGGTAGTAGTGCCAGACCTGTACAAGCTGTTAATGACAGTAGCAAAACTCCCAACAATAGCAAACGCACCATATTTACTCTGAGTATTTTCATAACTAATAATAGTGTATAGCATTATTTTTTTCTCAATTATCTTTATCAAAAATTTTTACAAATTTCTCACTACTGACGGATGTCGTCTTCTAAAAATAAAGTTCTCTTAAAGAATGCGGCTATAACTCTAAATCAATTGAAGTTATAAACGAAAATGATTACCTTAGTAAAAGTAGACAATAAAGCTAAATTATGGGAGTCAATTGATAGAAAATAAATTTGATAACTTCCCTCTTGTTTACAGATAATAATTGCACTAAGTAATCTTGCCAAAGACTGAGTATTACAAGGACAAATTTGATGAGTAATATTTTACTTAGAATTCGTAAAAAAATCTTAAGAAAAATTGACCAACATCCATTTACAAGAGATTACGCCACTCGAATTCATGAACAAGCATTAGCAGAACATATCAAAAATTTACCTGTTTTACCAGCCAGACATCAGAGTTTTTTTGAAAAAATCCAACAAGAAGGAGCAGTAATAACTTCATTACAAGAATTGGCAATGGAGTCTAGTTATGATATGTTTAAAGTAGCACAGAAGCTAGTCTCTAAACTGCGGCGAAAAAGTGTAGATGATCAAAATGAAATTGTGATCCATGCTACCCCAAAACAAATGCTGGAAAATCCTCAAATTTTTCTCTGGGGAGTTGAAAAAAACATACTGAACATAGTTGAAAATTACATTGGCTTACCAGTAGCCTATCAAGGCGCACATTTTCGGAGAGATATAGGTAATCAATTAGAAAAAGGTTCAAGACTATGGCATATTGACCAAGAAGACCGGAAGATTTTTAAAATCATTGTTTACTTAAATGATGTGGATGAAAATGGAGGACTTTTTCAATATATTCCCAAACCCTTAACTATGAGATTAGTACAAATTATGGGATATTCATCTGGTTACATCAATGATGAAACAATGCAAAAATTTATCTCTCCTAGCAATTATCGGTCATGTCCGGGAAAAGCAGGTACAGTGATTTTGGCTGCTACGGATAGTATTTTACATCGTGGAAAACCACCAATAAATGCTGACAGATTTACTGCCTTTTTTGACTACACTTCACGTCGGCATAAACAAGCATTACATGGAACATCTACACTGCCTTATGATGATTTGCTTTTCCTAACTCAACATCTTTCTGAACAGCAAAGAGAGTGTATTTTTTGGTAATAGAATTTTTAGGTATTAAGGGTGCGCTAATCAGGATTAAATCTGTAATTTTCCTGACCAGAAAATACAAATTTAGAACTAATTACGCCCGTTCATGACGGGCTTTATAATATGATTAATACCAATTGAAAATTAAAAATTAAAAATCAGGAAAGCCAAATTGAACAAGGGTTTCCGAGTCTGGATCTGTTACTTTGGAGCAACATTTTCCGCGCTTCTAAGTGATTAATTGCTACTAAATATACAGTATCACCCCAACCAATACCGATAACTCCGCTTAGTAACAAGAAAAAAACAGGTAATGGGCTTAGATTAACCGCTAAATCACCACTTATCAGGATTGTAGCAAACAGTAAGGCGATCGCAATTATCCCCTTAATCAAGTTTAGTTGTAGAGGTGGAATCTGTTGCCCCACAACACCATACACCACCGAAGCTATAACCCAAACAAGCTGCTGTTAAAGCGGCTAACTCACCTTTACCCTGATTAATGCCAATTATTAAGAAACTATTAAAAATAGTCTGTACCTCTTAATTAAAAACGAAAAGTTGTTAATAATGAGAATAAACAACCCAATAAATATTAGCACTCTCAGCGTTTAAGTGCTAATTTTTCACCCAGAAAAGAACCAAAAAGTAGACTATACCTCTACTGTTTTTCGGACTGAAAACTTAATCACGTTACAGCCTAAATTATCAGCACAAAATCAAGCTTATCACTAATTGTTTTAGTTATAGGGAGGATGGGCATGAAGTATACTTTTGATATTGTAGGAGTTTCTTCAGTTCTGCAATTCTTTAACCATCAACAACAATCTTGGGAACATCAGCAGTACAAATGTGTAGAATATTTACCAAACCACACTTGTACTTTAGATGCATTTTTAGAAACTGTAGAACCAGTACCCAATAAAAGAGGTTGGCAAATGGATCAGATCGTAGATACAGTGATTAATTTTTGGTTAAATAATGCAGAAAGCATTCAATATTGGAAAACGAGATTACAGGATGCTGGAAAAGATAATTTACTGGTGACTAGATTAGCAGATATTAACTCTTTGCAAGCAGAGTTTGAATCACTTTTAGATAAAAATTGGTGAATTAATCATCATAAATAAAAGGGGGATAAAGGTAAAAAAGGGGATGGGAATTTTACAGCAGGAGGCAGAGGGCAGGAGGCAGGAGGGAAAACCTTTTCCTGTCTGAGTTTTCAGTTTCAGTTTGTACCTCATTTACCTGAAACGTGCTGTATTAATCTAAAATCTAAAATCTAAAATTATCCCATCTCCTAATTTTTCACGCTAAACATTAGCAGAAGTGAGCATTAAACTACTACCTTGTTCATTTTCTAATGCTTGTAGAATTTTCCGATATAAATATTCCACTTTCTGAGTTTGATGTTCACCAAGTGAAGCATAATGAGCTAAACCAGGAGCACTATTCACCTCAATTACTGTATAATCTTCTGGTGGTTTAGTAATGTCTGTAGTAATTATATCTACACCTGCTAATCTTAACCCTAAATCCTGAGTAATATTAATTGCTAGTTGCTGAAAATCTGGATGAATACTATCAGTAAAATCTCTGGAACTACCACCAGTAGATAAATTAGCAATATCTAGAAGATAAACAGACTTATTTTCAGGTAGTATACTATCAAAGGCAAGGTTTTGTCTGTGTAATTTTTGATGAATGCGGAAATCTTCTAAATCAATCAGTATTTTTTCTCCAGTTTTAATTAACTCCTCACGTTTCTGTTGTAAGAGTTGTAAAATAGTTGATTTATTATCTCCAGTTACAGATAAAGGAATCCTTTGATAAGCTGCAATCACCTCATGATCAAAAGCTAAAATTCTAAAATCATTACCGCTATAAAATCTTTCGACGATTAAGCCAGATTGAGTTTGCAAAATTTTCTCAGCTACTTGATAGTATTCTGATTTATCATAAACTTTAGCTACTAAAACTCCCAAACTTAAATTTAAGGGTTTAACAATTACGGGAAATCCTAATTCTTGAGCGTAATTCCACCCGTCATGTATATTTCTAGGGTTAGGAATTTTAGCACACATTTTATCATTAAAAAATGTTTTACCTTCTGTAACTTGATAACCCAATTGTTTTAAAAAGTAGTTGCAATAACCTTTATCGCTGGCTAAATGTGCAGAACCAAAACCATTGATATTTAGTCTAGTGTTACTAAAAACTGATTTTTTCCCATTTTTAAAAGTGATGTGTCCCACTAATTCATATTCGGGTTCCATGATCACAACTGCACCCATTTGGGTTGCTACTTTTTTTAAAATTGATGTCATTATTCGCATATTTTTTGATTATGTTCCTAAATAAACTACGGCAGACAGAAAATAAACTCACTTGACTAAGAGAGTTGCTTTTTTAGGTATTTTACATTTAATACTGGGATTTTTACGTCATCGGGAAAAATCAAGCAATGAATTATAGCGGCTTTAAAACACATTATATTTGTAGGGACACTGCGCTTACAGCAGGGAACTCTTAACACTTCAACTGTGCTCAGTGCGGTGCGGGGTTGAACGTCTCTTGGCATAAGGGTTTGTTCCAAAAATTTGTACCTCATTTACCTGAAATATGCTGTATATGTATCTTATCATTCTTGCACTACTGAAACCTGATCAACTCCTCATCTTGTCAAGTTTTGCTGAAAGTATAAAAACTATTTTCCCTATCAAAAATTATTTATTACTATTAGAGATAGAAATTGAAAGTTAGCAATTTGGCAAATTTGGCGAATTTTCCAGATTAGGTTTGAAAAGAACTGAATAATTAATATTGCCAGATTGGCAGAACAGTAATAAATACTACTTTTTACTCATTTAATGGTAGTTTATTTGCCTAATTTTTAAACTTTAGTAAATACATAAAGTTTTGATGAAGATCAACTAAATTTTAGTATCATTTCCTAGTGAGAAGCTAAGTCTTGCTGCTGAATAGAAAAAAGTTGTGGTACTAAGTATTGACAATACAAAAATTTTGTAATAACAAGGTGGCATCATCAATTAAAGGCGTTAGCGAATTACTCAAAGAGAATCGCCAACGCTCTCACTTAAGTACATACGGATAAGTTAATCATGCCACAAAACACTGACTACAAAAGTACCAACTCAGAAAATCCAGTCAAATCTTATAGAAATCGCTTAAATGGTTGGGCGATCGCTCGGACTGTCGCCAATTCAGAAAAAGTAATTGTTGCTAGATTTCGTACTCGTTCCGATGCAGATGGTTATATTCAGCACTTACGTCAATTAATTCCTGATGGTACTTTTGAGGTGATTTTCGATTGTCACCATGAAACGGCTGTAATTTAGATTTGAAGATTCCGCAATAGCTGTGAGTACGTCTAGAGGTTATTGCTATTGGATAGGGTAAAAGGGCGATATCAGTTAGTTTTTTGGGTGCAGTTGCCCTTGTAGGCAAGAGAGGTAAAACTACTAGGGCAAAGGATGAGAAGACGTTTTTAAGTTGATTCAGGGTGCCATCTACTAAATAAACTGCAATTTTTTAAAGATGAATTGCAGAATTAGCCATTTTAATTAGTGAAGTGCTACGGCCTGCTTTGATGCCAAAGGTATATTGCACATTTTGTTGTCGCCATGTTAATGTGGCATCCGAGCAATTAGCACCACAGCGAGACTCTAAAAAATAGCCAGTAATTCCTTTAGCTAAAGATACTTTTTTCCCAGTTAAACGCGGAGTTTTAGCAGTAACAGCTTCCCCAGAAATTGCCCCTAATCGGCAGGCTGTACCACCATTACAATTAGGAGTATAACCGAGAATAATTGCGTACTGATTTGGTGTTGAATTCTCAATAATCGCGTAAATCGGATTTACACCATCATCATTGGGAATAAACTGCGGTAGTAAAATTTTAATTTTTGTTTTTTGTTTTAATTTAGGTAAAATTGGCTGAAATACGCGATGAGATTGGGAACTTTTAGTAGAGGCTAAGATTTGTTTTGGTGTGGAAGCAATAGCCTGATGCTGATAACTGCTAGTTTGAGTTAAAACTAGTAAAATGTAGCCTAAACTAAGATAATATTTCATAAATAAAGACCCTAGTTCTAGAGTTATAGCGAGAAATAATATAGGATTACTATTTGATTTTTGAAACACACTTATGTGGGCATTTCTTGGCGAAATTTTGAATAAAAGCGAATGATCCTCAGAAATGCCCCTCCTACACATACTCTTATTTTTCACAAATCAAACCGGATTCCTATAGTATATCTTTCTTTTATAGAAATGAGGAAATAAAATAGAAATGAAAATCTAAAATCCTAGCCACCAAGATAAAAGCCAGTAGGGCAGAGGTAAAGGTAAAAGACTAGTCAATCAAAAAATAGTTTTATATGCCCCATGCCCAAAATTTGATTAAATTGGCAAACGATTAATATCTTTATTACAACCAATTACCACCATTGCAGAACCCTTTTCTAAACGCTGATTAGGTTCAGGATTAATTAAAAATTTACCATCTTGACTTACTGCTAATAAACTCACCCCATAGCGTCTACGCAATTGTAACTCGCTAATAGTTTTATTGTGAAATTCATCAGGAACTATTACTTCAACAATACTGTTATCAGGGTCAAGGTCAAACCGTTCTAAAATGGTTGGTTTTGTTAAAGTCCGGGCTAAAGCACAACCGGCTTCATGTTCAGGAAAAACAACATGATCAGCCCCTACTCGTTTTAATAATTTACCATGAACTTCAGTAGAAGCTTTGGCAACAACATGAGGAACACCACCCTCTTTAACATTCAGGGTAGTAATAATACTTTCCTGAATAAAGTTACCAATAGCTACGATGACAGTATCAAATTCAAAAATTCCTGCTTCTTTTAATGCCGCAGGTTCAGTTGAATCTAGTTGTAAAGCATGATCAACTATTTCTTCTGTTAAAGCATCAGATACTCGTTTAGGATCTACATCTGTAGCTAGAACTTGATAACCTAAGTTGTTTAAAGTTGAACAAACAGAACGACCAAAACGGCCTAAACCAATCACGGCAAATTGATGGTTATCTTTACGTAAACTGCGAAAAAACTTAAGTGAAGAAAGATTCATAATTTAGTTATTAGTTATTAGTTATTAGGGAACAGGGAACAGGGAACAGGGAACAGGCAATAGGGAACAGGCAATAGGTAATAGGCAATAGGTAATAGGTAATAGGTAATAAGTAATAGAGAACAGGGAACAGGAAATAGGAGGTGAGGGAGGTAAGGGAGGAAAAACATATTAATTAGTTCTTATTTACTCTTTCTTCCTCATCTTCTTCATCTTCCTCCTCTCCCCTATTTCCCTCTGCTTTATCCTACTAGTAAGTTTTCTTCAGGATAATGAATTCTAGTAGGACGAGGGTCGCCAAGTATGGCAGACATTAATAGTAAAATACCGACTCTGCCGATATACATGGTGATAATTAAAACTATTTTTGCTAAAGGTGTAACACTGGCTGTTATACCTGTAGATAATCCTACAGTAGCAAATGCTGATACCACTTCAAAGAAAATTTGAATAAACTGTAATTCTGGGTCTGTGATGCTAATTAATATAGTCGCAGCAATTACAGTTCCTACTGAACCGATTAACACACCTACAGCTTTTAAAATTAAAGGAATGCTAATTTTACGCTCATATAACAACACTTCTTCTTTGCCTTGTAAGATGGATTTTGTGCAACTGGTTAAGACTCTAATGGTAGTAGTTTTAATCCCTCCACCTGTACCACCTGGACTTGCACCAATAAACATCAAAGCAATGATGATAAACAAACCGGCGTTAGTCATTTTACCTATATCAATGGTATTAAATCCCGCAGTTCTAGGAGTGACTGATTGAAACCAAGCTGCTAATAATTGAGAGGTAAAGTCTAATGAGCCAAAGGTGTTAGGGTTTCTTCTTTCAATGGCAAATAGGGCAACTGTTCCCACAACTAAGAGGAGGATTGTTGTGCTGGTGGCAACTTTGAAATCTAAGGAAAAGGTGGTAAAGATGGTTTTTTTACGCAGGCGATCGCGCAACCAGATATACATTTCTAAAATTACCTGATAACCAATACCGCCAAAAATAATTAAACCTGTAATTGTCAAGACCACTAGAGGAGATGATTGATAGCCTACTAAGTTATCTGCGAATAAACCAAATCCGGCATTATTCCAAGCACTAACGCTATGAAAAATTGCTAACCACAAACCTTTAGACCAGCCGTGGTCAGGGACAAAAGCTATCAGTAATAGGAATATACCGGTTATTTCAAAAAATAATGTTGTGGCAATGATTGAACGGATGATTTGTGAACTGCCACTCATTCCCGGTCGGTCTAAAGCTTGCTGAATAGCTACTTTTTGCCCTAAATCAAATTTTTTGCCAATTAACAAAATTAAAAAAGTGGTGGTGGTCATATAACCCAAACCGCCAATTTGTGCTAGAAGGGCTATAAAAAACTGCCCCCAAAAAGAAAAATAAGTGCCAGTATCAACTACGGCTAAACCCGTTACACATACAGCAGAGGTTGACGTAAAAAAAGCCACAATTGGATCATTCCAATTACCACTACTAACTGAAAATGGCATCATTAGCAGAATAGCACCTACTGTAATTACAGCCAAAAATCCCAAACAAATTGTCCGAGAAACAGTCATAAAAACTCAGATTTCAAAGTTTAAAATGAGTAACCCACTTATAATAAGTTTTTTACCTGCTGAGTGTGTGTAACTTTATGGTTAGACAGTGGCTTACAGTCAAGCTAACAAACTTTTTGGGCTGGTAAACTAGAGTTTACATCTTTACGAAGTAAAATTATCTTAATTTAATTAAAAACAGACATGATAACCTGTCAGTAATATTTTTATTTTCCTCACCTTTATCACAAATCTTAGTTATGAGTACATTACTTTACCAGAAAATCCAACAGTTTTACGATGCATCCTCTGGTCTATGGGAGGAAATTTGGGGGGAACATATGCATCATGGTTATTATGGTCTAGATGGTAAGCAGCAAAAAGAGCGTCGTCAGGCACAAATTGATTTAATTGAAGAATTGTTAAACTGGGCAGATGTCAAAACGGCTGCAAATATTTTAGATGTGGGTTGCGGGATTGGAGGTAGTTCTTTATACTTGTCTAATAAGTTTAATGCTCAAGTTACGGGAATTACTTTAAGTCCTATACAAGCCCATAGGGCAGGAGAAAGGGCTTTAGAGGCTAATTTGCATACCAGGACTCAGTTTTTAGTGGCTAATGCGTTAGAAATGCCTTTTAGTGATCATAGCTTTGATGTGGTGTGGTCGTTAGAAAGTGGTGAACATATGCCAGATAAAACTAAGTTTTTACAGGAGTGTTACCGGGTGTTAAAACCTGGTGGGATTTTCATTTTAGCAACTTGGTGTCATCGTCCAACGGATGAAATACAACTCACACGGGACGAACAAAGGCATCTAAAAGCGATTTATCGGGTTTACTGCTTGCCTCATGTAATTTCTTTGCCTGATTATGAGGCGATCGCTCGTCAGCTACCATTAAATCATATCCGTGTGGCTGATTGGTCTAGCGCTGTTGCTCCTTTTTGGCATAAGGTCATTAGTTCGGCGTTTACTCCTCAAGCGATTTTCGGCTTAATGCGTGCTAATTGGAGTACAATTCAAGGGGCATTATTTTTAGGTTTAATGCGTCAAGGCTATGAACGGGGTTTAATTCGTTTTGGTTTATTGTGCGGTACAAAATAGGAGGCAGGGGAGAAGAGGCAGGGGGGCAGGGGGCAGGAGGCAGGAGGCAGGGGGCAGGAGGCAGGAGGCAGGAGGGAAAGAAGAAGTAATTCCTAATGACTAATGACTAATGACTAATGACTGTTAAGAGTTCTATATTTTTAGGAGTTGTCAGTTTAAGAACGTGTTGTAATTTAGAGTTCAAAATTTTAAAGTTTAAAAATTGTAATTTAAAGGATAGAGAATGAATCAATTTTATCGCTCCAATTCTCCTTTTTTCTTTAATAGCTGGTTTCATTCCTTTTGGAAATTTTCCCGACCTCATACAATTATTGGCACAAGTTTAAGTGTTTTGGGTTTATATTTATTAACTTTAGCTGCCACTGCTACTCAATTTACTACTTTGCATTTGTGGCAAATTTTCCTGACTTGGTTAGCCTGTATTTGTGGGAATATTTATATTGTCGGTTTGAACCAAATAGAAGATATTGAAATTGACAAGATTAATAAACCACATTTACCCATAGCTGCTGGGGAATTTACACCAGGACAAGGCCGATTAATCGTAATTATCACTGGGGTTTTGGCGGTTATTTTCGCTTGGTTGGGTAGTCCTTTTCTTTTAGGAATGGTAGGTTTAAGTTTAGCAATTGGTACGGCTTATTCATCTCCACCAATTCGCTTAAAACAGTTTCCTTTTTGGGCGGCTTTATGTATTTTTTCGGTGCGGGGAACAATTGTTAATTTAGGGTTGTTTTTTCATTATAGTTTTTTATGGCAAAGAGTCCAAGCCATTCCCGGTGCAGTTTGGGCTTTGACGATATTTATTTTAGTATTTAGTTTTGCGATTGCGATTTTTAAAGATATCCCAGATATGGAAGGCGATCGCTTGTACAATATTACTACTTTCACTATTCAAATGGGACAACAAGCGGTATTTAATCTAGCGATGTGGGTATTAACGATTTGCTATGGTGGGATGATTTTGGTTAGTGTCTTGGGAATAGCCAAAGTTAACACTTTATTTGTTGTTGTTACCCATGTTATTACATTGATTTTTATGTGGTGGTATGGTGCGGGAGTGGACATAAACAATAAAATAGCGATCGCACGGTATTATCAGTTTATCTGGAAACTGTTTTTTATTGAATATCTGGTTTTTCCGATTGCTGCAATTTTAGCTTAGTTATTGGATGAAAATAATGTTAGAAAATTTGTCAATTACTGATATTTTTGCTGCTATTGTTGTTCTCGTTGGTTTGATTTTCTTGATTTACTTTGGTGTCAAAACTTTGACGACTTCCAACTTATTTCAACAAGGAATGGGTTTGTATCAAGCGGGAGATTATCCAGAAGCAGAGACAATTTTCCGTCAAGTTATTGCTATCAATTCTACTAATGATGTGGTGCGGTTGATGTTGGGTGAAACTTTATTTAAACAAAATCAAGTCCCATCTGCAAAAGAATTATTTGAGGAAGTAATTAAACGCAGTCCAAAAAATCCTCAAGGTTATTTACGGTTAGCTAATGTTTTAATGCAAGAAGAACAAACAGCAGCAGCAAAAGAGAATTTAGCGATAGCCAAAGATTTATTGCAAAAACAACGTCAACCAGAAACAGCTAAAAGAATTGATGATTTATTAGCAAAAATGAATTCTAGAGCGAATAAATCGTAATTCAAAAAACTGATGATAGGTAATCAAGTAGAATAAATTAGACCCATTATTTCCCTGTTCCCTGCTGAAGATTTATCTACACTTCGCTCCCGTTCGACTTCACTCACGGAACAACGAATCAATCAAATTTAATAGGTTCTATAGCTTCTACAAAAGTTGTGATAATTGTATTTAAAATTATTGCAAAATATTAAAATTTCTAGTTGTGTGAAGATGGAAATGCGAAATTGATAATAAATGAACTGAAGATAATGTAAGAACATAAAACTTAGCCGGGTAAATTAGGAAAGATGCTAAAAGCCAAGAATTTGTTAGCTGTAGCTATTATCAGCTTAAGTTTAACTCCCGTTACTACAGCTTTAGGTAAAGACTCTGATTCTAGCGTATCCCCTGTAAGATTATATCAAGCACAGGCACCCCAAAATCAAAGAGCAATTTCTAGTTTTGAAAAAGGCAAAAATCTTTATTTTGAAGGAAATTTAACAGCAGCAGAAGCGGCTTTTCGAGAAGCAATAGCTTTAGAACCAAATTATGCACCAGCTTATGTCGGTTTAGGAAATGTCCTTGATGATCAAGGAAAACCACAGGAAGCAATAGCTAGTTATCAAAAAGCTATTAGTTTAAATCCTCAAGATCCAGAAGCTTTTTTGAATTTAGGTTTAACTTATGTCAGGCTTGATAAATTTCCAGAAGCTATTAATAATTATCAACAGGCTATTAAGTTAGAACCAAAATATGCTAGAGCGTATTTTCTTTTAGGTAATGTTTATTATTACCAAGATAAACTAGCAGAAGCAACCCGTAATTACGAAGAAAGTATTCGTTTAGAACCAAAAAATCCTTCTGGTTATGTCGGTTTAGGTAATGTGCTTTATGAGCAAGGAAAAACTGAAGCAGCGATTGATCAATATCGCAAAGCTATTAGCATTAGTCCTCAAAGTCCCCAAGCTCATTATTTTTTAGCTAATGCTTTATCTACACAGAATAAAACATCAGAAGCAATTGCTGAATATCAAGAAACAATTCGCTTAGAACCGAATTATGCACCAACATATTTTGGATTAGCTAATGTTTTTTATGAAATAGGCAAAGCTGAAGAAGCGATTACTAATTATCAAAAAGCTATTAGCCTGAATGCCAATTATGCCGATGCTTATTATAATTTAGGTAATGTTTACTATGATCAGGGTAAACTAGCAGAAGCAGTTACACAATATCAAACAGTAATTAAGTTGCAACCAAATAATTCCAAGGCTTACACAGGTTTAGGTAATGCTGTAGATGATCAAGGAAAACCCCAAGAAGCGATCGCACTTTATAAAAAAGCCATTAGCCTTGATCCTCAATATGGCTATGCTTATTATAATTTAGCTATCACTTTAATCAAAACTAAACAGAATCAAGAGGCAATTCGTAACTTAAATCAAGCAAAACGCATTTTTACAGATGAAGGTAATCAGCAAATGTTAACTAAAATCAATCAAATCATGCAGCAAATTAATCGTAGTGTAAATTAATCCAAACTTAAACAGTAGGGATGTCTTGATATGATATCTCTACAACATTTATTAAAGGTAAGCAGTTGTGCAAAATTAATTTCCTACGCGGACTTAGGGAACAGGGAACAGGGAACAGGGAACAGGAAAAGAAGTTGTGTAATTAATTCTGCCTAATTACTTAAAATGGTTGAACAAGGAAAAGTCTATCTTGTGGGTGCTGGGCCGGGAGATGTGGCATATTTGACAGTGAAAGCTTATCGGCTGTTAGCTGTAGCGGAAGTTTTAGTATATGATGCTTTAGTAGATAGCGAATTGTTAAATTGTGTACCTGCTGAATGTTTAAAATTAGATGTGGGTAAACGTGGGGGTAAACCTAGCACTCCCCAAACGGAAATTAATCAATTATTAGTTAAATATTGCCAAGAGGGAAAACAAGTTATTAGATTAAAATCCGGTGATCCGTTTATTTTTGGACGTTGTATAGCAGAAATTGAAGCGTTAAAAATAGCGGGTTGTGATTTTGAAATTGTACCGGGAATTTCTTCAGCTTTAGCCGCACCTTTATTAGCCAAAATCCCTCTGACAGATCCGGTTTTAAGTCGCTGTTTTGCGGTTTTGACAGCCCATGAAATTGATGCTTTGGATTGGGAAACTTTGTCAGGAATAGAAACATTAGTGATTTTAATGGGTGGGCGCAATTTAGCCGAAATAGTTAATAAATTGTTACGTTATGGGCGATCGCTCATTACCCCAATTGCGATTATCCGGTGGGCTGGAACACCCAGTCAACAAGTCTGGACAGGAAATTTAAGCGATATTTTGGCGAAAACTGCGGGTGTGTCTCTGTCTCCTGCTGTGATTGTAGTTGGTGAAGTTGTGGATTTACGGGAGTTCCTTTGAGCCAGAAAATGAGAAAATTGATTTTAGAGCAATAAGGACAGGGAACTCTTAACAGGGGAATTAATTCTTCTTTCCCCCCTGCCCCCTGCACCCCTGCCTCTTCCCTCCTGCCTTCTAAATCAAATCGTGAACATTCAACAATCACTAACGGGTAAAACTATCTTAGTCACACGGTCAGCCGGACAATCGAGCGAATTTAGCGATCGCCTCACCTCTTTTGGTGCTACAGTAATTGAAATGCCGGCTTTGGAAATTGCCCCCCCTTCCAGTTGGGAAGCGTTAGATCAAGCAATAACTAATTTATCCAATTTTGATTGGTTAATTCTCACTTCTACCAATGGTGTGGACTTCTTTTTCTCTCGACTGCATACCTTGGGTAAAAATCAAACTGCTTTATCTGGGGTAAAAATCGCCGTTGTCGGGGAAAAAACCGCCCAATGTCTCCAAAAACAATCTATTCAGGCTGATTTCATCCCTCCTAATTTTGTCGCTGACTCTTTAGCAGCCAATTTTCCCGAACAGTTAGCCGGAAAAAAGCTATTATTTCCCAGAGTGGAAAGCGGTGGAAGAGAAATTTTAGTTAAAGAGTTAACTGCCAAAGGTGCGGAAGTGGTAGAAGTTCCCGCGTATGAATCAGCTTGTCCCCAAAGTATCCCCCCCAATGCAGAGGTAGCTTTACAAAGTCGCAATATAGATGTAATTACCTTTGCCAGTTCTAAAACTGTACAATTTTTCTATCAATTAACCTCTAAAATTCTGCCTCAACCCCCGGAACAGTACCTAGCGGGTGTGTGTATCGCTTCCATCGGTCCCCAAACCTCAAAAACCTGTCAAAAGCTGTTCGGTCGTGTTGATATCGAAGCCCAAGAATACACCCTCCCAGGTTTAACCCAAGCCCTGATTAACTGGAGTGTGCGGAAGTAATTATTTATTCCTCCTGCCCCCTGCCTCCTGCCTCCTGCCTCCTAACTTATGACTAAACGCTTAATTGGTTTAACTGGTGGTATTGCTACAGGTAAAAGCACTGTGGCTGAATATTTAGCTAATAATCATAACTTACCCATTTTAGATGCGGATATTTATGCTAGAGATGCGGTGGCTGTGGGTTCACCAATTTTAGAAGCGATCGCTCAACGTTACGGTAAACAAGTCTTACTAGCAGATGGTAATTTACATCGGGGTAAATTGGGAGAAATTATCTTTAATCAGCCAGAAGAGAAAAATTGGCTAGAAAGTTTGATACATCCTTATGTGGGCGATCGCTTTCACCAAGTCATAACCCAATCATCCGCACCAGTTCTAATTTTAGTTATACCCCTCTTATTTGAAGCCAAAATGGATCATTTAGCATCAGAAATTTGGGTGGTATCTTGCACACTACAGCAACAAATCACAAGACTAATACAGCGTAACAACTTAAGTTATGACCAAGCACAAGCGAGAATTAACAGCCAAATACCTCTAGCAGAAAAAATTAATCGTGCTGATGTGGTATTAGATAACTCCTTAACTTTAGATTTTCTCTATCAACAGATAGATGTCGCACTGAATCAAATCAAATAGGATAATTACAAATAAGTTTTAAAAAAGTTTTTCCTTAATTTGCTACAATCTTTTAACTAATTTTAGTAAACGCTGAATAAAAACATAAATGAATAATAGTCACCTTTTACCAGTGTTTTTACCATTTGACTGAATGAAAAATACAGCGCGTTTCAGGTAAATGAGGTACAAATTTTTGGAACAAACCCTTATACAAAGGGACTTTCAACCCTGCACCGCACGCTCGCGCAGTCGAAGTGTTCCCTGTTCCCTGCTGTATGAAGAAATTTCTCTTTTGGTTCTTTACCAGTCTATTCTGTACCAACCTGAAAATAAAACGGTATTAACTACTCCAAAAAACTTGCGTGGAATATGCGAGAATTAATTACAAAATATATACATTAGAACTCACACTTTTATTTTTATTTCAATCATAAAATTACTGAAATTTGGTTTTTATTCGTGAATAATAACAAAGTAATTTTACGGTAATAATTTCAGGTAATGAGAAATATTGAGAAAATAACAAATAATTATGAAGACTCAAAAAAGTTACGGCATATTGTGGATTATGGGTTTATAGTAATAATCTAAACTAAATTAATTAAGGTTTAGTGTCTTAAGTAATACAGATTAGTTTAGCATCTACAACTCAGAAATTGATTTATAGATAAGGTAAAGGGTAAACCCTTTCGCTCTTCCTTTCCAGCTTAAACTTCATTAATAAGGGTGTAAACAAGTTAGCATACTAAAACAATCAACCCTCAATTGGTATATAGACTGGTAGTAATTCATCAATCTACTAATTAAAATTTTAGAGAAGTTGTATATAACATCTCTACAGAGGGTTAAATTTTTAGGTGTGCAATACCATCAAGATGATTCAGAAGCTCGAAGTTAATATGATTTTTGAAATCTGCATCTTGATTTTTGTGTTTTTCACCAACTACTCAACTCTACTACTGATAGATGCAGTTGGTAATATTTAAATAAGATAATTTAGGGGGGAACTAAGTTATGTCTTTTAGCAGAACCAGCAATAATTTAGCGTTAAATTTCTTAGATTGGTTGTCAACTATTTCTTTTTCTGGTAACAAATCAAAACCACAGCCAAAAATACATGACTACAGTCAGTCAGTGGATGGTAGTGATTATATCTTGGAATCACTGCCAGAATCGTTAAAGGCTTGTATGACTGGCTTTGGTAAAGGTATCAAACCTAATGATTATATTATGTTACAAAAAGGTTGTGAATCAGATTATTACCAAGTTGAAGAAATTAATTATTATGCAGATCCTTCAGATATGTGGATTGCTTTGCTACATCAATGTAAACATAAATAATTTTAGATTTTAAATTCTGGATTGAAAAATCTATAAAGATGCGGGATACAGAATGATTGATATTTTTAATCAAATTTCAAATCTGTTCTGAATCCTGAATTTTTGCAACAATCCAAAATCCAAAATCTAAAATTGAGTGAAGGTTAAGTTTCACCCCCAACAATTACATCTTTAATCCGTAAACTAGGGCCACCACAGCCCACAGGTAAACCATTTTGGCCACCTTTACCGCATCCTCCAGATTCATCCCAATAAAAATCATCACCAATAGCTTCAATATCAGCTAGAGTTTGAAAAACATTACCAGACAAAGTGACATCTTTTACAGGTTCGGCAATTTGACCATTTCTAATCATCCATGCTTCCCCAGCGCTAAAAGTAAACATTTCTCCGTTAGTCATTCCTCCTAACCAGTTACGAGCATAAACACCTTCTTTAATCCCGCTAAATAAGTCTGCTACTGGTGTTTTACCGCGTTCAATCCAGGTATTTGTCATGCGAACTATGGGACTATACTGATAGTTAAGACACCGCGCATTACCTGTGGGAGTTTCATCTAATTTGCCTGCGGTTTCACGAGAATGTAACCGTCCAACTAACACCCCATCTTTAATTAATTGAGTGGTGGTGGCTGGTGTACCTTCGTCATCGTAAAAATAGCTACCACGATGACCTTGTGGGGCTGCACCATCAAAAATCTGTAATTCTGGAGAACCAAAGCGACGGCCAAGGGTCATCACTTCCAGTAAATCGGGGTTTTCATAGGCCATATCAGCTTCGGAAAGGTGGCCGAAGGCTTCATGGACAAATAAACCGCTAAGAATGGGGTCAATTACTACAGTGTAAGTATTGCCTTTGACTGATGGGAGAGATAAGGCTGCAACAGCACGTTGAGCTGCACTTTGCACCTGTTCGTCTAAAGATGTTAAATCTTCGTAGGCTTTGCGTGAACCGATGGTTTCTCGACCGGTTTGGACGGTTTCACCATTTCTAGCGGTAGCTGCGAAACGCATTTCCATGTCTACCCAAGATTGTTCGATTAAAGTTCCTTCTGAGGTGGCTATAATTACCTTTTGGGTACTGTCACCGTAGCGAACCGAGGTAGTAGTGATGCGATGATCTACACTTTTGAGTAAGTTGGTGTAGCGATCGCACAATTCTTTCTTTTGTTGTAAAGGAATGTTACGAGGGTCTATACCTGTTAATGGTAGCTGACAAACCGCCTGGACTGCGGAAATAGGTGCGAGTAAGGTTTCCTCATCACCCACCAAACGAGCTGCGGCGATCGCCTCTTCAATCCGTTCTTTAATCGTTGTCAGCTGGTTAAAACTACTCAACCCCCAGCCACCCTTATAACAGGCCCGAATATGTCCACCAATCGAAATCCCCTCACTGAGAGTTTCTACCTTATCCCCACGCAACAAGATATCAGTCCCCTCAGCCTCCTCCAAGCGAATCATTAAATAATCCACGCGAGAAGAATAACGGGCAATCAGGTCTGTGAGTAAATTTTGTACATCAGTAAGTATAGTCGGCATTTTTCAGTAATAACCATGACTAATTGCCTTTATTTTGCAATCTTCTGTCCACATTTGCCACTAATATTAGTATAATCAAAATTAATGCGGTATAATATGTAGATTTTCGCTTCAGTTAACTTAACTAAACTATAATATAATAATACGAATTTTATTATATTTAGAGTTTTAGCATTTACTTGTATGTGGCTATTAAGTTGATATTTGCAGCAGTTATTTTGTATAAGAAACTATCATAATGAATTATAATAACTCTACACAAAATGATTTATAATATTAACATAAAGTTTTCAATTAAAAATGATAAAAATTATAGAAAAATAATAATGTTCTAATTTATCATATTACCGTAACAAAAACTTTAGTGATTAAGCATGGCAAAAGTAAGAATACCTGATCAAGTAAAACCAGGATTAATTGAATTAAGTAAGCTCACTCAAAATAACTTTGATGGGCTAATTGATTTTGTTAGAAATGCTAAAGCAGAATTTAAGCCAGATATTTTACTTGTTAAATTGAAAAGTTACTTAAAAGATGTAAATGAGCAGGAACTTGAGCATTTATTAAAAACCTTAATCTCAGTGTTTTCATTTTTTGAAACAACAAATAAGACAGTAACGCAAATAACTCAAGATTTGGTCAATGCAATACTATCTGATGAAATAACTTCAGATTGTTCAGATGAGCAACTCAGTTTACTTGAGACTAGATTGACAGCATTACTAGCCATTAATTCACCCTTCAAACTTTCCAGCAAGGCTGTAACATTAGTACGTGATTATGAGCGTATATATCTGGATGCACGCATTATTAATGATATTAGACCTGTAATTTCTAAAAAACATGAAAAAACCTTGACAGGAGCATTAATTTTACACACGTTAAAGATTGAGTATCAAGACATAAATGGAACACAAGAATTGTACATAGCATTGGATACTAATGATATTCAAAACTTACGGAAAAAATTAGAGGAGGCAGAAGACGAAATAAATACTATTAAAAAAATTATCAATCAAGCCGATATTATATATTTAGATTCTATCACTGGATCTGATTAATGATTTACATGGGAGGAAATAAATTATGTTTTCACATACAGAAGAAAAAGCCCAGAAGAAGCCAAAGAGTGAATTTCCTAGCAAATTGCTGATCAAGGAAATCAAAAACACAGAACTTTATACTTTTATTGCTGAAGCTGAATCTTCTAAAATTCAAAAAAGTTATTCAACTAACTTAACACAAAAAGAAGATTTGTGGCCGAAACTTACACCTAAAAACTCAGTAAATCGCCTGATTTCTTATAATCTAAGACGAATTGCAAAACTTTACACTTTCCAGGCAGAACATGAGAAAGAAATATATGATTTTATCAATCAACACCCAGGCTTAATTGACCTTGTATCAGAAGCACATCCACAAATTAGAAACTATTTTCCTAATGAAAAGTTGACTTTGGAAGTAGTTACAGATTATGAAGATCCTGATTGGAAAAAATTGGTAATTTATATTTGGTCTAATTGTTCTGACAATGAAGCATCAAAAAAACTCCGCAATTTTAATCAAAATTGGTGGCTAGATGCTTCTGGTGGAGTAGGTTTAAATCTTTGTATTGATTTGGAATTTGAATGAAATTCGACTGGTCAAACTACCTAAAACTTGCACAGACTCTATTAGATGAAGTAAATACTTCTCTAAGCCAGGTGAATGATCCTGCGTGCACTCCAGTAGATAAAGAAATCATTGAAGCTAAATTACGTTGTTTGATCAGTCGAGCTTACTATTCAGTGTTTTGCTTGGCTAGAAACTATTTACGAGATGTTGAACAGGATCTAGAAGTTCAAAAAAGTCAAGAGTATGATGTTAAAATTCATGGTTATGTTATGAATAAATTTCGTGAAAGAGGAGGAAAAGATTATAGAGATATAGGTGTCATACTGGATAATATGCGTAGAACCAGAAATCAAGTTGATTATGATGACTATGTACGATTCAATCTTTTAACCAAAGCTAAAAATGCAGTTGAATCTGCTAATTACGCAATCGAAATTTTAAAAAAATTGGAAAATTACCAAAAATAACTTTTCTGATTTTTTGAATACATTAAATCAATTATTCTCGCTTTATATCTACTCAAAAATATGCTGTTCTGCTATTTTCCAATAACGGGAAAAGCGTTTTAAATCTATATAGCCGTCATAGTCTAAAAATGGTTCTACCTCCAAAACTTCCAATTTTAAAGATTTTTCAATTTGATCACAAATTTCCTCAAATCTGGGACTAGGACTATCAACAGTTACAACTAAATTAGCTTGATGTTCTTTGGCAAAAGTGATAATTTCTTGCGCGACATCTCCCCGACGAATTTCTACAGGTAACTCTAATAAACATTCATAAATAAAAGTTAGGCGTTTTAGTCCCAGTTGCCATTCCTCAATTAAAGCATCATCCCATACCCAAATCGCTGGAGAGTTGGGATATTCTAAAAGAGCAGGATTATTTGGACTTAAACAATCACCATGTACCCAAACAATTGATTTTTTCATGGTTAAATATTCCCTTCTAATTTTAATTTTTACTTTCTGCTTTTTCCCTTCTGCCAAGTTTGACTATTAGGCTTTTTAGTAAATTCACCTTTAGGGAAAAGCCTTGCTTCTAATTCTTCATAACTGCCCTCAAAATCACAATTTCCATAGAGGGGACATTGACGACAGTAAACCCCTTGAGTGTATTTTTCTAAATTTTCTCGATTGAAAAAATAAGGTTTATGACTAAAGGTACTCGCTACCCATTGCCAAGACATATTATTACTAGCAGGATCACCATCTAATAAATGTTGTAAAAACCATTTCGCGCCGGCTTGCCATTGAATGCGTCGCCAGTGGATAATATAAGCGGCTAACCACATCCGTACATGATTATGTAAATAACCGGTTGCTCGTAATTCTTGGCTAAATTGATCAATACAAACTCTACCAGTTGTTCCTTCTTTGATATCTTGGGGTAATTCTTGCGCGTATTCTTGAACTGTATAACCTGTTTTATAGTCTTCTTGATTTTGCCAAATTCCCGTTCCTAATTTAATATACAATCTTTGCCAATAATCTCGCCAAGCTAATTCATTAATTAATTTTGTGGCATCATTAGGATTTTCCACCCGTTCTAGTACATGATCACGCACTTCTCGCAAGCTTAAAACTCCATAACGAATATAAGGCGAAAGTTTAGTGACTGCACCTGTGAGAAAATTACGTGTTTTTGCGTAATTGGCTGGATGAACTTTGACTAAGGCTTTCTTTGCGGCTTTACGTCCCCCTACAATACTGCTAATATTTTCATCTCTAGCTGCGGCTTGGGGGAACTGTTCGCGCAGATAGTTGATTAATTCTTCACGGTTGACAAAATCACGTAACATAGGTTTATTAATTACGACTTAAATTTAGTGACAATCTGAATGAGTAAGGTTTTAATGGTGATTATTTTGCTTCATTGACTAATTATCAGTATAACCTGTTATGCTGTTAATTCAGATTTTACAGTGGCTAAATTTTTGAATATGCTCAGTATTTGACATTTTGAATTTTTAATTCTTTCTATCAAGTGTTATCAGCAGGGAAAATCTATGAATAGGTATACATCTTTAACCGCACAACAAAATTATTATCGTTATGATCCTCTTGGGATAGAACAAAAGGGAGCAGCAAGGTTATTTCCTTATGCGGGGGAAGATGGGACGCTGCGCTATATTGTTTGGAAATTATATCAGAATTTATTAGTACAAGGAAGATTATCTACGCCTTGGATTTTGCTACTGTCACAAGTGGGAAAAACGGTAGAAGGTTTAACAAATAATTTGCAGATTTTATCAATTATTTTAGCAGATTGTGAGGTTTTACAATCGGGATGGTTTAATTTTGATTTACCACCGAATGAACAGTTAAATAGTAGTTATGTGCAGGAGATTAAAAAATTAGGTTTACGACTTTTAGCGGCAACTCAAGCTACAAAATGTGTGCATAAAAATTTAGGGGAAGGTCAACAGCAACGAGAACAAAGACAAAGGTTTTTTCAATCAATTGAACAATCTGCTAAACCTGATAAATATTATGTTCCTCAGCGTCCCCTGGCTAAGATAATTCATGAACGAGACAAGGGGTTAAGCGATCGCTTTTTTGTCTATCAACGTTTGGCGGGTGCTAATCCTCTCGTGTTGCGGCGTGTACGGGCAATTGATAAGGAGTTTTTACAGGCTGTAGTCAATCAATCTTATCAGTTAACTAATGGTGATACAGTTGATTTAGTCAAAGCAGTTAGTGAGAACCGCTTATTTATTGCTGATTATCCGCTATTTAGAGATTTAAAACCCACTGATTTACAACTTGGTAAATATGTCGGTAGTCCTAGAGGGTTATTTTACCGCAATGAGCAGGAATTAGAACCGATATTAATTGAGTTGGAGAAGGGAAGAATTGTTACACCAGCTAGTACGGGAGGTGCGGCTGATGACTGGATGAGAGCAAAACTGTATTTTCAGATAGCGGATGCTAACCATCATGCATTGATTTCGCATTTATGTTATACTCATTTGGCGATGGAAGCATTAGCGATCGCAACACCCAGACAACTACCTAGCAACCATCCTGTTTATAAGTTACTAACTCCCCATTTTCAGTTTTTATTAGCCATTAATCAACAATATAATAAGCTATTTTTAACCCCAGAAATAGGATTTAATCAATTATTAGCCCCGACTTTAACAGCCAGTAATAGAATTATCAACCGCGCATATAGAGAAAAGTCCTTTTGGTATTATTCCCTGTTAAATGATATAGAAATTCGGGGTGTAGAAGCGAAAGTTTTACCAGACTTCCCTTATCGTGATGATGCCCTGTTATTGTGGGAAGCGATCGCTAAATACACAACTCGTTATTTACAGCGTTATTATCCCGACGACAAAACAGTAATTCAAGATCCTTATTTACAAACTTGGGCTGAAGAATTAGGTGCACCATTAAACACTCGTCCTCAATCAGATTTTCCCACAGCCCCGAATTTTGTCCCCCAAGAATGGTTGATAGAATCAGGAATTAAACCCCAAGAATTACCCACACATCCCCGCATTCCAGGTTTTACAAAAATTGGTAGTTTACAACAATTAATAGACATTGCCACCATCGTTATTTTTACCTGCGCCCCTCAACACGCCGCCATTAATTATAGTCAATTCGATTATTTAAGTTATGTTCCTAACTCCCCTTTTTCCGCCACAATTAAACCAGATACACCTGGTAAATTAGCAGAAATTTTACCACCCTTTTCACAAGAATTACAACAAATGCAATTAACCTTTGCTTTGAGTGGAATTTATTGGGGAAACTTAGGTAGTTCTGATTTAATTCAATTTACTGATAAAAACGACAAAGAAATTCTCACCCTCTTTCAAAAAGATTTATTAGAAATTGAACGCCAAATTAAACAGCGTAATCAACAACGTTTAAGAAATTATGGTGTAGAATATCCTTATCTATTACCTTCTCGCATTCCCAACAGCATTAATATTTGATTTATCTTACTCAAAACCAACACCCCTCCCCAGAGGGGTAAATAAATAAATTGTCTCAGGAATAAATGACAAGATTTACTAAAACCAACTATCAATCACAAGCAGCAGATACTAGCATTGAAGCTGATATATTTTTATTTCAAAAATTAAAACAGCTTTCTCTTCAACAAAGGATAGAAATAGCTGCTAACCATGATCGAGGAGTAAAGAAACTTTGCCTTGCTGGGATTAAATGGCGACATCCTCAAGCTACATTTGCCGAAATCCGCTTATTATTTAGCCGTGCAGTTTTAGGAGAAAAATTTCATCCTAATTTTCAACCAATTAGTAATCATGAAAGTATGTGGATTCAAGATTCTATTAGTTTAGCAGGTGAATTACATCAAATTTTTGATTTGATTAAAATTCCTTATTATATTAGTAGAGGAGTGGCTAGTTCAATTTACGGAGAACCACATTCAACCCGTGATTTAGATTTAGTAATACAAATCCCCACCAACCAAATTGATTTATTAGTGAAAACTCTAGAAGATGCCAGATTTTATTGTCCAGCAGGTGCGGTAGAAGATTTAAAAAATCAGAGAGAAAAAATGCTCAATATTACTCATACTGAGACAATAGCCAACGCTGATATTTATCTCATGGATAATTCACAGTTTGCTAATTCCCAAATGTCTCGAAAAAAGTTATTAAATTTAGAAGGAATACCTGTATTTTGGGTAATTTCCCCAGAGGATTTAATCTTACAAAAACTGCTTTGGGGTAAAAGTAGTCAGTCAGAGAAACAATGGCGTGATGTTTTAGGAATATTAAAATTACAAGCTGAAAGTTTAGATGATAGTTATCTCACAGAGTGGTCAGAAAAATTAGACATAGTTGATACTTTTAATCAAGCATTACAAGCTGTTACTAACCCAGAAAATTAAAAAGTTTATAATTATAGTTTTGATGCTGGTGTTAATGTACCTAATTTGTGTAAAATTTTAAAATTGTAATCTTGGTAAATCCTATTATGACTAATATTCCTCAAACTGGACAGTTAGCACCTGATTTTTCTACCCCGAATCAAAACGGTGATTTAGTGACTTTGGCTAATTTTAAAGGTCAATGGTTAGTGCTTTATTTTTATCCCAAAGACGACACCCCCGGATGTACCACAGAAGCAAAAGACTTTACTGAGTTATCATCAGAATTTGATAAATTAGGAGCAAAAATTGTCGGTGTCAGTCCAGATTCTGGTAAAGCACATTGTAAATTTATTGCCAAACATGAGTTATCAATTACTTTATTAAGTGATCCAGAACATCAATTAATAGAAACTTATGGCGGTTGGCGATTAAAAAAGTTTATGGGTAAAGAATATATGGGGGTTGCACGTTCAACTTTTCTCATTTCTCCTGAACAAAATATCGCTTATGTTTGGGCAGATGTAAAAGCAAAAGGTCATGCACAACAGGTTTTAAAAAAGTTGCAGGAATTGGTGAATAAATAATTATAATTCTTGGGCGGGCATAATTTAACCTGAATATAGTCAAAGGTTGCCCACCCTCAAAAATTTACATTGGTTTTCATCAATAAATTACATAACTTAAATTTTTCTGTTAAAATAGAAAGATAGTTTAGAATCTATTTTATTTAAGTTGCTATGGTGCAAGTTATTCCATCCCAAAATATTACTCTAGCTGATTTAAACAAAGGATTTGCTCTGAAAAAATCTGAAGATGAGCAATTTTTTACAGAATGGTTGACAGATTTACCCGTTATTTCAGAATTAGAAAAACAATATTTAGATAGAGTTAAAACAAATTATCTTAGCCTGATAGAACAATCTAGCCCGTTAAAAAATATAGTTAAAATGGTTGTTTTATCTCCTTTGTTAGATTTGGCTGGTTTCTATTTACCACCTTTTCATCTTTACACAGAAGAACCAATAGAAATATGTGAAACAGTAATTATAGATGAACAAAATCAACCAGAAATTATTAAAGGTAAAATTGATGTCTTAGTAATTCAAAATCAATTATGGTTATTAGTAATTGAATCCAAAAGGTCTACTTTCTCTTTAGCTAAAGCAATTCCTCAAGCTTTAACTTATATGTTAGCTAACCCTTATCCAAAAAATCCGGTGTATTCCTTGGTAATGAATGGTGAGGATTTTCAATTTATTAAATTAGCTCAAAAAGATAATCAACCAAGATATGCTTTATCTGATAGATTGACTTTATATAGTAGAGAAAACGAATTATACACAGTTTTACAAATTTTGAAGAAATTGGGGCAAAGTTTGAGTTATGTCTAATCGTCCAATTTATCTTGATAATCACGCAACTACACCTGTAGATGAAAGAGTTTTAGCAGCTATGTTGCCATATTTTACAGAAAAATTTGGTAATCCTGCTAGTATTAATCATGTTTATGGTTGGGAAGCGGAAGCGGCTGTTAAACAAACCAGAGAAATTTTAGCCGCAACTATTAACGCGACACCGGAAGAAATTATTTTTACTAGCGGTGCAACGGAAGCGAATAATTTAGCGATTAAAGGTGTAGCGGAAGCTTATTTTCAAAAAGGTCAGCATATTGTCACTGTGGCTACTGAACATAATGCAGTGATTGACCCTTGTAAATATTTAGAAACCTTGGGTTTTAAAGTTACATTTTTACCTGTCCAAAAAGATGGATTGATTGATTTAATAGAATTAGAAAAATCCCTAAGAGATAATACAATTTTAGTATCAGTGATGGCGGCAAATAATGAAATTGGAGTGTTACAACCTTTAGCAGAAATTGGGGAAATCTGTCATAATCGCCAAATTCTTTTTCATTCTGATGCAGCCCAAGCTATTGGGAAAATTTCCTTAGATGTGCAAGAGATGAATATAGATTTACTGTCTATTACTGCACATAAAATATATGGGCCAAAAGGAATCGGTGCGTTGTATGTTCGCAGACGTGACCCTAGAGTGAAATTAGCACCCCAACAGCATGGAGGAGGACACGAAAGGGGAATGCGTTCAGGAACTTTATACACACCGCAAATTGTGGGTTTGGGTAAAGCGGTAGAAATTGCTGTTAATGAACAAGCAACAGAAAATCAACGTTTAAACGAACTACGTCAAAGATTGTGGTCAAAACTTTCTACATTAACAGGAATGCATCTTAATGGACATCCTACCAAACGTTTACCCGGAAATTTAAACATTAGTATTGAAGGGGTAGACGGTGCGGCTTTATTATTAGGATTACAACCATTTATGGCTATATCTTCCGGTTCGGCTTGTTCTTCAACGAGTACCAAACCTTCCCACGTTCTCACGGCTTTGGGACATTCTGAAAAATTAGCTTATGCTTCTCTACGTTTTGGGATAGGAAGGTTTAATACTGTGGAGGAAATAGATACGGTTGCAGAACATATTATTACTACGGTGAAAAGTTTACAAATGTCACTTGTAAAATAAATATTTTTTAAATATTTTTAGTAGTAGGATGCGTCCCCCGACGCATCACAAAAAAGATCAAATTATTCAAAATGGGTGCGTTAGGGAATGCACCCTACATAAGTACAAATTGGTTCATTTATTTTTTGGTCTTTTCTTAATTAGCAGGTTTTTCTTCAGAATTTGCTGGTTGGGGTGTTTCTGTTGTAGTTTCTAGGTTGACTGGTTGGGGTGTTTCTGTGGTGTTGGGAATGATGACAGGTGAGGAAGTTGTAGAATTGGTTTGAGGCGGTTTTGGTTTTAAAGATTGAATAATTTGTTCTGCCATTTGTGCGGTTTTTTCAGCTTCCTCAATGTTGCCTAGTTGACGATATTCTCTACTAGCTCTTTGAAAACCATTACTAGCTGCTTTGAGATTGCCTTGATTATAGAGAATGATTGCTAAATTATAAATGGCTGAGACATTGCGGGGATTTTTTTCAATAGCGGCTTGGTAAATTTTGGCGGCTTCGGCTGTGTTACCTTGGAGAACTAAGAGACTACCTAAATTACTTTGCGCGATCGCATTTTCTGGATCAAAATTTAAAACTTGACGATATGCGGCTATTGCTGGCTCAATTTGTCCTTCTTGTTGTAAAGCGATCGCTAAATTATAATAGCTATCGGCATCACGGCTATCAAAATTAATGGCTTGTTGGTAAGAGGCGATCGCATCTTGACGTAACCCTTGTTGATACAAGATTAAACCCAAGTTATAATGCGCCTTAGCCATAGAGGGATTAACTACCAAAGCTTGACGATAAGCTGTCAATGCTGCCTCTAGTTGTCCCTGTTGTTGTAGCGCTAACCCCAAATTATAATAAGGTTCAGCCACATTAGGACTTAAACGAATCGCTTCCCCATACTCCTGAGTAGCTAAATCTAGGCGATTTTGCCACATTAAAATATTCCCTAAGTAATTTCGTGCTAACCCAATACTCGGATCTAGTTCCAGTGCTTGACGAAAAGCCTTTTCTGCGGCTGGATAATCTTGACGCTGGTAACGATTTACTCCCACCTGATAAAACATTGCTGCATCCAAATTTTGGGAAACTACATTCTGTGCCAGTAGTTTGCTTTCCCCCAAGTTAGTAAACGTAGGTAAAACCAGCCCTAAAAGTGTAGAAGAAGCCAATAGCAACCCCATTAAGGGTTTGTGTACAAATTTTTGCAACATAAAATCTAACCCTGTCTTTTTAGTTAAGCCCACTCACAGACTGAGAGTACCCAGAAACAGGGGGAAAATTTAAGCTAGGAGATAATTTAGTAGAAATGAAGCCAAAAGTTATACCAATTCACGAAAACACTGTTAAGTAGTCGTGCAAAATTAATTTCATACATGGAGTCAGGGAACAGGGAACAGGGAACAGGGAACAGGGAACAGGGAACAGGGAAAGAATTTGTGTAATTAATTCTGCTTGATTACTTAAATATCAATTTTCGTAGGGATTTAGCAATGCTAAACTCTCACCCTCTGTATTTATATCATGATCGCAGAGATAACATAACTGTTTTATCAAAAATCAACTGGATTTTATTTTTAAGGTCAATTAAGCTAAATGTATTCAATTTTCTCTTGAACAACTCTGGTGAAATAAATGCTTATTTAAAAACTAAACTGCATCCGCAAATTAGTTACATAGATATTAGGATTACTATCAAAATTATTAGGATTGAAAATGGCGTAAAATGCTGGAACAATAGCGATATGATCATTCACCGGATAATAATAAGATGCTTCTAATTCGTAGATTTTTCCACCATCACCACCTCCAGCTACAAAATATTGACGACCTGTTTGAATATCCATCGGTGCAATAAAAGCTAATACTCCTAATGCACCTTTTTTTCCTAAGTCTGGAAAAGCCATTCCTACTTGCCAAGATTGCACATTAACCGTTTCATTAATAGGTTCTAAATTAATATTACCGAAACTGTAACGACCAAAAATACCTAATTTTGGATTTAATAACCAATCAAAATTAAAGGCAAAAGTATGAGCATAAGCATAATCTAACCCACCTGATGTAATTGTGCCTGTATTGGGGTCATAAACTGAAAAACCAGACCCAGCATCAAGATAACCATAGGGCAGTGGTGCTGCATTTCCACCTCCTACTTGTCCGCCATAAGCTTGAAGACGGGTATAATTGTAGCGGAAACGTAAATTAAGTTTTTCTGTGGGACTATAGGTTAATTCGCTAGTAGTAGAATTTGTACCACCAAATAAACCAAAATCAGGATTACTAGAGGTATTATAACCAAATTCACTAAGTAAATAGGGGATATTTTCTCCTAAATAAGAGGCTTTCCACATTAATTGCGGGTTAATTTTCCATTCTAAAACTGCACCAGAACCCCAGAAAGTTGCACTACTTTGAGTGCTGGCAACAGAAGCATAACTACTTGCTCCGTTTAAGTAATAGGTGAAAGTGTTAAAGTCAAAGTAACTAAACCAGTTGACCCTTGGGCCTATTGTTAATTTAACTGCTTCTGTGACAGGGAAAGAATAGGATAAATCTTGAATTACGAAATCAGGTTTACCAACTACTGTGCCAGATGTTTGGTCTGTATAAGGATTACCATAAGTGTTAAGAAAACCTGCGGAAACGAATTGATTAATAGGTGAAGTTCCATTTCCGGCTGCTAATTGTACGGTTAACAAGTCTTGGCCTGTAAAAGAGGTATTTAATGTTAGCCAGGTTAAAGCACTTAAGGTTGTTTGACTATCACTAATAGTATTAATTAATGGCTTTCCTGTGCTATCTCTTCCACCTGCAAAACGAGCATCTAAAGGGGTATTTGGTAAGGCTTCAAATTGAATTTTATCTCCTGTAGATGCTCTAGTTAAGTTGATCCAAGCTGCTCCGTTTAGTTTTGTAGTTGTAGAAAATTGTTGTTCTTGTAAGGTCAGAGTACGATTTTCTAGACTATCTATTTTTGTACTTAAGGCAGTTAATTCTGATGAAAATTGATTCTGTAATTGTTGTATGATATTTAAGTCATCTTCTTTAATTTCTCCAGTATTAGTTAATAGGGTGATTTTTTCTAAGCAACTGTTTAAACCCGCAGCAAACTCATAACGAGTAATATTGCGATCGCCTAAATAAAATCCATCAGCATTACCATCAATGCAATTATATTTTTCTATGAGGTTTTTTAATGCTTCATAAGCCCAATCTTGAGGGTCTATATCCCGCAGTTGGGAGACTAAGTTAATTTGCGATAGTTCGTTATTTTCTGTTTCGAGAATGGGGTTAGCATTAACTTTGATTGGATTGAATGTTAATACTAAAAACACCAGGAAAAATAATTCTTTTAAATGAAATAATTTCATAATTTTAGAATTTTTACCCTGAGTTAAATCACCTGAATACATCATGGGATTTATTTCAACTAAAAATCTCTATAGATACAGCAGGGAACAGGGAACAGGGAACAGGGAACAGGGTTGAAAGTCTCTTTGTATAAGAGTTTGTTCCAAAAATTTGTACCTCATTTACCTGAAACGGGCTGTATCAAATTTAGCTTGCTTGTTCATTGTTATTTGTAGCCTAATTAAATCAGTAGCATTCTTTTAGACTGCAACTAATATAGTACATATCGAAAAAAGTCTATGTAGGACTTACTGGGCTAATAACATACATTAATAATCCAAATATTAATGCACAAAATGACCGTAAAATCTACACATCGTATAATATCAGTTACCGAAATTTTGGGGGAATCTCATAATAAAAGTTTACATATTTGGCTATACTTTACCTTAGCTTTTCACCTACTTTTAATTAATCCTTTTCCCCCTGATACTCTATATTCTCCTTAAAAACTCCTGCCTTCGGGTAAGATTAACATGGCATCACCAAAAGAATAGAAACGATATTGAGAGGCGATCGCTTGTTGGTAAATTTTGAGTAATCTTGTTCTAGTGATAAATGCACCTACTAGCATCAACAAACTAGATTTTGGCAAGTGAAAATTCGTAATTAACCCTTCTACTACTTGCCACTGATAGCCGGGGTAAATAAATAAGTTCGTTTTACCGATAAATGGCTGTAACTCTCCTGATTGTGCTGCTCCTTCTAAAGCTCTCACAACCGTAGTACCGACAGCAATCACTCTACCACCCGCAGCTTTAACGCTTTTAATTTTTTCCACTGTTTCGGCAGGTACTTCTATCCATTCTTCGTGCATTTGGTGAGTTGTCACGTCTTCCACTTCTACCGGACGGAAAGTTCCCACACCGACGTGTAAAGTTACAAAAGCCTGATTAATCCCAACTTCGCGCAAAGTTTCTAATAATTCTGGTGTAAAGTGTAACCCTGCTGTTGGTGCAGCGATCGCACCTGGTTCTTGGGCATAAACAGTCTGATATTGCTCATCTTTAGCCGTAGAAGCCGTAACATAAGGCGGTAAAGGAACTTTGCCAAATTTGTCCAACACCTGCACCAAAGGCACTTCCTCTGGCAAGTCAAACTTTAATAACCTTCCTCCAGTAGCCGGATCTGAATCCATCACTGTAGCGGTTAAAGTAGCACCTTGTCCCTCAAATACAATCTGACTGCCAATTTTAAAGCGTTTACCTGGCTTCACCAAAGCTAACCAACAATTATACTGCTTTTCTTCTAATAGCAACACTTCCACATCAGCCCCGGTGGATTTTTGCCCATACAATCTAGCGGGAATCACCTTAGTATTATTCATTACTAATAAATCCCCAGGCCGTAGGAGAGTAGGTAAATCCCGGAAAATATGATGTAAAGGCGATTCAGAATCACCCACTACCGGAGAGTTCACCACCAATAACCGCGAACTATCTCTAGGAGTTACCGGATTTTGGGCAATCATTTCCGGCGGCAAATCATAATCATAACTGGATAATAAAAGGTCATTAGTCATTGGTCGTTAGTCGTTAGGGAACAGGGAACAGGGAACAGGGAACAGGGAACAGGGAACAGGTAATAGGCAATAGGCAACAGGCAATAGGCAATAGGGAATTAATTCTTCTCTTTTTCCCTCTGCCCCCTGCCCCCTGCCCCCTGCCCCCCTGCC
>DATGXB010000206.1:0-3543 GCA_035299225.1 Nostocaceae cyanobacterium | reverse complement strand
GTAATGGACTCAAGATATCTTTGACTATTTTTGGGAATGTTGGTAGAATCATGTTTATTTTTAAAATTTTGATATTGAGCCCAAAGTATACTATATTTTGGGCTATTTTTCTAGTATGTTTCTTAACATTCAACACTTCTGCAAACACATCAAAAAATATTTAGTTAATTAAAAATGATTCTCAGCTTTAACAAAACTCGCAAATTAGCAAAATTGAAGGGAGTAGAAGATCCACTATTTGTCGGGATTAAAATTGTTACTCGGCGTATTTGGAGTCCCCGCAGCGCAAAAGCCTGGGCTAAAGCATACAATGAGGGTAAAAAAATTCATCAGGCTTGGAGTGACTGCCCAAGAGTTAAGGGGGCAGCACAAATTGGAAATATTGAATTAACCACCCCGCCCTATGAAGAAGCTCTGAAAGATATGCCGCAAGGGGATCTGTATTTTGAAGGAAATTTGTGGGAATCAAGGGAGGATTTTTACCACACAATTGGGGCATCTTCAGAGACAATTGTTTGGGTAGTTTGGTTTAATTTTACGCCAATTGAAAAATTGCCATAAAATCAAAATTCAATTCTTCATGAGAATTTACTTGTTCATGACACTCTGGACATTGCCAGGGAAAGTCTATAAAGCCTTCAACATAACCTAGATCCGCTACATAGGGCAGTGCAGAAACGGGAACATCAGGAGTACAGATGTGGTAACTTAGCAGGTTTATCTCGCAAACTCCCAGCTTCTCCAGATGGAATAACCTTCGCAGGGCATCCGGGTATTCTATGCCCAAAATTACCGCCAACTGATGAGGCATGAGCGTTGTTTTTTCAAGCTGCCCTAATTTTGTACGGAAAAAATCCCTACTGCACAATCGGTAGGTTTGTGCATTCACTTTTTGTAGGAGGTCATGGGTAATCAAGTTTTCCCTTTCCTCCTCAGACTTTATGTTGAGGGCGATCGCCAAAACTTCTGCTAATCCCCACTCAATTAGATCGGGAAATACGCTCAAAGCCAGGGCAAATCTCTGGGTTGTTGAATCTAAGGATTCCCAATAGCTTTGTTCTAACACTGGCGGAATTTTCTCTCTCTCGATTCTGTTTTTTTGATTACTGAAATTCAGTCTAACAATTATGTCAGTTAAAAATGACTACTTACCAACTTCTTATGGGTAAAGAAATAGATGCTGGGTAAAAATCTTGATACCCATCATTATTATCATCATCGTGATCGTAATATTCCGAAGAATCTACAAGCGGTAATTCACACAAGTTACAGCAACCTGAGCAGGGATAATTCCATGTTGGGACCAAATAAAATTCAAATTCAGGCTTAAGTAGAAAGTGTTCACCACACCAGGGGCAGGTATATACAACGGTGTTTAATTCATCTACGGTTTTTAAGTCTGCTAAAGTTAACTCATTTGTTTACTAACTCCTTAAACAGTAATTTAACAGCACGAACACAGGTGAGTGATCGCGCTAACTTAACCGGACTGACTGCTTGTTTTTCCATGTCCAATTCTTCCCCTAGTTTCACGAGTAGAGGCTTATTCCTGCGGAGGGAAGGCTCTTATAAAAAACTGTTTTTAACTCAAACACATAATTTATAATATCCCTAGTTTTCTTCCTGATCAATAATTTATTGTTACCACAGATTTGATCTGTGGTAATTAATCTAAATTTCCCCGTTCACCTGCATTTGGTGAACTTTATCTGCTAACTCTTGACGACCTTTTTCGTCCAGCTTATCTATCGCTAACATACCCATAAGAATTACCTCTTTTAAGGTTAGGCGATTCGTAGTCGCAGCCTGTTGGACTACTTGTTTAATTTCTGGACTTACACCAATTGCTGTACTTGCTCTCATAGAATTGTGCCTTAATCTTGTGTTTCAATTTGCTTCTATTTTAGTATAAATATTATTAATTTTCAAGAGTTTTTGCAGTTCCAAATAAGAGCCGTTGTTATAATATTTGTTGAGTTATAATTAGGTTGTTCTAAGAAAAATGGCTCTACCGTTCCCTTTATGCAAAACAACATTTATAGTAGTAGGTTAGGTTGAGGAACGAAACCCAACAAATGCTCGAAAATGTTGGGTTTCACTCCGTTCAACCCAACCTACAAAAATTAATTTAATATTATTTACCATAAGGGGAGCAATAGAACCAGAAAAATTTAATGTTTATGGAAATTTCCCGATCCTTTAAGTTCCCTAATAAGCCAGCCCTGGGAGTGGCTTTTGGTCAAATGCAGCTTACTAATGTGGGACAGTTCTTTGGAATAGATTCCCGCAGCTTACAAGTACAGGAAATAGAGAGGGAGCATCCATTTTTGGAAGTAACATTAGATATCAAGTAAACCATTAAGATAAGCGCAACGATTTAAAAGAACAGAATTAACACTCTAATAGTTCCACTGCGCTCCAGATAATTGAATGGGAGCATCCATTTTTGGCAGAAACATTAGATATCAAGCAAACCATTGAGATAAGCACAACGATTTAAAAGAACTGGATTAACACTCTGAGAGTTCCACTGTGCTCCAGATAGTTTAATTCTTGCACCAATTTGTTTAACTGCCGATTCCACAGCCCCAGAACCAATAGAGCAAATCTGCTCCGATTTGTAATAACTATAATTGACAATACGCGAACGATGTTTTTCTAAATAAGCTCGAAAATTCTCTACCTTCTTACCTTTACGTTCAGCTAATAAAGTCAACGTTTCTGAGACTTTACCCTCCCATAATAAAGTTTCAGCTGTTTGTAATCTTTTTAAAGAACCCCCAAGTTTATACAGATTTTCCTTAAGATGATACCAGTCTAATATTTCCCAACGTTCTTGATGAGCATTCCCAAATTCTTTAATTAAATTCCAGATACCATCATGACCATCTCCCAAACACACTAATGGGTTAGTTAATGTTTGACTATTGACGTAATCAATTAATGATTGATTATCATGAAAAAATGCCCCGTAGTAAATACCTTGTAGACGCAATGCCTTGTAATCTCGCCAATTACAGCCTTCTTCTGCTTCTCCCCTCAGTCTTACTTTTCCACCATCTAAGCTTAATTCACTCACCGACTGTTTAGCCTGTGGTAGTGGTGTATCTTGTTTTAATACTAATTTTTGTTGTGTGGTATGACCGACTTTCATTCCTGTTAACATCTCTATTTCTGTTTCGGCATTTTGATATGACTCATTCGCCGATATTCTCAAACATAATTTTTGTAGTAATGGACTGATTCTACTTCTGGATTCTAATCCTAATTTCTCTACCTGTGCTTTTCTTAACTTCAACACTCCCACTGTACTTTTTATTGTTCTCATTTTTCCTGTATTTGTTTGTGTCTTTTCTTTGATAAAAAAAAAGCTATTCGTGGACTTACGTGTTCTAATATTTGTGGCTCTACCGCTCCCTTTATGTTAGTTTTTTAGGTTTTTACAGGTATAACCCTTACTATGCTTGGGTTTGAGCCAAAAAATTATTGAAATTGTTTTTATTAAGGTATTAGAACCTGTAATCTAGACGGTGCAAAGTTTTT
>DATGXB010000205.1:0-20566 GCA_035299225.1 Nostocaceae cyanobacterium | reverse complement strand
CCCACATTCCGCACCCAAACTGTCACAAGGCAAAAATATAGTACATGGGAACTAATCAAAAGAACAAAAAGCAAGAGCTTAATAAGAATTAGTAGCATTAAATCGAGTAACAGCTAATTAGCCTGACTATGACGTGCCAATTTGGATTTGAGCAGAACATGAAAATTGAGAAAAAATGAAAAAAATAAGATTTTAACTTCAGATAAATGAGAGAATAGACACAAAACTAGTGGAGAATTCCCTCATGATATTAAATGAAATTCAAATTCAGAATATAGATCATTTAGGGATAGTAGCAGGAATAATAGATGCAATTGGATTGGTAGAAATAATTAATGAATTAATCGGTGAAGAGAAAGGAGAAAAGGTTAGTGCTGGCCGTATGGTCAAAGCATTGTTATTCAAATTCTATTTTTCAAAATTTTTGTTTCATTTTATTCTCAGTCTACATTTTTTCTTCCAGTAATTACCGATTGTGACACTTTGGGTGCGGAATGTGGGTTGTATTGATACGAATAAAATTAATCAGTGTGTAACTATTCATGGGGTAGCTAAAAATGCTAAATTAGGTGCTGTTGTTTTAAGCTGTGAAGATACACCTGTTTATATTGAAGGGGTGGAAATGTGGGAAAGGGATATTGTGGATCAGGCGATCGCTATTTCTGGTACACTCCGCCGTAAAAAACTATCACCTAACCCTATTGTTGATGCTAACGGAGGATATAGTACAGGTGCAGAGGGTGATGTTTATGTTTTAGAAAATCCAGTTTTGGGTTTTTGATGATTGGTTAATAACTGATTTTCTATCAATAGTTGTGTAGTCACAATATCCTACATTAATTAATTGTTTAAGGAAATATTCTATATACTCCCCGTTGCTATTTTTGATCATATTTAATTCTGGTTGGGTTACACCTAGTAAAAGATGCCAAAAACAAGTACCATCTAATAAAGGAAATTGTTCTGGAAAAGATAGCGGAGATGTAATAATAAAACCGCTTAACTTGGTTTGTGGAATAGTCTTTTCCTCATATTCTAACCAATCTTCGCGCAAAATATGATTACCTGTATTAATTATATATTTTGTCCATCCTACCAACTGTTCACCTAAGATTAATGTATCAGGTGGTGAGAGTAAAATTAATTCATAACCCCAACCAATCAGTTTAAATTCATCGGTAAAAATAGGACAATCTCCCATTTCTGGATTACTCAAACCTGATGTAACATAAACATCTAAATCATTAAAAGCTTGTGCATATTTTAAAACCTTAATATCAAATTTTGAATGTTGCCAAATTATTTGTGCTGGTTGAAAAGAAAATAGTGCAGCATAAATTAATTCTTCTCTATCGGTAATATTTGAGTTAACTATACTGGGATTAAAAAAACATTTAAGAACTAATCTTTCTAATGCAGGGTGTATTGGTGGTTTGCTTGTACCTGGATTTTCTAAAACTAGATGTTCAATTCCGATTTGCTGAAATGCAAAATCTAAAAGTGCTTTTTCGGAAATATGAATCCATAATTGGGGATGGAGATTAGTGGTAATAGGAAAATAACTAAAGTTGATTTTTAAGTGAAAATAATCAAAGTTGAGCAATATTACCTCATTTTCTATTTTTATTCCTAACTGGGAAAGATGGGGAAATATAAACTCAAAGTAAGGGGAACTTTCCAAAATATGTTGAATTGCTGTAATTACGGCTTCTCGATTCATTTAGTTACAGCAGGGACAGGGAACACTTCGGCTGCGCTCAGTGCGGTGCAGGTTTGAAATTTATTTTGCATAAGACTTTGTGATTAAAAGTTGTAATTTTTTGCCTGAAATTTGCTAGATTACAGTTAATGGTTTATCTGGAATCTCCAATTAAATTAAAACCTCCCCAGTATTTAGGTTCTGGATATTTTTTCATAGTTGTTAAAATGGTATTTCGTAATGCTTTAGCTTTGTTAGAATCGCGTTTTAATTGACGGTAAAATTCTCCCATAAATTCGTGAGTGGGTGCGTCGGAGACAGACCATTGAGAGTAAACTATACTAGGAACACCAGCATTAATCAAGGCTAAAGATAAACCTTGAATACCTGCACCTGTATTTCTATCTAAACCTGTTTCACCTGCGGTAATTACTGCTAAACCAGCACGTAAACGCTGTTTTCCTTCCTTTCGTCCAAACAGTCGGAGAATTTCCCCTGCGCTTAGTATACCATCATCGCTGCCTATGGCAGAAATAGCGATCGCTCCGGGTATGCCTTTTCTGTTAAGCTGATCAAATAACCCGTAAGTGGCAAAGTGGATAATTCTGGCTTTGGGTAATTGTTGTAAAATAGTCTCTTTAGTGGCCAAATTACTAATTAAAGCTTTAGTTCTAAAGAAGTCCGCAACTTCTAATGCTTCTTGTTCCGATCTCAGGAGGGGTGTTAACTGTTGTAGTGGATCACCAATTTTCGGCGCGACTCTGGGCATCATGGGATTACCAACTACTAAAACTCTACTACCACCTGTTTTTGTCCGTCTATCTTTTGTCAAGTTTAAAGTTTGAATAGATGGAGAAATAGAAATTGTATGTTTTTCAATTAAATACTGACCTGTAACATCAACTAATGCGGGGAAAGGTACTAATAATAGTTCATCTTGGGGGACAAAAATAATCCTTTCGTCAGGATTTCCAGGTAATAAATCAGCAATAGGTTTAATTAAAATTTGATTGAGTTGTAATAATGGTTTAGAATCTTTATTTACTGCTTTATCGGCTTTTCTAACACCTACAGAAGCGGGAATACTAGCAATTAGTTCTGGCAGAGAAGTAAAAGGAGAAATTGTATTAATTGTTTGGGGGTCAATAGGTCTAAATGTGATTTTTCCTTGGGGAGAAATTACCCAAGCGTAAATCTGTCCTTCTGGTGTTAAGGTATATCTAACTAAGGTGGCTTTTTCTTGTTGCGCGATGGCTTGAATTTCGCTAATACTAGGAGGTGTAAAAGGTCGGGGTGCGATATCTAAACCACTGCCGGCGGATTCAGATTCTAAACGCTGTCCTAACATACTTAAAAAAGCCATTGTACTGCCTTGTTCAGCAAATTCTAAGGCTAATTCTGGCTGTTTTTGAGTAATAGCAATTTGTTGTAATAGGGTGTAAGTGTAGGATTGTTCAGGGCGATATTCTTCTTGAAATTCGGCTTTTGCTCTAATTGTTGACCAAACAGGAACACTTGATAAAAGGGTGGTTTGTGCTTCTGATAATTTACCTGTTTGCAAATATGCGTAACCCAAATTATTTAAAGCTATAGCTTCTTGAAAATAATTTCTGCTACTTTTAGCTGTGGTTAATTGTTCTTGATATAATTTGAATGCTTGTTCTTCTTGTTTGGCAGCTATATAAGCTCGTCCTAATTGTCTAATTAAAGGGTTGCGATCAATTTCTGGTGATGTTTTAGCTAATTCTAACTGTTGTTGATAAAAAGTAATAGCTTGGGGAAATTCCTTAGTAATAGTGTAAGTTTCTCCTAATCTTTGTAAAATGATTTTCTCGCCGGTTTTATCACCTAATTTCCGAGCTAGGGCTAATTCTTGCTGATAAAATAAAACTGCTTGGGAATTTTCCCCAATTTGACGATGCACAGTGGCTAAATTTCTTAAAGCGTCAGCTTGCAGCAGTTGATCACGATTTTCTAACGCGATGGTTAATTGTTGAGAATAAAATTCAATGGCTTGTTTTTGTTCACCAATAGTTTCATGATTTAAACCAACATTAGCTAAAAATCCCCCTTGTCTGGGAGGATTACCAATATCTTTTCTTAAAGCTAAGGCTCGATCAGTAAATTCTTTAGCTTGTTGTTCATCACCAAGATTTAGATAAGCATTACTGAGACGTTCTAATATTTCTACTTGACTTCTTAACTCACCTAAACCCACCATTAAATTTAAACTATCTTCGTAAGCAGAAATTGCCCGATAATATTGTCCTAAGCTAAAATAAGTTTCGCCTAATTTGACTAAAGTATTAGCCGCACCCAAGCGATCGCCTATTGTGTTAAAAATCCGCAAGGATTCACCTAATGAATTTAAAGCTGATGAAAATTGACCGTTATTTAATTCTTTATTCCCTAATTCTAACAGCAATTTAGCTCTATTTTGTTGGGTTAATAGATTTTGATTAATACTGGATTGTGCTAAGGTTGGGGTGAAAGAAATAGACAAAGTTAACAGGCTGAAACCCACAGCCATTAAAGAGGATTTTAAGTTTTTATGTTTTGGTATCAACATAGTTATTTATGGAAAATAAGCTAAAGTTTTCTGAGAAATAAATTTCTTTTTTGCTGCTTGCTAAAGTTATGAAACAATCCTATTTACAGTAGGGAACTCTTAACAGGGAACAGGGAACACTTCGACTGCGCTCAGTGCGGTGCAGGGTTGAAAGTCTCTGAACAGGGAACAGGGAACAGGGAACAGGGAACAGGGAACACTTCGACTGCGCTCAGTGCGGTGCAGGGTTGAAAGTCTCTTTGTATAAGAGTTTGTTCTAAAAATTTGTACCTCATTTACCTGAAACGGGCTGTATCAATAAATTCACGCAGTTAATAGGATTGCGTAATTCTCAAAAACAATATTATCTGTTCGGACTAGAATCATAAGCAGGTGGTAATTCTAAGGGTGAAAGTTGTCCAGGTTGGGAAAGTGCGGGAGCGGTGGGGGCAGAAGGTGCAGGAGTAGAGGCAGCACCAGCCCCATTACTACCACTAGCAGCCCCATTATTACCTCCACTAGCAGCCCCATTACCTCCACTAGCAGCCGCATTGCCTCCCGGTTGTCCACTATTACCGGCAGGAATAACAGGAGGTTGATTAGCTGGTGGTACAGGTGCAGCAGAAGGTAAAACCCCAGGTGCGATTGGTTCTGGTTCTGGTGGTAAAATGGTTTCAATTGTCACCGAGCGACTAACTACTTCACCAGTGGGACTAGAAACTTGCAGGGTAATAGTTTCGGTTTTGGGTTGATTGCTAATCGGATAGGCGATCGCACCTTCTGTGGGTACATTTCCCGGTGACGGTAACAACTCAGTTTTAATATTACTACTACCTTCTACTTTCCAAGAAATATTAATCGCTCCTGTGGGTTTGCCTGGAGTCAGAACCACAGTATATTTCGGTAAGGGATTATTGCCATTAATTGCAAATTGCACAATCCGGCTGGGTTGGGGTTTGACTTTAATCACATCTGTTTTCAGAGCTATGCTAGGTCGCTCAATATCAGTTCTGGTAAATACTTGCATTTCAAAAGTGTAATCACCAGCCCCCCGATTATTGGCAGGAATATTGGTACAAGTTAATTGATTATTATCTGTTTTACAAAGGTCTTTTAATGGTTGGGGTATACCTTGAATAAAAGTAAGAGTTTGCAGGGGACTAGTAACGGTTCCATCAGGCGATCGCCCAACAATTCTAATTTCTCTAATTTTATCTGGATCGGTAATTTTCCAATTTAACCGCACGACATCAGGGCTTATTGTCCCTGGGGTTTGTAATGTTGGTCTAGCTTCTTGATAAGCCGGTTGAGCAGAAACAAATTCTAACACCTTGGGTGGTGGAATCGGCACAATTCTCACTAAATTAGTTTTGCGTTGGTCAATAGCTAATTCTGGACGGTTAGGAATAAAGGCACTCACCGTAAATATATAATCCCCAGGTTTACGGGCTTCTGTCGGCACATTAGTACAAACTAAGGTTTCTCCCCATCGGCAATAAGGTTGCAGTTCATCAGGAATCCTGCCATTAAAAGTATAAGTCCGGGTTTGTATACCTTCAGAACCATCTGCTAATAAAGCGGTGAGAGTGATATTATTCAAATATTTGGTATAACGAACACGCCAATTTAGTCGTACAAAATCCCCGTTGGCCTGTTCATAAGTCGTATCTGTGGAGTTAAATAACTCAATTCTAGGTGAACGGGAAGGACGTAAAGCCAACCAAATAAAAAATACCAATGCACCAATCACACCCACAGTAGTAATTAAAAGTAATAAAAACTGCCACCAAGGGCGAGCTTCCCAAATTAATGTTCCTGGATAGGTAGAATTGGGTAAGGGTGAGTCTTCTTGGTCTATTAATTGTATGCGAAAATTGATTAATTTGCCTGAGCCAAATAATGGACGTTTCCACCATTTATCAGGTTTAACAGTAATTTGTGTATTGGTTTTTTCTCCTGGTAATAACTTAAATGCTGGTTGAGAAACTTTATATTTACATAATTTATCTTCATCAGCACCAACGATATTACAAACTATTTCTCTGGAAGTGTTACCCGCATTCATGACTTTTAGTTCATACACCCCAGCGATCTTTTTCACCCTGCCAATAATTGTAGAAAATTCAATATTCATCAAGTAGGTGGGTAGTATTTCCAAATACACCACATCTAACAATACTAAGTCAGGATTATTGGCAGAATGTAGGCGAATAGTAGGGTAATATAAACCAGCGTTAACATCAATAGGAGGATTAAATAACAGCATAATCTCGCCTCTTGCGCCTGGGTTGAGTTCCAAACCCATGTTTGGCAAGATTAAGCCTACAGTTTCTAAGCCTTCCGGGTAGTGAATGGTTAACCACTCAGGATTGATATCAGTACAGCTGAGACGGAATTTATCTACACGATCAGAACGGTTATATACATTCACATTCACCATCAAGCTACCACCAGGAGGGAGTTTAGCAGGCGATCGCGTGCTGGTAAGTGGTGCAAGTGTAAATGTAGGATCACTTACCCGAACAACAGATTCAATTTCTGGCGCAACCTGTATTTTTGCCTGATGGCGAATTGGTGTATGTTCTGGGTAATGTTGGGGTGCATCTACAACTATCACATAGTTGTAAATATTGGGAATTGTTGTAACTGGAACTGTAAACTCAAATAAAACTTCACTAGAGGAATTTGGCCCTAATGCTAACCTTTGTCGGGGTGCATCACACCATTGAATTAATTGATGGGATAGTTCATCTATATAAACATCAATTAAGGCACTCTCAGCCCCTTTATTAGTGACTGTGACAAAAATTTCAAATTTCCCGCCAGTCTTAACAGTAAAATCTCCCGAAGGACTATAAATTACTGCTAACGGACTACCAGAAGTTAAACTTTGTTGTAATGTTTGTTGTTGAATACCCCGTTTAGCAGCCAGGTTAACACGATATTTAATTTCCCCTTCTGCTAAAAACTCTTGAATAAAACCTTCCTCTATTAATTGATCTAATAAAGTTAAGGTATTTTGGTCTGCTTCCTGAATTTGTTCTTCAACTTGAGCTAGGGAAACTCCCTCTGAGCGTCGCATCATCCATTGGACAACTTTACGTTGTTGAGCTGGCAGTGTCAGCACCTCTGCCAAACTCAAACCGGCTTTTGAATCTGCTTGAGTCATGCTTCCCCCATAGAAAAAATTACTGTTAAATTAATTAGTTTTGAGCAAGCAAAGGTTAATTACAGCAGGGAACAGGGAACAGGGAACAGAGTTGAAAGTCTCTTTATATAAGGGTTTGTTCCAAAAATTTGTACCTCATTTACCTGAAATATGCTGTATTCAAACTATTGTACACACAGGGTATTATTTGCTGGTACTTCGTCCATTATTACCCGTTTTAGGTCATCTCCACTCAGGATTAAAACTCGGTTTTTAACGACTTTAATATCTACACTGTTAAACTTATTACGCCCTGTTTTAACTACTGTACCTGTAAAAGAAGCCCGTTTTCCTTCTTTAGTCAAAGGCCAGAGCATTACCCGATTATCATCACCACCGCTCACCAAATAACAACCATCACTACTCAAAGCTACTGAACGGACAGGCTTAGTACCATGACCATCACTCCACTGGTCAAGAATTTGACATTCACCTCTATTATTCAGACAAGGTTGTAAATTCCAAAGGGTAATTTTACCCTGATTATCAGCACTTGCTAACAGTGAAGGTTTATATTCAGCACTAGAGAGTCCATAAATATAATCTTCTTGACTACCAGCAGGAATATAAGGAATTTTAAAACTTGTATTTTGTCGCCAGTTCCAAACTTGTAAATTGTTAAATCTTCCACCAATGACTAAACTTTCTTTTTCTGTCCCTACTAAGGCTAAACTATAAACTGCACTTGGTACTCTGTCACCAGCTTGTGCTGCCTCTAGAGGCTTTTCCACTCTCACAGTTTCATTAGGATTAATGGCATGAGTTAACAAAGCATTATTGATATCCCATTTCAAGACTAAGCCACTACCATGTCCACTAAATAAATAATTAGAATTGGGACTAAATTCTAAAGCAAAAACCCGGTCATCTTTATTTAAAATAAATGTAGATAGTGGTTTATTATTACCACCAGTGACATCCCAAAGTTGAATTTCTCCATTTTCTAAGCCTGATGCGACGATATCATTATCTACCGGTTTATACCGCACAGCCCGTACAGCTTTACCAATATCTTTCCCTAGAGTTGCATCATGTTGATTAATGAAGGGATTAGTAAATCCTCGAATATTCCATCTAATAATACTTTGGTCTTGAGAGCCACTGACGGCTTTATCACCAACACCATTAAATTGTACAGATGTTACTGATAATTGATGTCCAAAAAATGGATTTTCTGGGTTGAGCCAAGATACAGACCAAAGTAGAAATAGCAAGAGAATTAATAACACAATCTGCACAAATGGGTGCAGAATCGGGTGAATAGTGAGTTTTAGAACTTGTTGTTCATTAGTAACATTAATCTGATCATCAGAAACTACAGCTTGAGCAATAAATGATAGTTTTTGCGGTAAACCTAACCAATGACGGCGTTTTTTAACTATCATTTCTATTTGTTTTGTTTCGCCGGGGCTAATTTCCAACATTTCCGGCTCAAGGGTAATTTCACATTTTGGCTGGTCTTCATCGCCGGGTGTGATCTCTACTTGTGCCTGTTGAATAATATTACTAGCGTTTAAATATTCAAGTTGATAACTGGTAGAATTAGTATTTATTTGTGGTAGCCAGACGCGAGATTCGGGAATGCGGCGTTTATTAGGATAGCTCCTAAAATCTACAATTCCAGCTGGTAGAACTTTAATTGCACCTTCTGGACTTTCGGAGGGAGTACCATTAGGATGAGTGGCTCTAATTTTAAACCGATAGGCTTTGTTAAAAGTTTCTTCTGCTACGGGGATTTGACAAATAAATGCTGTGCGTGCTTCTTCTCCTGGGGGAAGTTGTAGACGAATTTCCGGGTCTAAAATCCAGTTGTAGGTTTCACCGACAAACTGAAGTGAAACGGTGGTTGTGGTTTGACTAGGATTAAATACCCGCACAGGAATTTCAATCATTGACCGGGGTTGTTCTGCAAATTCCCGCACGGGTAAGTCTACCCGCATGGGTACAGATTCGGTTCCTGGTTCAATAATTAGTCGCAGCAGTTGTCGGTCTTCATCTCGCAGTTCTAGGGAGAAAATGCGGATGATCACGTTCATTTTGCCGACAAAACCGATCACTGGTGTATCAATGATGGTGATGGAAAATTTGGTGATGTCTCCAGGGGGAATTTTTGCACTAACAGCAGGTGTAATATAATACCAGTTAGCGTTGAGGTTGGAGCTACTACCGGCGGCGACAATTTCCAGTTGGAAGGAAGCAAATTGATTACCATCATTGACAACGGTAACTTCAAAGGTTGCTGGTTTACCACCTGGTTTATAGGTCAGAGATTGGGTAGAGATGTTGGCGTTAATCAGTTTGACAGCCATATTTGCAAAGTCAAGGAATTAAAGGTCAAGTTTGTTAAGTACGTTTTTAAGTGCATCGGATTTGGTGCTGGGTGGGACGTATTTTTGTCCTAATTGTGTCATGTTACGTCTAGACCAGGCAAAGTTTAAAATGTTGATGCCTAATTCTTGGGCACTGCGGATGGTTTCGCGGGAAAAAATGAGTTTTTCGTCTAATCCCCAAGCGAGGGATAAATCACCGATGACTAAAACTATTCCACCGGCGATCGCTATTTGCATGGGTTGTTGGTTAATAACTGGCAGTGCTGCAAACAAAAAGGGTTGTGTTCTAATGGGGTGATGACGGTCTAGTTTACGGATGTCTTCTAGTGGTATTTCCCATTGTTCACAGAGGTTCATGATACTTTCTATCCGATCTAGGGCATCTGTGGGGGTTTCCATCAGTAAGACACCACCAGCATCTAAATAATTTTTCAGAATTGTAGTTTGTTTGGGGGTGAAGGAAATTGGCTGAGAACCTCTTGTAAAGAGTAGGTCATAATTTGATCCGGCATGAGCATCTTCTAAGGGGAAGGATAATTGATCAATTTCCTCGTAGCCTTGTAAGTGATGGGTGAGATTACCCACAGACTGTAATAAATAACCTAGATTTTCCCGGCTGTAAGGTCTTTCTAGGGGGTCGGCTTGGAGATAGGCAGCCCGGATCACTTGTGTGGGACGCGATCGCACTATTTGCCGATAACGAAAGTCTAAACTGTTTAATCCAGGTTCAAAGACGTTTACAGCATTAACTAAGGGAATCGTTCCGGGTCGAAGTAAAATCCGGCACAACTCTACTTCATAAGGTGTAGGAGGAGTGGATTTTTCATCAATCCGAAATGTCTCTATTTCGTATTCTTGGTTGCTTTTCCGTTGTAGACTTTCGGGATCTACATAACTAACGACAATGTAAATAATTTGGGGAGTGTCTTCGGTGATTTCCGCCGCTAGGTGAAAATCTATCGGTTGATTAACAATAATCGGATTACCCGCCGCATCAATGGCGATACCTGGCTTAATCTGTAGCCATCTTTGGTCATCATACTGAGAAGGTACATCTTTGGGGGTGTTAATCAAACTTACTCCCAAGCCACAAACAATCCCTGGTTGATGGAGGGATTGATAATGAATATTTTGGCGTTGACGGTGGTAATTATGCGATCGCTGCCATCTTTCGGCATTAATCAATAAACCGTCTTGGACTTGCAACCGTTCTAAAGGTGTAATTGGTGGTGTTGGTAACATAAAATCAATTCAGAAATAAGTAATTATAGTAGGGAAGAGGGAACAGGGAACAGGGAACAGGGAACAGGGAATTAATTCTTTTTTCTGCCTTTCTGCCTTTTTGTACTCTGTCATTATTCAACCTCCTCAGCTGCCTGGTTTAACGACAACCTATTAGTATCAATGTTTTCTATATAAAGTTCATAAGTACAAAAAGCTGGTTTTTCTTGTTCAATAATATGCCGAATTAGTTGTTCATCTATCTGGTTATGACTTTGAGGCCGGAGACGGACAATAAAATGATAGGGTCTGCCACCACCCAGCATGGCATCTTGTCCTAGATATGTATCATTGACCACAAAGCCTCTACCACTAATCTCTTGAATACAAATATGTTTATCAGTTTCTTGGGTCAGATGACTATCTAGAGGTAAGTTGGTGTAAAGATGGATATATAAACGTAAGCCTTTTTTTGTACCCCGCCAACGGTACAACTCAAAAGCATAAAGAATCAATAACCTTTGTTGTTCTAGAGTCCAACGTGGATCAATTGGCCAGCTAACCCAATGTGCTAGAAAAGGTAGCATTGATTGGGGTGCAGTTCTAGGATCAAGATAAGCCCAGAGGGTATCCATAGCCTGTACTGCTGGTTCAAAAGTCTGCTCAAAAATTTTCAAGAAGCGACCAATAAAATCTACTTCTCGATAAAGAGCGGGTAAAAATCTGGGATATAAACTACGTGGACGAACATATAAATTGAGGTGAGCAGATTCAATTAATTGCTTTGTTCCATTAGCTGCAAGGTGATAAACCTGAACATGGCAATAATAATCCAAAATTAAGGAACCACCTGGGTGTGTTATCTGTTCCACTTCAAAGAAGTCATAGCCGATGCGAAAATACAGGGAGGCTTCCATTTGCGATCGCCTGGCCAGTTCTTGACCCTCCACATACAGACGACACCACTGGCTAGGAAAATTCCCTTCTACTTGAACCTCTATCCGCAAGTTCTGACTACTAGTATTTTCCAGTTGTAATACCACTTCTGTAGGTTCTTGGGGATAAATCACCACATCAACACCCGCACGGGATTTCTGCTGAGGGTTAGTGGCTGCTTGATGAAAATCAATTGCACCTGTAGGAACAGCCGATGGTTGAACTGCATCGGCTACTTGCATCGGTGTAAGTTTAAGATGTAAGGTTTGACTGCTCATAAACACCTGAGAGTAAAATGGCCAAAGTTACAATTGATCAGGGAGTATTGAGATATACTTCTTTCTCAAGTATTCCAGTTTCTCTTCCATACCCTACACCCTAATTGTGGTCAAAATTTCTCATGCTTGACCTTTTATGAGATCAAATTAACTACATGACCAGAACGCAGGCGATTATTTTGCCATGAGCAGATCAATCCCAGAGGGCCAGGATCAATAACTGGGTTTTGGGGTAAGCTTCTCACCCAGGTTTGACCGTTATAACGGATTTCAAATAGCTGTATTACTCCCAAGTAACGTACTGCCGAAAATTTTTGGAATAGATTGACAATATCAGAAGGATACAATGGTCTACCAAAAGGCCAGCCCTGACCTTCTAAACCTCCAGTCAGAGGATTAAGAAAGCGATACAAGGCTACCCGCAATTGCCAAAGTAGTTCTTGTTGAGCAGCATTATTCTTGTATTCTGCCTCTAGTGCTACTTCCGTTTGTACTGCTACGCCAACGTATTCTGGTTCTTGTAGTTTAACTTGTATACCTAATAACCGCCTTTCATCTAAATAACTTTCTACTTGTTGTTTGAGTTGGGGACTAATTTTCAAACGGTCAGGTTCAATGCCTTCCCCCCGATTAATTGCTTCTAGATTGGCGTTAGGTACTACAAGTAACTTAACTATTCCCGCATCTTTTTCTGAGGTGGAGGGTAAACAACGCACACGAGCAATTGAACCTCTGCCTGCTTCTACTGTTAACACTTGAAAATCTTCTGGTGTTACAGCTCGGTTACGGGTACGCAGATAGGCTGGAACTCTTAACACAGCATCTTCTAGAGATTCTGCATCTGCACCGTTGCGGGCTGGTACATGATTAATTACTCTGGCTACATAGGGAATAGCTGTTTTGGTGACAATGATAGCTCCCCGTTGGACATTACCTTTACTACCGCCACCTGTACGATAAGCCACCATCCGAATTACAGAGCCTCTGGGTGGGACAGCCCCGTATTGCCGTTCTTGTTCATTACTCAAAACCGGATTGGCTAAGGTGTTTCGAGCTACTCCTGTTTGGGTAATAGACCGGAGGATAGTTTGCTGTTGTAATTGTCCAGATTCTCTCACTAATGGCCCGAATTGTACTAGTCCGGTGCGTGAGTCAATAGTGTAATGTAAATCGTTAGCACGGGAACTGGCAAAATCCGTTACTTCTTGCCATCTTTGTGGTAGATCGCCAGGGGGAGTAACTAAAATATACTCATCTTCATGCCGTGTTAGTACAGGAGTTCCTTTGAGTTGAAAGGTTTGTCCTGGTGTGCCATCACTTTCTCCAAGAATTTCATCGTAAATAATCTCACTTTGGCTGGCTCCTACGGTGCCACCAATGGATTTAATACTTAAACCCACAATGCGGGGAGAACTGCTATATCCGGCTTGGTTATCTTCTGTGAGAGTGTAAACACAACGTAACCAACGTCCTTGATAATTTGTAAAGGTGGTAACTGGCCAATTTTGGGGTAGATGCAGTACGACATCTGCACCTTCTAAGGGATTAACTCCTTGCTCTGCTAATTCGCTAAAGCTAAAACCTCTAGTGCTATCATCCATTTCTTGGAGTAATACTGGTTCCCAATAAAAACCATTCCAAGCTTCCCAACGTCGGGGGGGTGCGTCAGGGTTAATACCTGTACTTGTAGCTGCTTCTCCTTTAAATTTAACAGCTACCACATTTCCTTCACATTGGCATTCTCCATCAATTACTAAGTAAAAACTGTTACCAGACTGGGGTTGTTCATCAAAAAATGCTAATTCTCTTCCGTACCATTCACCATCAGAACGAGTTGTCCACAAATTAGTGAGGCGATCGCGTAAAACTTGTGGCCGTTCCTCTACTGTTGATGAAGTCAGAAAGTGCCGAAGATAGGGCTTATCAATAATTAGCGGACGATCTGTAGTAAAAGATATTGCTTCTTCTGTTTCTGTACGTAGAGTTGCCACTTCTACGCCTGCATTAATGGTGTAACTATTGGGTAAAGCAGCACTGAGATAAAATGTAATGTCTGCTACTGCTGGGGCTGGTGCCTGTAACCTAATTCCCAGCATTTCTAAAAAGGTAATGTAATTTCGCAGTGGTACTTGGTTAAACCGCGCTAACATTTGGTCAGTTAACCAGGCAAATAACTCAATCATGGTAATGCCTGGATCGCTGGGGTTATAGTTAGTCCATTCTGGACAGTAGCGAGGAATGCGGAGGATACATTCTTCTACCAAATCTTGGAATGTGCGATCGTCCAAGTTGGGCTTGTCTAATTTGGGTAAAAAATTAAATTCCACAATTATTATTACCTAAATCTAATAACTATCTTGACATACTCCCCAGCCTAGAGGCGTGGGGATTATGGGGTCAAACAGCAATGCAGGCAAAGCCTGTCTGACATCGCCTAACCATAAGGTTGATGCCCCAACCATTAAAATATTTATAGCGGCGTTTTCATCGCGTCCGTTGATGGAATTACATGATGGACAACGCCACTCTCTAACGGATAAATCTAAACTTTCTAGAACGTGACCACAATTAAAGCAAGTTTTACTAGCTAGTGTAAGGAGGCAGGAGGCAGGAGGCAGGAGGCAGGAGGTAAGAAGGTTGATTAAATAGTAATTTTCAGGTTTTTCAAATGGATGATTATTTCCGCCACGCTGCACTAGTTCACGGTTATGAAAACCTTTGATTTTCTGAGAATGGTTTTGGTTGGCTTTCTTGATAGCATTGAGGGATTGTTTCAGGAATTGGGGTGATTCAATTTTTGTTCCATCCGAGCAAGTTAGAAATGTTTTTAACCCCAAATCAAACCCCGCTATTTTGAGCCACTGCGTTGGGCGGCTCTGCCGACTTGTTCGCGTAGCGTCTCGCAGAGAAGCAAGTGGCGTACCAGTCGTTGATTTGATTTCTGGGGCTGAATCATTGTCAACTACTACAACCATAAACAATTGACCCAAGGATGTACGTTTAATGGTTACAGTCTTGACTTTCCCTTCTATTTCTCTGGAGTTCCAAAACTTATAAACCCGATTCCCCATCTTAATCCTGTTACCACTTATAAACTTATATCCAGCTTGTTTAAAGGTGTTCGCGTAGCGTCTCGTAGAGAATGATTTGGATTTTTTGACTTTCTTAAACTCTGGTGGTCTAACTCCTTTTTTATGATGTTTGAAAAACAGTTGATAGGCTTTTTCAATGCGTTGACAAATATCCTGTACTGCTTGAGAACCTACTGATTGCCACGATGGATTACGGTTTCTTAATTTGGCGATATGACACTGTAGTTTTGTACAACTTAAATGTTTACCCCACATTCGATAATAGCGACGATGTAGAGCAATACAATGGTTATAGATTACCCCGATGATGTTAATCATGCGCTTGAGGTATCTATTTCTTTTATGTTCGTACAGTTTAAACTTCAGTGTTTTCATGCTATTATTCTAGCATAAGTTAACGCCTCTGAATCCAACAATTAGACAGTTCTGCTAAGTAAAGCCGTCCTAGAAGGACGGGGCTTTAAACCCAGTTTTTGTGGTAAATTAACTGTCAACTCTTGCCTACAGTTTATTGTACCCCCACACCCTTTTTTTATTAGGAATCAAAAGTACAACAAACTTTAATATTTTATCCATAAACCCTAAACTATATACCTTACCTTAGTTAAAAACTCTGATAACTTATTTAGCTAGTTGGGTTCTCCTTCTGCATCATTTAAAAAGAAAGGATAGACTAAACTGCGTGAGTCATGACTACCCTTTATCCGATAGCGAATAACAATATCTATCCGGCCTGTGGTGGGGTCTGGGTCGGCACTGACTTCTTCTAAAATAATACGCGGCTCCCACATCTCCAAAGCTTCTTGGACGTGTAGCCGCAGTAATAATATAGTTTGAGTGTTCATTGGTGCAAACACCAATTCAGACAGGCGGGAGCCAAAGTTAGACCGATATAATCTTTCCCCCAACCCAGTGCGTAAAATCAGCCTCATTGATTCCTGAACATTGCGTTCTCCTTTACTGAGTTGTAAACTACCCTGGACATTTACCTGTAAAGGGAAAGACCAGCCTGTACCCAGGTAGTCCCCATTCTGATTGTTATTTACTTCTGGCATATAGAGTAAATTGTTGGCTCTTAGTTTGTGGTTTAAATGAGCAATGGCTAAACACCTACATAGACGATGGCGAAACGCCCGCCGTAGGTGATCGCTACTTTAAATTTATCTGCCAAACCAATACTATTCGCCAAAAGTCGAGTTAGGCAAGGAGAAAAAATTTAAAATCTTCTCTTCTAGCTAATTCCACTATTAACCACCAATTAAAACCGTTGGTACTCCTGTGGCCACCATAGTAGTTACTGGTACACCTGAAGCAGGATTTACTCCCACTACCTGAGATGTGATCCTAGCTGCCGGCCTGCCACCAATAATCACCGTAGCTGAAGCGGTGGTAATATTACCAATTACCGCAGGGCCAGATACCAAATCTCCAATACAAGCCGCAGGTAAACCCCCAATTAACACATTAGGTACACCAGGGGAAACAATTGGATCACCTGTTGCTGTTATCTTAGTTAAAGTAGCTGCTGGAAACATAAAATTTATTTGCCTTTATTAATTAATCTTCACGATACCGCCAGTAATACCCACTGTAGCCGATCCACTGAGAGAGACTGAAGTAGCACTAGTGCTCATAGATCCTGATGACTGCATACTCATAGAGCCACTAGCTTGGACACTAACAGAACTAGATTTCATGGTAATTGAACCAGGAGTCATTTCAATTGTAGAACCGCCTACACTGATAGTAATTTTCTGTGGCGCGCTGATTTTAATGCTACCAGTAGATTCTATAGAAATGCTTTTACCATTATCATCACACCGGATTTTATGCCCACCAGTAGTTTGTAATTCTAAAAATTTCTCACTGTCATTCATGCGGAGATTGTGGCCATCAGAAGTGTTTAAATAAAACCCTTTTTTTGTCCCCTTATCTTCCTCAACAAACTGGAATTTATGACCAACACGGGTTTTAAAGGTACGCAAACGAACAGCACCACCCACTACGCTATCACCTACTGTTTCTGGAGTAGCATCTGTCCCATTCCACACACTACCAATTACATAAGGGCGGTGAATATCCCCATGCTCAAACCCTACTAAAACCTCATCATTAACTTCGGGAAGACAATCAAAACCCCGATTTGGGCCAGCCCCGATACTGACTACCCTAGCCCAGTTGCTTTCATGTTCCTCAGTCAATGTTGGAAATTTTACCCTGACCCGACCCCAACCTTTAGGATCTTTGTTATTACTAACAATTCCCACGAGCATGGTTTGTCCTGGTTGCAGGCGTGTTGAGGATGTTAAGGCTTCTAAAAGATTACCTGCCCGTAAACCCCGCACACTAAACTCTGTTACATATTTACTATCCATATATTGATGGCGAGTTTCTGTAACATAGTAATCTCCATCATAATTTCCCATTTCTTTGAGCTGAATTACTCTTCCTGGTCTAATTTGAGGATTACCTAGTGCTTCAGCATCAGCATAAATATATTCACCGCCCAATTCATTACACAAAGATTGGGCTATTTTTTGCGCTTCGTTGGTACTAAATACTGGCTGGTCTACTACAGTAATCTTTGGCTGTGTGCTAAATTTAGTGCTGGTTTCGCTACCTGTACCACTACCTGTCTTAGTAACAACCTGTTCTTTATTTGCTGTAGTAACAATTGCCCGTTTTTGGGAGTAGTCCCAACCTCTGACTTCTACAGAACTTACTTGTTCAGCGCTGGTGACACGCACCCGAAAATTATGGATGTCTTGTAACCACTTGAGTGATAGAGCTTGGTCTTTTTTTGGCTCACGGAAGTTTAGCTTTCCATCTTGGACATAGAGTTCAAAACCAAGACGAGCTGCCCTTTCCCGTAAAAATTCCATGTTGCTTTGATTTTCTTGGAAGACGTATTCATGCACAATACTGGTAGAAGTAACTGTACCAGCTGCAATACCCACTTCACCAATTACTTGATTAACAACATCGCTATCAGTCACGTTTTGGAAGGAGCGGTTAAATCTTCCTCTATGTAGACGATGAGCAACATCATAACCCCTGACAACAATTGGGGCTTGGGAATCTTTGTTAAACTCCGCTTCTATAGCTGTGATTTCCCCTTCTAGTACATATTCATCTTTCTCTGAGGAAAATTCTGGATTGTCTGTTGTACTGGATGTATACCCAATTTTAACTTTTTTCCCAATGGCAAACAAATCTTGGTGTTTCCAAGCTTTATCTTCTGAGCTACCGGGTTTGTAATCATTTTTAATGACTATGGTAAATGTTCCTGGTAGATGCAAGCTTTCTTCTACAGAAAGTTCTAACAGGTCTTCCATTAAATCTTTTGGAGCCTCCGAGCCATCAATAAGTAGCTTCGGCTGAGATACGTAATTGGCTGGCATACATCTTATGTAGGGTTGATTAGTAGTAAAATATTAGTGCGTAAAAGCAAAAATTATTATCTATTGAATTTTAATTAAACTCCTGCTATTTACCAAGAATAGCAGACCGACTAAAGGCAATTCGGTCAACGGAACTTGGTGCACTCATTCCTGGTTGAGATACGGAGTTACCTGCCTCTTTTAATGTTAAGCCAACTTTTGCTCTCACAGGTGTACCATCTGGTCTAAACATGGTTAAATCCCAGTTTATGGATGTAACAAAACAGCGCATATATGCTCCTTTTGTCCCCCATGTAAACAGATATACTGGTGCGCGTTTCTTGTCACCTTCTCCACCTGTAGCGAATCTGACGGCTTGTGCTAAAGGAGCTAATTTAGAAAACACACTTCCGCCAGACTCATAAGTGTCTATTATTACATCACTTATGGTTAGTGAGCAAGGATCTGGATGTCCATAAGTGACTTTTGGTACGCCTTGTTCTGTACTAGCACTATCTTCATTGAGCTGAACACTTTGGCTGAAGGTGAGTTTAGTGGGGTTAAACATAAACTCAAAAGGTGATCCTTCTCCCTCAATCGGAATCAGCTGGGCTTTTTGGAGATTTGTCATAGTCTTTATTTTGTGGGTGAGATTGTAAAACTAGCGATCGCTATATCATAGCCATATTATACTTTCTTTACTTTTGTTCTAGGTTATTTATTTCTACCCTGTCAATGTGTAAGTGCTATCTACCAAGGTAAGCGGCCAGAATAGTTCTTACCTTGCCGTTCCTTTTCTATCTGTAAGCGACGTTGGATATTCTTGTACACTTCCCTGGCTAAAGCATCCATATCTTTTTCCGATGGCTTATCACCCTGTTCACTTGATGCTGTTCCACTTGTCTCTGTAGTTTCTCCTGAACTAGAATTGCCATCATCTTCTGATTTCTGAATCACTCCATTTGAATTGTTAGATTTATGAACAATAGATTTAACTGGAGATGGATTATACTCTATTGGTGACTCCGCAAAAGATGTCAACAAATCATCTTTCTCTTGTTCATCTTTTTGAGCTTGAACAAACATATTACTGTTACTGTTTGTATTGCTACCTATCAAGTCAGCTATGCTAGACCAAGAACTGGGAGCTTCTTGAGCCACTGATCTTTGAATATTAGAAGAAGATGTAGATGTAGATGTAGAAACCGGTGATCTTTGAATAGGAGTATATGCAGAAGCAGCAGAAGGAACAATAGTAGAAATGTTTGACTGCTCATTCTGATTTGCAAAACCAGATGTGATAAATTTAGATTGCTCGGATAACGGATTAAACACCGATAAATTTTGCAGAACTTTAGGTAATTGAGGTATCTCTGTATTCTGGTTCAGAGTTGGTGCTTCTTGTTTAGCTTGAATAACATTGTTTTTGGGTTGTAAACTGACCTCCGTATTTGTTGATATAGCTTCTCTATTTTTTCGTATCTCACTTGCTGTATTTTCTACTGTTGGCAAACCTTCTACCACTTCAGCAGAGTTATCTTTTTCTAGTTTTGCTTGAGCAACTACTGATGATTCTCCTGAAACATTTGTAGTCTCAAGTAATTCCGTTTTAACAGAATTATCTACTTGTTTTTGAATGGTAGATGTTTCTGTATTTACAGATGAATTTATGGACATTTCATCTGTATTCAATTGTGTTTGGATAGTTGGTGTTTGACTAGCAGTTGATAAACTCTCAACAGGGGAATTATTTTTTGCTCCTGTTTGCTCAGTCGAATTATCTATTTGTCTTTGAATAACTGGTGTATTGTTATTCTCCAATTGTGTTTGGATAGTTGGTGTTTCAACACTTGCAAAGGAACTTACACCAGGAT
>DATGXB010000204.1:0-92108 GCA_035299225.1 Nostocaceae cyanobacterium | reverse complement strand
ACCCTACAATTTTTCCTGGTGTCTATGGCGTGGTGGAACCACTCTGACCCCTTCCCGAACTCAGATGTGAAACGCTACTGCGGCGACGATAGTTGTCGGGTCACTGACCGCCAAAATAGCTCGATGCCAGGTCTATTTTTTAAAATAAAGTCTCTTTCTGGGCAGTTTACAGAGAGAGGCTTTATTTTTATGATTTTATTTGGCAACCTTATCTTTTTACTCATACAATTTTAAACGAGGCTATATTCTTGAGAGTATAACCTTGTATTAGGTTAGACTGGTTAAAATTCAGGGTGGAAGAGCTATTACTAAATTTCCAATGGTAGATCGGATAAATGATATCGCTTGGCAAGCTCACCAAGGTAGTGTAGCTGCGATCATTCAATTATTGAATGATAAATTGGCAACGCTAGGTGTTAGAACTAGAGCCATTTTTTCTGATGGGATCTTACATATTCTGTGTGAGGGTGAAAAGGTAGAACAACTTGAGCAAACTGTCCTAGTCGAGAAGATAAAGAACATTCTGGAAACTACTGCACCGCGCAATATTCGACGAGTGAATATAAACAGTCGAATTGTTAGGGAAGAGCAGTTGCTCTGGCTAGAGGAAATTTCTCGTGATCAAGATAAACAATTATTATGGTCAGAGGAAATTACATTAACTCAACCTAACTTTTTCCAGCAAATTGTTAAAAGTTTTGCACAAGCTCAAACAGAATCAGGAAAAGTTAATTTACCCAAGACAACCCCTTCTCGTCCTACATCTATTAACAATGTAGACAAGCATCACAAATCAGCTAAAACACTGTTGATGGTGACAACTAGCCTGTTTTCTATGGTTTTGTTGGGGTGGTTTATTTCGCGTGAGTTCGGTGATAATTGGAAAAAGTTGGTAAGTTTGGAAACTTTGGAGTCTTCAACTACTTCTAATTTGGATCAGACTTCATCAGAATCGTCTGCTGGTAATGATAATAAAAATATTTCCAATTCTGCTGATGATCCATTTGGGGAAGCTGTACGAATTGCGAATCAAGCGTCTGCGGCTGGTAAAAAAGCTACCAATTCAACTCAATGGTTAGAACTAGCTGCTCAATGGCAAAAGGCTTCTGATTTAATGGGTAGGGTTTCACCTAGTCATGTTCGTTATGAAGAAGCGCAGATTCGGACTAAGTTGTATAAACGATACAGCGAGACGGCTCAAAAGGAAGCTGAGAAAAGTCAACTTTAGTTAAAAACTATTTTGCTAGGCTAAGGTTATTGATGCTATATGGTAAATTTACTTTTTTGTGGGTAATCTCTTGAATAGGTTTCCTTTTAACCACAATTTTAAAAGTTGAGTTTTTGCATTATTTATTCATCATCAGGGTAAATTCTTCTAGGGCTTGAAAACTGCCAACTTGCCAGCTACGTGCTACTGCACTGGGGATAATTTGAGTAATGGGGATATCTGGAAAAATAGCGCTGGTGGGAGATTGGTTATATTTGCCATTTGTCAGCAAATAAATTACAAGTTTACTGTTATTATATATCCATAGTTCAGGAATGGCGATCGCTTCATAAGCTTCTAATGTAGTTTTTGAGTTAACATCTATTTCAATGGCTAAATCTGGTGGAGGATCATCAGGTTGTAAGCGACGACGACCAATAATAGATTGATAATTATCTATGTAAAAACAAGCATCTGGTTCTATTCCTGCTACACCTGGCTTTTTAAAGGTAGTAGAACCGAAAGGTTGATATTTTTTACCTTTTGCTTTGAGTAAGATTTTCACTAAATCAGAAATTAAGTCTTTGCTAATTTCATGTTCGGGTAAAGACACCATAATTTGTAAACTTTCTTGATAATATGCAATTCTAGAAGTGCGTTTTTCTCCGAATTCTTGTAAAATCGCTTCAAATTCATTCCAGCTAACATTGGGAATTGTAACTACACTACCGGCTGTTAGTTGGATTTGGCTAACTGGTTTGACGATGGGAAGAGAAGCAGCCATAATACTAAGATAGTTTTTTATCTAATATAAATTTTAGCATTTTATAAGTTTATTACTAATTTTCTTAAAGTTTGCAAAAAATACGGAATGTGATATTTTTGATAATCTGTTTGTTCAGAGTAAAATTTAGCTATTTCTAACATTAATTGTTCCTGAAATCTCTGTGCTGAGTTATTCCAATCACTTGGAGGTTCAATTTTTTTCTCCCAAAATTCTTTAGCTTTTTTAATCATCAATAAAGCATATATTAATTTATTCTTCACAGTTTCATCTATAGCATTATTAAATTCATCTTTCCATGAGTCGCGTAAATTTTCCACGCTACTACAATCTAATTTTGAGCAATGATTAACACGGTTTGATGCTCTTTTTAAGTTGGTTTTTAAATCTGCTTCGCTAACAATAGCATCAACCATATCAATATAAATATCTTTCAGTACCAGAGGTTTTCCATTATAAATCGGGTTATATATATGAGTATCAAATAATTCTTGCAATTCAGGTATAATAAAATAGGATTCCTTATGAATTAGACCTGTTACCCATATTTGATGATTATCGGAAATTGCTGCGTTAATTTGAGCTTGTTTATAAATGTCGTAGAAAATTTTTTCAGTATCTTGAAAAGGGTAGTTATTAAGTTTTTGTGGTTGTAAATCTAAGTCAACAATAGCAAAAAGTAAATCAGGACTTAAATATGATTTCCTTTGCTCAATTGTTTTTTGATTATCTTTTTCGTGTAATTCTAATAATGCAAAATAGGTATTGATAACATTTGCTTGACTTTTGCAATTAAAAAATTCTGGTTTATTTTTAATCCAAGATTTAGGAAGACATCTTTTATAAAAATTTGCATCTGGTAATTGTTCCATTCTACTATAGTTGACAACTGTCTTTCTATTTCCACTTTCAAGGATGCTTCCTTGACCTTCACAAAGAACGACAATCTTATTTTGAATCCTGCGGTCATAAAGGATTTTTTTACAATGTTCTATTAAGAGTTTTTCATCATCCGAATACATATTTAATTCTTGGCCTCTGATTTAATAAGTTTTGGGTCTAGTGATTTGACGTGTGCAGGTGTAAGAGGTTGACATAACTCATAGGAATGAGTAGCAAGAATATATTGATTATTGGGAGACCATTCTTCTAAATCTAATATTATTTGATATTGCCAATCTGGATGTAATGCGATTTCGACTTCATCCATTAAGACAATTGAACCTTCAGGAATATTACCATATTTTATCCACATATAGATACTCAGTTTTTTCATTTCTCCATGACTTAAATCTTCTGGATTAATTTCTATATCAACATTCTCTCTATTAAGTTTAAAAGTAACTTTAGAAAAATCTTTGCTAATATTCAATTTTTTATTACCTAAAAATAAATTTAAGTCATTCAGTAATGTTGGATAATGCTTGCCATATTGTCCTTCTGTTTCAATAGCTTCTATAAAGTCTTTATCTCTTGCTGTTTTGAAAGCTTGAATTAGTAAGTCTACAGAAACAAATTCATAAGTAAATAATCCAGGAAGATCGGATTTAACCGTTTTTAAACTAAAGTAATAATCTGCATAGCTATTTTGTTGAAATAATAGGTTTTTTGATTTTTGGGAAGTAAACAAAAACACTTGACCAACAGGAGCAGCAAGAAATATTTTATTTGATAATTTTTTTAATAAATTAAATAAACCTTGAGGGCTAAGTGTACCAATAGTCTTACATACTAAAAATTTTTCATAAAATTTTGCATTGTTACTTTCATAGTCTAAATTTGTACTGCTATTAGAAAAATAATTACAAATATAAGTCAAGCTATTTTTTTTTAAATAATCTTCTATCCTTGAACTAGCAGTTCTTAAAGTAACATATTCTTTGTCAAGCTCATCATAGTTTATTTTTAAAACAGCAAGTTTTTCCTCAACTTCTTTCTTGTACCTCATGATATCTTGAATAGTCAATGCAGTATTTACGCCAACATGATATAACTTATCACTCACTGATTGTAATTGTCGAATTTTTACAGTTTCATTCTCAATATCCATATAAGTGTTTATTTCAATAATTGCATCTTCTACTATACTTATTTTTAAAGCAACATCGTCTACTTTTATTTGAATTTCATTTAATTTCTTGAAAATTGACAAATTCATTAATTTCTCGTGATATTTAATTTGGGGTTCTAATAAATTCTTAATAAAATTATCATGAACCGCTAAGAACTCTAGTATAATTTCTTTTTTATCATCCCAAATATGTAGAGTTGCTAATTCTCTTTCTGTTGCATCTTCGGGAACTTGGAAACCTTGAAGTAAATTTTGTAAATATTCTTGTCTTTCAGGATTTACAGAACAATGTAACAGAGTGAAAATTAGTTGTAAAAGGGTGCTTTTTCCGCCTCCGTTTTGGCTACCAAGGGGGAAGATGCTGGGGAAAAATTCTTTTTCAAATTCTATATCTATGTTTTTTAAAACGCGGAAGTCGGGAACTTGAACTCGTGTTAATTTCATGATGTTCTCCTGTTACAGTGGCAATTGTAACTTTTTTGGGTTTTGTGTGGAAATAGGGGGATAAGGACACAGGAATGCTGTGTCCCTACAAGTTGAGTTTAGCTAAAATGCAGGTTTTTCACACTGCAAACTACACTTTAAATTTTTCGGTGATGCGTTTCATGGCTTCTTCGACGTTTTCGCGGCTGTTGAATGCGGAAATGCGGAAATAGCCTTCGCCGGCTGCGCCGAAACCGGAACCGGGGGTGCCAACTACGTTGACGGTTTGTAGGAGTTTGTCGAAAAATTCCCAACTGGTGAGGTTGTTGGGAGTTTTTACCCAGACGTAAGGGGCATTGATGCCACCATATACTTGCAAGCCGGCGGAGGTGAGTTGTTGGCGGATGATTTTAGCGTTTTCGAGGTAGAAGCTAACTAGGGCTTTGGTTTGGGCTTGTCCTGCGGGGGAATAAACGGCTTCTGCACCTTTTTGGACGATGTAGGAAACGCCGTTAAATTTGGTGGACTGACGACGGTTCCAGAGTTTCCAAAGTTCTACATTTGTACCGTCGGCGGCTTTGGCGGTGAGGGTTTTGGGGACGACGGTTAAGGCGCAACGGGTGCCGGTGAAACCTGCGTTTTTGGAGAAGGAGCGAAATTCGATCGCACATTCTCTTGCTCCCTCAATTTCATAAATGGAATGGGGCAAACTAGGATCGGTGATAAAGGCTTCGTAAGCGGCATCAAAGAAAATGATTGAACCGTTGGCTTTGGCGTAGTCTACCCAGGCTTGTAAATGTTCTTTAGTTGCGGTTGCGCCGGTGGGGTTGTTGGGAAAGCAGAGATAGATTAAATCTACTTTTTGGCTGGGAATCTCGGCGGTAAAGTTGTTTTCGGCGGTGACGGGTAGGTAAACTAAACCTGCATATTCGCCTTTTTCGTTGGCTTCTCCGGTGTTACCCGCCATCACGTTGGTGTCAACGTAAACGGGGTAAACGGGGTCTGTAACGGCGATGGTGTTATTTTTGCCGAAAATTTCTAAAATGTTGCCTGTATCGCACTTAGAACCGTCAGAAATGAAGATTTCATCGGCGGATATGTCTGCTCCCCGTGCTTGAAAATCTTGTGCGGCGATTTTTTCCCGTAACCAAGAATAACCCTGTTCGGGACCATAGCCTTTGAAGGTGGAGCGATCGCCCATTTCTTCTACTGCCTTGATCATTGCTGTCCGGCAGGCTTCTGGTAAGGGTTCAGTCACATCACCAATACCCAAGCGGATAATTTTCGCATCTGGGTTAGCTTGCGCGAAAGCGTTTACCCGTCGGGCAATTTCTGGGAATAAATAACCAGCTTTTAGCTTTAAGTAGTTGTCGTTAACAGTAGCCATTGTAGATTTTCAAGAAACGCATTAAAACAGCTTACTGCTAATTTATCTCTGAGACACATCTATGACTTTTTATAGTTGAACGGGATTAATATTGATAGTTAAATGATGCTAATTATCATCAATTTGTAATTAAATGTATAGTAAATAACATAACTGACACTTATGCAAATATAATGTTTATAATGGGAATCTCAGGGTGTCTAAGTTGTTGTTTGAGGTAATTAGACAACAAATTAAATTGTGCTACTGCCAGCCTGCATAACTGTTGAAAATTTTTTTGATAGGTGATTAATTAACAACTTTTTTTGAAAGGAAAAGTTAGATGTTTAACACAGCAATAAATAATAATACTGTTCCAGAAAAAGCAGTTAGCAACGGGGAAGCGATTGTTATTGGTGGCAGTATTGCTGGAATGTTAGCAGCGCGAGTGCTGACAGACCACTTTAACAAAGTAACCATTGTTGAACGCGATCACCTTCCTGAACAACCCGCACCCCGTTCTGGTGTTCCCCAATCATACCAAATTCATGTATTACTAACCCAAGGACAACGAATTATCGAGCAGCTATTCCCCGGACTGAGTGAAGAACTGACTGTTCACGGAGCCTCTAGAATTAATTGGACAACAGATGCTAAACTCTTGTTGCCGGGGGGCTGGGCTCCTCACTTTACATCTCAAATTTCCAGCAGCAACTGTTCCCGAATTTTGCTCGAAAGCGTTATTCGCCAGCGCTTAAAATCTAACAGCCGTCTGGAATTTCAAGAAGCAAGCATTGTTACAGGACTGTTAACCAATACTAGCAACACAGCAGTTACAGGTGTTCGAGTCAAAAATAGTAACGGCACAGAAACAGAATTATCTGCCCAGTTAGTCATTGATGCTTCAGGACGTAATTCTAAAGCATCTGAGTGGTTACAAAGTTTAGGCTATGACCAACCAATTGAAACAGTAGTTAACTCTTTTTTAGGTTACTCTACCCGTTGGTATCAGTCCTTAGCTGGAAAATCCCTTGATCACAAAGCACTATACATCATGCCCTCTGCACCTGATTGCACTAGAGGAGGTATAATTTATCAAATTGAAGGCGATCGCTGGGGAGTCATTCTCATGGGTGTAAGTCGTGATTATCCGCCGACAGATGAAACTGGCTTTCTGGAATTTGCCCGCAGTTTACGCAGTCCAGAGGTTTATGAAGCCATCAAAGATGCTCAACCTATTTCCCCCATTTATGGTTACAAGCGCACAGAAAATCGGCTACTTCACTACGAAAAACTATCTCGTTGGCCAGAAAACTTCTTAGTAATCGGTGATGCTGTCTGTGCTTTTAATCCTGTCTACGGTCAAGGTATGACTACTGCTGCTCTGGGAGCTATCACTCTAGACCAGTGCTTGAAACAATTTAAACAGCATGGCTCTAATCAGGATTTGAAAGGTCTGGCTCAAAATTTTCAACAACACCTAGCTCAAGTCAACGCCACACCTTGGATGATGGCGACTAGTGATGATTTTCGTTGGGCTATGACTGAAGGAGGCCGACCAAATTTAATAATGCGCTTAATGCACTGGTATATTGATCAAGTAATGTTAACTGTTAATAATAACACTCAAGTGCATAAAGTATTTACAGAATTGCTTCATCTGCTCAAGCGTCCAAATGCTCTGTTTCAACCTGGAGTCTTGATACCAGTTTTTTTACAGGTAATGAACAGAAGCAGTAAGATGACCTTAAAAACTCTTGGGGAAACTACCGCTAAACTTTTCCGTTCATCAACAGTATCAAATGCTGAGAAAATTCCTCAAGATATAAATGGCTAAAAACGCATTGGCACTACCCAGCTATCAAACTGTAGTGAATTGATGTTTTAAACAAATAAAACGAGTCGCTACTGATGAGAATCTGTAACGACTGCGAAATTAAAGCTGTTGTTGATTCTCTATTATTCCTCTTTTGTCAAAGGAGGAGTGAAAAAACAATTCCTGAATTTTGAAATCAAGATATGTCTATTGTTTCAACACTTTATTTTTAACAAAAAAGTCAAAACACTAATAAACGGCTCAAAGCCTTGTATAGATATAGGTTTCAAATCTTTGATTTAGCGGGAGTGATAGAAGAGGTTAATAGTGCATTGCAGGTACATAAAATACATAGACAATAGTGATAGACTATTGCATTAACAGAGTTTGACTGCTAATACCATTTGACTTTAATAATGATACAAATACTCTCAAGAGGACATGGCAGTGCCATGTCCCTACACTCCATCCATAAGTATCATCGTTTTTTGGAAATGGTATAACTGCTGAAAACATCTGTATTAGGATAACTTAAAACGGCGGCTCACTAATATTCCACTTGCTACTAAACCTAAACCAATTAAAGTTGTTGGTTCGGGAACAGGAGTTGGATTTGTAGAACCTGGTTTATCCATTACAAACACAGAAGCATGAGATAAATCCATTGCTTTACCGTTTTTATTTACAGCAACGCCGATAGTATTAAATAAACCAGTTAAACCTGTTTGAGCAAAATCAACATTTTGGAACAGATAAGCACTGTAAAAATCGCTGGCTTTTAAACTTATGACAAACGTACTACTGGGTAATGGTTGTCCTAATGTCCAATTACCAATACTGGTTTCATCAGGAGCTTGAATGATATCTGAATTTGAATCAGATTTGCCTAGTAAAGACCAGTCTGCACCTGTACCAACATATTCGCTAAATAAACCACCATCTAACCATGTTTCTAATGGATCATCTGCACCTGTATCATTACCACTTGCACCAAAACAATCTACAGCATTAACTCCACCAAGTGATACATCCGTGGTACTACAGACACCTAAAGTTGCAGCATTGACTGGTGCTGTCATGACTGCGGAAGCTATTCCAGTAGCTAAAAATGTAGATCCTAATAATTGAGCTAGTTTGTTTTTCATCTGTTGACTCTGGTTGAAGATTGAGAAAGCTTGATTTTTTGCTTAGTTAGGTAAGTTGCTTTATAGTTGTTGGCTATACAACTCTGATACCTATCTCTAATTCTATTTAAGTTTATACTTGTATATTTTTTTTGTGTATAACTATGGTTTAATTTAGTCTAATCTTCATTAAACTACTTGGTTAATGTAATTTGTTGGTTAACTTGGATTGAGGTGTTATTACTAACCAGCTAAAAGCATATAGTTTCTGTCTTTTTTTATAAGCCTTAGTATAAGATTAAGCACAGTAAAAGTAAAACTACATAGATGGATTAAGCTCAAAAGGCATCAATTAAAATTTCACAATTATTCAGCTTGAGTATATCTACTTTTAACAACGTAAGTAATATTTAGAGTGGCGATCGCTATCTGGTTGAATAGAAAAAATATTCAGAGTAATCACATAATATTGCACAAATGTACAGAAAAATTACTGCTAGTGCAAGAAAGCAGAAGGCAAGAAAAAACAATTTAGCCGCTACAAAGAAAACCCTGTAACGACTAAAAAATTAAAGTGAGTATTAACTGTATTTAATTAGCAGGAAACTTTACGACGACGAACCATTACCATACCACCTACTACTAAACCTAAGCCGATGATTGTAGCAGGTTCGGGAACAGTAACTCTTGGTTCAGTGGATTTTGGTCTGTAGTAAACGCTGATATGAGATACATCTTTTTTATCAAATGGAGTGCTCCAAATACCGGAGGTGATGCTATCAGTTACATTATAACCTGTTAGGTATGTATTATTACCACTCTTGAAGAGAAGCATCACATCAGACCAGTTGCTTTGAACTGCACCAGAGATATTCCATGTTCCAGATTGACCCTGCTTAGTGCCTGTGTAACCAGCTGTTTCTCCAATTTTACCGCCAAATGCCCAGTCAGTAAAACCGAAGAAACCGCCTTCTAAATTAACTGTGAGGGGGTCATTTGGATTTACGCTATCTTGGTTGAAAGTGGTGCTGCGTTGACAAGCATCTGTTCCTGATACTAAACCAGATATACTGCTAGGACAAGCAACTATTGCTCCTTGCGCTGGTGCTGTCATCACTGCGGAAGCAACCCCAGCAGTTAAAAAAACTGAACTGAATAATTTAGCTAGTTTGCTTTTCATAAATTTACCCTGTGTATGAAGTCTGGAAAGTTTGATGTTTTATTTAGTCAGGTAAGCTGATAAATGGCTGTTGACTATGACATTTTGGTATCCATACTCTAAATATATTTAACTTGATATTGTGTAAGATTTTTTAGTTCAATATCAGAATTTCGTCTAATCTTTAATAAACTAATCTCCAGTTTGAGTTCCTTGTAAACTTGGATGAGATTATCAGCATTATCTAGCGAAAAGGTAAATAATACCAGTATCTTTGACGTAATTTAAAACTGCTAATTAGCTTGTATTTTTGACTCAAATATCTAAACAATAAAGCTCAAAAACCACCAACTTGAGTTGATATATTGATGACATAAAGATAATTATTTATACTTTCAACTATGAATGAAGTAACACCAGCTAAAATAATTGTACTGACCCAAGTCCGTCCTAATCTGGTTTTTTCGGCTAAAATATCAGCACTTTTGGATAGTTGTGAAGCTACAATTAAGTAATTAGGCAGAATTAATTACACAACTTATTTTCCTGCACGGCAAGTAAATGTGGGTACATTTGCAGGTTAGATTGATCAAGAAAAGAATGAGGATGAATATACAAGCGTAAAATGTCAGTAAATATAGGTCAAAATTTAGATAATGCCAAAATTTCGATTATTATCCCGACTTTGAATGAAGGGAGTAATATTGAAGTGGCGATCGCATCAACTCAATCTGGCACTAATATAGAAGTAATTGTCGTTGATGGTGGTTCGACAGATAACACAGTAGAAATTGCCCAAAATTTAGGTGTAAAAGTTATCTCATCATCTCCGGGACGTGCCACACAAATGAATGCTGGTGCTGCTGTTGCAAGCGGTGACATCTTATTATTTCTTCATGCTGATACTCGTTTACCTACTGATTTTGATGTATTGATTCGGACAAATTTACAAAAAACGGGAACGGTTGCCGGTGCTTTTGGGTTGCGGATAGATGCAGATGAGTGGGGGTTGCGGTTGGTGGAATGGGGGGTAAAATGGCGATCGCAACTTTGGCAAATGCCTTATGGTGATCAGGCAATATTTTTAACTAAAGCAATATTTCACCAAGTAGGTAATTTTCCTCAACTGCCAATCATGGAAGACTTTGAATTGATAAGCCTATTAAAAAAACAAGGTAAAATTACTATTGTTAATGTTCCTGTTCTTACTTCAGCCCGTAGATGGTTAAAAAAAGGAATTTTCCAAACTACATTAATAAATCAAATAGTTATCATTGCTTATTTCCTGGGTATTCCACCTCAAAAAATCCGTGCTTGGTATCGTCGGGAAAGATTGAGTAAAAATTCAAGTTGTGAAAAATAGATAATAATTGTATAATTTAACAGTCTGTCTGAGTTATAAATTACTAACCTAAATTAGCTAAATGCACTCATGCTCAAGCCAAAAACCCCCATCAAAAATAAACTAAAATTCCTGTTTATCAGTAGTTTATTTATAGTCTTAATTATAGCTTTAATCAACTGGGATGCTCAAAATTATATCAATCACTCAGTGCAATGGATGAGAAATTTTGGAGTATTAGCACCCATTATTTTTATAATTATCTATAATCTAGCAACATTACTTTTTATTCCTGGTTCAGTTTTAACTATTAAAGGTGGTTTTTTATTTGGTATATTTTGGGGTTCGATTTATGTATTAATGGCTGCTATACTAGGCGCAATCTGTGCTTTTTTAATTGGACGTTACCTATCAAGAGACTGGATTTCCCGACAGTTAGAATATCATCCCAAATTTAAAGCTATTGATCAGGCAGTAGCAAAAGAAGGATGGAAAATTGTACTTCTAACCCGTCTTTCACCTCTATTTCCTTTTAACTTATTAAATTATGCTTTTGGTATTACTCAAGTTTCCTTAAAAGATTATATATTAGGTTCTTTGGGTATATTACCCGGAACAATCATGTATGTTTATATTGGTGCTGTTGCCAGTGATATTTCCATGTTAAATACAATGAATTTACAAGTACAGCCACAAATGCAAGTTTGGCAAGGAATTTTACAAGGACTAGGTTTACTTGCCACTATTGGCATTACTGTATATATCACTAAAATTTCTCAAAAAGCTTTAAATCAAAGTATTTATATTAGGGAACAGGGAACAGGGAATAGGGAATAGGTTTCAATTAATGTTCAGCATCTACTCACAAAAGAAAAATAATTTATGTCTACTAAATTTAGATATGATTTAAAAATCACCTGGGCAATTTTATTAACATTCAGCCTTGCCACATTCTTAAATACTGATGTAGCTTTAGCCGCAACCACAGCCAACCCGATTAACTTTAACCCCCAAGAGATATTAAGGAATGCCTTACAATGGATTAATGATTTAGGGGCTGTCGGTGCGATCGCTTTCATTTTCACCTATATTATCGCCACAGTTGCATTAATACCAGGAACTATACTTTCCTTGGGGGCTGGTGTAATTTTTGGTGTAGTTTGGGGTTCAGTTTATGTATTTACTGGTGCAACTTTAGGGGCCACAGCCGCATTTTTAGTAGGACGTTATTTAGCTAGAGGTTGGGTAGCGAAAAAAATTGCCGATAACAAAAAATTTGCAGCTATTGATCAAGCAGTAGGGAGAGAAGGTTTAAAAATAGTTTTATTAACTCGACTTTCCCCGATTTTCCCTTTTAACATTTTAAACTATGCCTTGGGAATTACAGGCGTTTCTCTTCCCGACTATTTTTTTGGTTCTGTGGGGATGATTCCTGGTACAATTATGTATGTTTATCTGGGTTCTTTAGCGGGAAATCTGGCAATGATTGGCACAGAATCACAACCCACTAACCCGACTCTGACCTGGATATTAAGAATATTGGGTTTTATTGCTACAGTTGCAGTCACAGTTTATATTACCAAAATTGCTAAAGCTGCTTTAGAAAAAATTGACCAAACTTAAGTTTACCCTATTTCCCAGAACACAAACTACCAAGGAACAATTATTTTTAACATGGGTCACTGTCACTGTAAAAATTGGTGCTAAACTAAAACAAATTTAGCAAAAAGTCAACTACTGTTTATTTTCTCTAGAATTGTATAAAAATCAAAGTGTGAGGATTGATACTATGCGCGTGTTGCTAGTTTATCCAATATTTCCTAAAACCTTTTGGTCTTATGAAAGAATTTTGGCATTAGTTGACCGTAAGGTTTTGTTACCGCCTTTAGGTTTAGTCACCGTAGCGGCTATTTTACCACAAGAATGGGAATTTAAACTTGTAGATCGCAACATTCGCCCAGTAACAGAGGAAGAATGGCAATGGGCTGATCTAGTCATTTTATCTGCCATGATTGTGCAGAAACAAGACTTATTAGAACAAATTCAAGAAGCCAAACAACGCGGTAAACTGGTGGCTGTTGGTGGTCCTTATCCCACATCTACACCTCATGAAGTAGAAGCGGTTGGGGCAGATTTTCTGATTTTAGATGAAGGGGAAATCACCCTGCCCATGTTTGTAGAAGCGGTACAAAAAGGGGAAAAATCAGGAGTTTTCCGCGCTACTGAAAAACCCGATGTTACATCTACCCCGATTCCCCGCTTTGATTTATTAGAATTTGATGCCTATGATATGATGTCTGTGCAATTTTCGCGCGGTTGTCCCTTCCAATGCGAATTTTGTGACATTATTGTGTTGTATGGACGCAAACCCCGCACCAAAACACCAAAACAACTTTTAGCAGAATTAGATTATCTCTATGAGTTGGGTTGGCGGCGCAGCGTGTTTATGGTAGATGATAACTTTATTGGCAACAAGCGGAATGTAAAATTGTTGCTAAAAGAGTTAAAAGTCTGGATGGAAGAACATCAATATCCCTTCCGCTTTGATACAGAAGCTTCAGTAGATTTAGCGCAAGATCCAGAATTGATGGAATTGATGGTAGACTGCGGATTTTCGGCGGTATTTGTAGGCATTGAAACCCCAGATGAAGATAGTTTACAGTTAACCAAAAAATTCCAAAATACTCGTAATTCATTAACTGATGCTGTACAAACGATTATTAAAGCCGGACTGCGGCCAATGGCTGGGTTTATTATTGGCTTTGATAACGAAAAACCGGGGGCAGGCGATCGCATTGTGAGATTTGCAGAACAAGCCGGTATTCCTTCTACAACTTTTGCCATGCTGCAAGCACTCCCTAACACAGCATTATGGCATAGATTGAAAAAAGAGGGAAGACTGAGGGAAAATCAAGACGGGAATATTAACCAAACCACATTAATGAACTTTATTCCTACCCGTTCCTTAGAACAAATTGCGAGAGAATATGTTGAAGCTTTTTGTGCATTATATGATCCGGTGAAATATTTAGATCGGACTTATCGCTGTTTCTTAATGATGGGTTCTCCCAAATGGAAAGCACCTTTTAAATGGCCGGAATGGGTAGTAATTAGAGCATTATTAATCGTCATTTGGCGGCAGGGAATTAAACGGGAAACCCGGTGGAAATTCTGGCATCATTTATTCAGTATCATCATCCATAATCCTCAAGTTGCTGACCTCTATTTGGCTACCTGTGCCCACAATGAACACTTTTTAGAATATCGGCAAATTGTCCGAGATCAAATTGAAAATCAACTGGCACAATATTTAGCCCAAGGTGAAGAAAAGCCTTATGTACCAGTTCAGGAAAAAGCACTAGAAAAAGCTGAAGCAGCCGCTTAAAAGGCAGGATTTTGTAGGGTGGGCAAGATGCCCACCTTTAAAATTTAGGAAGTTAATCTTTAAACGCAGATGGACGCGGATGGACGCAGATAAATAAATGAAAATTTTGTTAGTCGTTTGATTTTTGTTTATCTAATTTTCAACACCAAAACTTCTTCCTGGGGAGAAATTAAAGTTACTCCCACAGGTAAAACAGCTAAAGCATTTGTTTGGGCTAAGTTAATTAAATTACCTGAACTGAGATTTCCGGCAACGGGTTGAAAATGATAAACATCATTAATTAAATGTAAGTTTCCCCAAATATAAGTTTCTAATTTACCATTTGCTTGCAGAGGATAAAGGGTTTTAGTTTTTAAAAACTCTATTTTTCCTCCTGCTTTTATTCCTGAAAGTTGATCAATAGCTGGTTTGACAAACCGCCAAAATGTCACCAAAGCAGAAACGGGGTTTCCGGGTAAGCCAAAATATAAGGTTTGATTTTGATTCCCAAAGGTGGCAAAAGTCAAAGGTTTACCAGGACGCATTTGCACAGTTTGAAAATGAATTTTTGCCCCTAAAGATGTTAAAATATTTTCCACATAATCATATTCACCTACAGACACACCACCGGAAGATAAAACTATGTCAGCTTGACTAATAGCTGTGCTGATTATTTCCCGTAAAGCATCAGGATCATCTTTAACTATTCCTAACCTGAAAAGTTCAGCACCAGCTTGTTTAATTAAAGCTGATAAAGCATATTGATTAGAATCAACAATTTGTCCTGGTTGTAAAATTTCTTCTGGTTTTACCAACTCATCACCCGTTGAAAAAATCGCCACACGGGGACGACGCAAAACCTTTATTTTATGACATTGTGCAGCCGCTAAAACTGCGATTTCTGGGGCGTTTAATTTAATTCCGGCTGGTAAAAGTTCATTCCCTGCTTGGTAGAAACTTCCTTGATGTCTAACAAATTCTTGATATTGAGGGGCTGCTAAAATTAAAACCTGATTTTCTGCTTTGATAGTTTTTTCTTGCATTACCACAGTATCCGCACCCTCTGGCATAACTGCCCCAGTAAAAATGCGGGCTGCTTGTCCAGATTTTACAGTAATTTTTGGTTGACAACCTGCGGGAATTTCTGCCACAACTTCTAATTTTACAGGGTTTTCCGCACTTGCTAATTTTACATCTGCATATCTAACCGCATAACCATCCATTGCCGAATTATCCCAATGTGGAAAATCCAAATTGCTAATTACAGGATTTGCCAAAATGCGATTTTCTGCTGATAATAAATCAACAATTTCTGTATCTTGTAATGGTTGAATTAAATTTAATATCGTCTTTTCTGCGTCTTGAACTGATAGCATTAGCCTTATTCTTCGCGTCTTTGCGCCTTTGCGTGAGGTAAAAATTCCATAAACATAGAAAGGTGGGACTAGCCCACCATACATACCAAATAACCGTTTTCATGGACTGAAAACGCGACAAGTAATTAAATTATTACCTTAATATGGGAAATAGGTACAAAAACTTTATTAGGTTTTGCCCCTAAATAACCAGCTAATTGAATATGACTTTAGTCAAAACAACTCCCCAACATTACCCCAAAGCAGAATTATCTCGCCGAGGAATGGCCTGGACGGTTGACCTTTTAAGCGTATGGTTAATTAGCGCTACTTTGGGTAGTAACAAAATCGGCGTTAACTTAACCCAAATCTTGGTATTTATCTTGGCTTGGCTAGTTTTGCGAATAATTATAGTGTATAACAATCATGGGCAAAGTTTAGGGCGATGGGCGGTTGATTTAAAAATTTTAGAAGTGGTAAACGGGGAAATTGTCAACAGAATCCCCCAATTACGGTCATTATTGATTAGAGAAGGGATTCTTTGTGTTTTATCCCTGCTCGTAGCGATCGCATTAGGGAATATAATATCTAATCCCACCGCTATACTGTTCATACTTCCCCTCGCTCTTGACTGTGGTGCTGCTGTATCTGACACCCAGAAACAGCAAACTTGGCATGACCGCTATGCTAAAACTGTCATAGTATCATCACAGCGTGGCTACTCGCTGGATTTAAAAGTTAAGCGACTAGTTGAAAAATTGCAGCGAAGTGTGAGAAAATAGTTATTTGTGTTAATTCTTTTTAGGCTTTACTGTTTGTAAAATTATGGCTAAGAGTAAAGGCGCTCGGATCATAGTGACACTAGAATGCACCGAGTGTCGCACCAACCCAGATAAACGTTCTCCTGGTGTTTCCCGGTATACCAGCACCAAAAACCGTCGCAACACCACTGCCCGCTTAGAATTGAAAAAATTCTGCCCCCACTGTAACAAACACACCGTTCACAAGGAAATCAAGTAGAAATGAGCTATTACCGTCGTCGCCTGTCCCCAATTAAGCCAGGAGAACCAATAGACTATAAAGATGTTGATTTACTGCGGAAATTCGTCACCGAGCGCGGTAAAATTCTGCCCCGGCGCATCACTGGGCTAACATCCCAACAACAGAGGGCTTTAACACTGGCTATTAAACGCGCCCGGATTGTAGCACTATTGCCATTTATCAACGCAGAAGGCTAAATCCACAGAAAAGAGGACACTAGTGCAGTGTGGCAGAAATAACTGTTCAGTTAAACCCTATCAACTACCAGTAAAATTTATTTTCTTACCGCCTGCCTCCTGCCTCCTGCCTTCTTGTTCTAGATGTGGGAAGATATTGAGAAGCAATGTATGCTTCTCCATCCCATAATCTGGAGATGAAATTTCTAACTGGCGATGAGCAATCAAACATTCTGAGCCAAATTCTTGATAAAATGCACCCAGAGAGCGTTAAGCTTCTACTAAAATAAAGTAGATTTTGGATTTAGTAATTAAATATTGAGTCCAAAATCTGAAAACTTTAAAGTAAAAATATCGTTAACCAATATAAATTGCGAGAGTTGTGGACAAGGGGACGCTAGTTGAATTTAGGGTTCAAGGCGATCGCCGCCTGGGAGTAGTAGATCGACCAGACGGTAAGACCCGTTGGTTTGTGATGGATGAACGCGGCCAATCCCACAGCCTCGCGCCTAGACAGATAACTTATGCAGTTAATGGACAAACCTACAAGCCATCGGACATCGCCAACTTTTTGGCACAAGTCCAACCTTATCTAGATCCATCTAGTTTAGAAGTGGCTTGGGAATTACTGGTGGAAGAAGGGGAAACAGTCACCCCTAGCCAAATGGCTAATCTGCTATTTTCGGAATCACAGCCAGCCCAGTGTTATGCCGCCCATTGTTTGTTATCAGATGACAAACTCTATTTCAAACAAAAAGGCGATGCTTATGAACCGCGCAGTGCCAACCAAGTAGCAGAACGTAAACACCAGATCGAAGTAGAGGCACAAAAAGCCAAAGGACAGCAGGAATTTTTAGCGCGTGTAGAACAGGCGCTAAGGGGTGAAACAGTAGAATGGCAACGACCAGACCGCCAACGTCTAGAAGCACTGGAAAAATATGCAGCACTACTGGCCGATATTGTGCGGGTAGGCATAAATTACGATTCTTTAACTCGTTCTTATCCTCCCCCGACTCCAGTCCTGGAAACTATGAATATTCTAGGACGGCCCGCCACTCCCCCAGGAGCTTTTCAGCTATTGATTGAGTTGGGTTGGTGGAGTCCCCACGAAAATTTGTTCCTGCGTCGTTCTTCCGTTCCGGTTCAGTTTCCCAACAAGGTGTTAGAAGTGGCGCAACAACGTTTGGACTCTCCCCCAACTGATTTAGATACAAATCGGCTGGATCTAACTAATCTCAAGGTGTACACCATTGATGATGAAAGCACGACCGAGATTGACGATGGTTTAAGCTGGGAAAAATTACCAGATGGTCGGGAAAGATTATGGGTACATATTGCCGACCCTACCCGCTTGTTGATGCCAGAAGATGATTTAGACTTAGAAGCCAGAAAGCGTGGGAGTACAGTTTATTTACCCACCGGGATGATTCCCATGTTCCCGGAAGTATTGGCCACTGGGCCAATGAGTTTAGTCCAGGGGAAAGTTTGTTTTGCTCTGAGTTTCGGCGTAATTTTAGATCAGGATGGGGCAGTAGAAGAGTATTGTATTCAGCCGAGTTATATTAAACCTACCTATCGTCTCACCTACGAAGATGTAGATGAAATGTTAGAGTTAGGGGTGCAGGCAGAACCGGAAATTGAGGCGATCGCTAATTGGGCAACTAAACGTAAAGTTTGGCGATATGCTCAAGGTGCTATTAGCATCACTATGCCCGAAGCCATGATCAAAGTCAAAGGGGATGAAATCAGCATAGATTTATTAGATGATTCACCCTCCCGGCAACTAGTAGCCGAAATGATGATTTTAGCGGGTGAAGTAGCAGCCAAATATGGACAAACCCACAATATCCCCCTCCCATTTCGAGGTCAACCCCAGCCAGAGTTACCCCCAGAAGAAGAATTATTACTACTTCCCGCCGGCTTCGTCCGTGCCTGTGCCATGCGGCGCTGTATGCCTAAGAGTGAAATGAGTATTACCCCAGTCCGTCATGCTGGCTTAGGTTTAGATACCTACACTCAAGCAACTTCCCCCATTCGCCGTTATAGTGATTTATTAACCCATTTTCAACTCAAAGCCCATTTAAGGGGTGATAATTTGCCCTTCACCGCCGAACAACTCAAAGAAGTGATGATGACAGTTAGCACCATTACCCAAGAGTTGACAATGGTAGAACGACAAACAAATAGATATTGGGCTTTAGAATATTTACGTCGTCATCCTGAACAAGTCTGGGAAGTCACCGTTTTAATGTGGTTACGAGAAGATAGCAATTTAGCCCTAATATTAATTGAAGATTTGGGTTTACAATTACCAATGCTTTTCCGGCGCTCTGTCAAATTGGGTGAACATTTATTTGTGAAAGTGTCTATCTCTGACCCACAAAAAGATGTAATTCAATTCCAAGAAATAATGTATCAAGAAGCCCAATCAGCAGCAAATTAACTCTGCTGGTAATTATGATTCAAGCAATACAGGACATAGCAATGCTGTGTCCTTAAATTTATAACAGGGAACAGGGAACAGGGAACAGGGAACAGGGGGAATAAGTTGTGTAATTAATTCTGCCTAATTACTTATCTCATTAAATAACTAATAGAAAAATTATGGATCAAGTAAATATTTTTGATACTACAATGCGAGATGGAGAGTTAACCCCTGGTGTCAAAATGGATTTACAACAAAAAATTATCCTCTCCCAATTGTTAGAAAAAATGGGAGTAGATATTATTGAAGTTGCTTATCCAGGTAATTCACAAAAAGATTTTGAGGAAGTTTGGCAAATATCACAAATTATTGAAAACTCTATAATTTGTGGTTTAGCTAGTAATCAACCAGAGGAAATAATTAAGTTAGCCGAAGCACTTAAACCAGCCAAGCAAGCCAGGATTCACACTTATACGCCTGTGAATGTAAAAGATGCTGCTAAAAATCAGGAAGTTTTAGATAGCATTAAATCTAGTGTTTCTCTCGCTCGAAATTATTGTGATGACGTAGAATGGAGTGCTTTTGATGCCCCCAGAAGTCAGCCAGATTTTTTATGTCAAGCCGTAGAAACAGCCATTAATAGCGGTGCTAAAACTATTAGTATTCCTGATACTTTGGGTTTATCTTCCCCCGCAGAATTTTCTCAATTATTAAATCACGTTTTTAACCATGTTCCTAATATTGAACAAGCAGTAATTGCGGTACATTGTCATGATGATTTAGGACTGGCTGTAGAAAATTCATTAATTGCCCTTAATTGTGGTGTGAGACAAATTGAATGTGCAATTAATGGTTTAGGTGCGAGAAAAGGAAATGCAGATTTTAAACAAGTGGTAATGGGTATTGTAAATCAGGGAAATTATCAGATTAATATTGATGTTTCCTTGATAGAACAAGCGAGTAATTTAGTTAATCAAATTACGGGAAGCACAACAGCCAATTAATTGTTTAGCTGTGGTTTTACGAACTTTACCTATAGCAGTGACACTTAAACCCGCAGCAACTAATAAACCAATTATACCTTGTGGTTCTGGTACTGATTCCACTTCCTGTTGTGCTGGCATAAAAACTGCAAAACGTATGGGTTGATTATAAAGCAGTGGCCAGGCTTGATTATATTCTTCACGATAACCTAATTCCCAGATTCCAAAAGGTATACCAGCTCCTGCGACTCCTATGGTAAAATCAAGCTCTGGACTTAATGGTATTGAAAAATAGGGATATCCCCCAGCTAGAGGTATGGGGTCAGCAGTATTTAAAGCAGCTACAATAGCTCTTAGTTGTGGAAAACTTGGTTGATGATTTTGTGGATATGAAAAAAAAGCCATCTTACTATAAGGATTGGCTGGGTTGTATAACTCTTCAGGTGAACCATAGACAAAATGCACATCATAAAGATTGTTGTCAATCTCCAAGTCCTCAATCATTGTCACATTATTATCAGTGATATGCAGTTTAAAAGCCTCAGCTTTCGGTGTGAAACAGTTCCAGGTAAAAGTAGAAATAGCGATCGCTATACTAGCCTTAATCAAATTCTTCATGGTTTTAATATTAACCTCAACGTGATCAAACAGAAAAAAAGTTAATGAGTATTTTTTGCAACTGATTACTTATAGCAATGTCAAACTTTACAAACTTTCCTTTTGACAGTTACACCTAAACCAGCTGCTAATAATAAACCAATTATACCTTGTGGTTCTGGTACTGTTTCTGATTCCGCTTCGGCTGGTATAAATATACCAAAATGGGCTCGAATAGGATTCGGCAACGGCCGTGGTTCTCCACCAGCTGAACGATATTCTAATCCCCAGTTTTCTGATAGACCTGCTATTAATATTGTGATGAAATCATCACTTTTATATAAAGGCAGCACAAAGGTCTTGTATCCTCCAGCTAGAGGCGCAGGATTGACGCTATTTAAGGCAGATGTAACTGTTTCTAATGCTAGAACAGCATCCGAGTAGCGACCACCTTGAGTTGAAAAAATTACTGCTTCGCTGTAGGGATTTTCTGGGTTAAATAACTCCGCCGGTGAACCATAGAAAAAATGTACGTCATAAAGAGTGTTTTTAAATTCCAAGTCCTCAATCATTGTCACATTATTGTCACTCAGACGCAGTTTAAAAGCCTCAGCTTTCGGTGTGAAATAGTTCCAGGTAAAAGTAGAAATAGCGATCGCTACACCAGCCTTAATCAAATTCTTCATGGTTTTTGCTCCATACCAAATTACTTAGATAATGTAGATTATGTGATTAATATCACTAAAAAGCAATCATCCAAACGAATTAATTTATACTGGCAAACTCAAAGTCTGGATGGAGATGCGATCGCCTCTCCTGCCAAATCACCTATTCTTTACACACCAGCAAGAATCATCTAACAGAATCATGATTTAATTTATGGGAATATCAATGATAAACTCAGCACCCTCTCCAGGTTGAGAAATACAATCAATCTTTCCATGATGTTTATCTACAATAATTTGATAACTAATTGATAAACCCAACCCTGTACCCTCACCCACATCTTTTGTAGTAAAAAAGGGATCAAAGATGCGTTTTTTGACTTCTTCCGTCATACCTAAACCGTTATCTTTAAAGGAAATTCTCACCCAGTTATCATTAAGTAATTGGGTACGAATGATAATCATAAAAGAATTATTTTTTAATTCTGATAGTGATAACTGTCGGTTACGTTTAGATAAAACATCAATCGCATTATTAAGAATATTCATAAATACTTGATTGAGTTGAGAAGCATAGCAGTTAACTAAAGGTAAATGAGCATAATCTTTAATCACAACATTTTCTACACTACCTAATTTATCTCTAAATCGAGACTGTAAAAGCATTAAAGTATTTTCAATACCCTCGTGAATATCTACGGGTTTCATCTCAGCTTCATCCAAGCGGGAGAAATTGCGTAAACCCAAAATAATATTGCGGATACGATCAGCACCCGTTTTCATTGAATTAAGAATATTTTGCGAGTCTTGAGTAATAAAATCTAAATCAATTTCTTCAATTTTTTCTTGAATAATTTCTGAAGGTTGAGGATATTCTTGTTGATATAGCTTTACTAAATCTACCAGGTCATGAAAATAGTTACTGGTAGGTTTAATATTAGCAGAAATGAAATTAATCGGATTATTAATTTCATGCGCTACACCAGCAACCATTTGTCCTAAACTCGACATTTTTTCAGTTTGAATTAGTTGCGTTTGTGCCTGCTTTAAATCCTGCAACGTTTGTTGAATTTGAAGATTTTTTTCATTTAATTCTTGGGTTCTAATGTTTACTTTTTCTTCTAAATTAGCATAAAGTTGGGCATTCTCCAGAGAAATAGCTGCTTGGGAAGAAAGCAGTTTTAATATTTTTAATCTTTCTGGAGTAAATACCCCTACAGTGAGAGTATTTTCTAGATAAATAATACCAATGAGTTTACCTTGATTAAGGATAGGAGTACACAATATAGACTTAGGTTGATATTGGATTATGTAAGAATCATTAACAAAATTACTTGCAATAGTAGCATCGTTAACTATAACATCTTCCCTAGTATTATAGACATAATTAATCAGACTAGTAGGAATATTTTTAGCAGTATTAACTGGAATAGATGGTAATTCACACTGTTGAGTATTTTGACATTGAGCTACTATGATTAAATCGTGATCTTGTTGGAGAATTAAAGAACCTTGATCCGCTCCTACATTCTCTAGAATGACTTGCATTAAATTATATATTAATTTATCAACATGAATTTCTGAAGAAATGGCTAAAGCAGCTTTAGTCACAGTTTCTAAGTCTAACATTGCTGAAATATTACTAGACGTAGATGTAGAATCAGATAAGGGACTAGATGTAGATGTTATATCATGAGTTTCATAAACATTAATATTAGCCTTTTGAGAATTTTGAATAGATTTAAGTAACTTTGGATAGTTATTTTCTAAATCTTCCAGTTTAGCATTTGCCCCCCAAAGCTTATAACAATAATAAGCATCAATTAAATAAGTTTGGGCTGTTTTTTCCTGTCCTAAAGTTAGATAAAATTTTGCAGTTAGTTCGTTAGCAATGGCTTCTTCTTGAATATAACCGTTTTCTTTTGCTTCCTTAATTGCTTGATTATATAGCACTACAGCTAACCAATTTTTACCTAAAACTCGTGCTTTCTCAGCTTCCACTAAATCATACTTGTGTTGAAAATTACCAGGGGAATGTTCCGCCCACATTTTCATTTTCTTTTGATTAGTTGCTACTTGTTTGAGATATTGCTTGCGCTCTAATAATGAGGCATATTTACACTGGGCTAAAAGTGCTAAAGAATGATAGTAGATAGTAACAGAATAATGCAAGAAACCAGGATCATCTGGATGGTAGACTTCTGTTAATTCCGCATTTTTAATTGCTGCTTGATAATTGTGATAAAAATAGTAAAGTAAAGTTTTACCAGAAGATATAAGACTCAAAGAAATAGGAGTATTTTTAATTTTTGCTAATACTTCTAATTTCTGAAATACTCTATCTATATTCAAATCTGACAAGAAATTACTCTGAAGAGTTATGATAGTTTGCCTAATAATTCTTATACATAAAACAGGATTTTCTAATTTTAAATTTTGTACTATTTCCAAATATTGATTAGTTTTTTGTTCAACCAATTCTAAGTTCTTACCACTCAAGAGTAAAATACTACTCTGACTCATACAGGCATAACTAGCAAATTCTATATCTCCAATTTCTAAACCAAGATTAATAACTTCGTCCAAATCAAAACTTATGTCTTTTATTGGTTCTTTAAAGTGGCGGACTATAGCATTAAATAAATAGTGTGTTTTAGGTTTAAACGATTTATCGTTGGTTTGATCTAGAATTTTAATTCCAACTTTACCAAATCTATAACCTGCGGCAATATCTCCTAATTTGTCACATAACATTCCACCATAAACGGTGTAACCAAAAGCAGCAGCAGATGAACTACCATATTTTACTGATAACCTAACTATTGCCAAAATAATTAAGGGAAAGTACGGTGATCCTGCTTGACTAGCGGTGGGAGCAAGTAATGACAACAGTTGTACTGTGGCCAATTGATGAGGATCAGTCATATTTGGCAAATTCAGTAAATCTTCCGGTTGTTTGCCAAATAAAGTTAATTTAGTTTGTGCTACTGCTAGTAAAAGAGATAGTGTATTTGCTTTCTTTGGGAATTGCAGACCTAGCTTTTCTAGTAGTTGCATACCAATATTTACTGCTTCCTGTTGGAGGTTCTGCGCGATATACACTAGGAGATTAATTTGATATAATTTAATTTGATCTAAAATGGTTTTGGCTTTTTTGATAGCTAGAGTTGATGTTTCTTTGGCTTGTGCGAATTGACCACTTAAGTAGTGTACTTCTGCGATTTCTACATAAATATTCAGAGTAAGTTTATATTGATTTTTCCAACCATCTTTTTCTAAAAATTCTAAACCTGCTTTTAAATATTTGGCAGCTACTTCATAAGCTGTAGCTGATTTGGCTTTTTTACCTGCTAGTAAGTTAAGTTTAGCTAGTTCATATTTTGATGACTGATCTGTAATTAATTCTTTACCTATGTTTAGCTGATTGACAATATCAAAGATGTTTTCTTCAAGTGTGTCTAGTTGAGTATTTTGTAAGAGTATTTGGCCAATTTTCAGGTGAGTTGCTTTTTTGTCACTGTCGGGAATTAGAGAATAAGCTGCTTGCTGTACTCTGTCATGTAGAAATCTATATCTAACTACAATTTGTTCAGATTCATTGATAGATATGCTGTTAGTATTACTCAATACTAATTGCTCATTAGTAAACAATTTATAAACTTCATTTTGTGGTAAAATTATTTCCTCTTTTAATGCTGACCATAAATAATTAGCAGTTTCTGCTTGACTTGTTTCTGAAACAGTAGATAAGGTTTCTAAATCAAATTGGTTGCCAATACAAGCTGCTATTTTTAAGATATTTTGGGTTGATTTTGGTAATTTTTGTAATTTTAATTTCAAAAAATCAACAATATTATTATTGAGTTTTAAGGCTTGGATTTCATTAATATTAAATTGCCAGCAAGTTTGACTATGATTAAATATGATTAATCCTTCTTCGTATAATGATTTAAGCAACTGGCTAGTAAAAAATGGATTGCCTTGGGTTTTTTCAAAAATTAATTTTGTTAAAGGTAAAGCTTGGGATGTAGAACAGCCTAAAGTATCTGAGATTAGTAAATTTAGGTAATATTCATCAAGGGGTTTTAAGGTAATTTGATTAACTTTTATTTGAGTTTGACGAATATGATCTAAGGTTAGGGTGAAGGGGTGGGAAGTATTAACTTCGTTATCTCGATATGCACAAATTAACAACAAATATTTTACTTCATTTTCAGTCATTAATAATTGAATTAATTTTAATGATGCTGCATCTGCCCATTGTACATCATCTAAAAAAATTACTAAGGGATGTTCTTTGGTTGCTAATACTTGGATGAATTTAATGAAGAGGAGATTAAAACGATTTTGAGCGGTGCTATCTGTAATTTCTGTAATTTCTGGTTGCTGACCAATGATTTTTTCTAATTCTGGTATAACTTCAATAATTACTCCTGCTTGTTCTCCTAATGCTGCTAATATTTTGGTTTTCCATGCTTGCAATTGTTCACGATTTTCTGTTAATAATTGTTGAATGAGGCTATTAAATGCTTGTAATATGGCATAGAAGGGGATATTTCGTTGAAATTGGTCATATTTACCTGAGATAAAATACCCTTTTTGCCGGACAATGGGTTTATGAACTTCGTTAACTACCGCAGTTTTACCTATGCCAGAATAACCAGACACTAAGATTAATTCTTTGCTACCATTGGTAACTTGTTCAAAGACGTTTAATAATGTTGAAGCTTCTGTTTCTCTTCCGTATAGCTTTTCAGGAATGAGGAAGCGATCGCATTTATCTGTTTGTGCTAATTCAAAAGCTGTAATTTCACCCTGTTCTAACAGCATTTTTTGACAGGTTTCTAAATCATGTTTAATCCCTTTAGCGGTTTGATATCTCTGTTCTGCGGTTTTGGCCATTAATTTCAGAATGATATCAGCGACAACTTGCGGAATTTGCGGATTTATTTCTCTAGGGTTGATTGGTTCTTTTGCTAAATGACAGTGTACTAGCTCTAGGGGTTCATGACTATTAAACGGTAATTGTTCTATTAGTAGTTGATAAAATGTTACACCCAGAGAATAAAAGTCGCTGCGGTAATCTATCCCCCGATTCATTCTTCCTGTTTGTTCTGGGGACATATAAGCTAGTGTCCCTTCTAAAACGTTGGGATTTTTGATTTCCGCAGTTTCTTTTGTTAACAGGGATGAAATACTAAAATCTATAATTTTAACTTGCTTAGTTTTGGGATTAATTAAAATATTTCTGGGTTTAATATCTTTATGAATTATCTTTTTTTGATAAAGATAGTCTAATCCTTTAGTAATTTCTATCCCCAGATAGAGAAATTCTTGTAAGTCTAATGTTTGTGATGCAATATACTCGCTGAGTGATATGGCTTGAAAGTCTTCTAAAATTAAGGCATAACTATTGTTATAGGTTTCTAGACTATAGCATTTAATAATATTGGGATGATCTAATAGTTGAATAATATTAAACTGATTTTTCAAAGACACCAAATCATGGAATTGAGGGTAACTAGTGCTGGGAGTCTTAATTACTACTGGCTTCTGGCTTTTTTCTTCCTCTCCACGATATACTATGGTTCTATTACCCTTATAAATCACTTCATTGATGTGATAACCGGGAATTGTAGAAATAGATAAGGAAGTTTTTAACATACAAGCACCTGAGTAAATCTAAAAAAGATGTTTAAATATTTATCTTTTATAGCAAAATTGTATTTTCACATACAAGGAAATTTAAGACATTTAAGGATATAGTTCTTAAGGCTATATTTCTTTAGGATATATTTCTTTAGGCTAAGAAATATATCCGTGCTTTAACTGCTAATTACTCAAGGCCTTAATAAAACGTTGCAAACTTTTAAAAACACCAGGTTTTTTCTTATGTTGAACTGGCGTATTTTCAGTTGTATTTGTTACTTGTCCTCCATTCAAAATGATTAAGTCTAACTCATCACCAGAAGGCTTTTTGGGTAATTCAACTATTTTTTGATAATCTCCTTCAGTTTCTACCCACACTTCCCACAATCCGGGATAACACCGAAATAATGCGGTTTGGTCATCTACGGGACGTAAGTAATAACACGATTCTATTTTACTAATAAATCGTTGGCGGGTTTGTCTGGCTGTGTAACCGATGCCTACTGTGCCAGAATCTTCGAGACGGGGGTTCAACATGACAAAGGGGCGATCGCCTATTTCCTCACATAACTTTTCTAACTGTGGTACTTCTACGGAAGTGGGGGCTATAAATAGAAAAATTTGGTCTTCTGGCTGGATTTTACTTTGTAGTGATGCAGCTCTACCTGTACCAATGTCCAAAATTTTAAATGGCACATTAGCCCACTCACGACGGGCTAAAGCGCAAGCACCAGCATCAGCAAAGAACACTTTGAGATGAGATTCATATTCTGCAAACAGGGGGAGGAATTGTTCTGTAATGGGCATAAATTTGAGTTCTGGAAACAGTAACTCAACCTGCAACCAGGTAAAACCATCTGCTAAGGCTGCTTTTACTGCTTCACGAGATTGAGCGATCGCATCTTCGAGGGTTTTGGGAAGTTCAGACATAAAATAAAGTGCAGAATCAGAATCAACTATGGATTCATTCTACAGGTGCTAATCTCTGCAAAACTTGTTTTAAAACCATCGCTGTCCAATCAATATCTTCTCTGGTGGTCTGTCTTCCCAAGCTGAGACGGATACCCCCTAATGCCTGATGTTCAGAGTAACCCAAAGCCAATAAAACCGGACTGGGGCTAAGTTTGCCACTATGACAGGCTGCACCGGCACTAATCCCAATACCGGCTAAATTTAATTGACGAACTAGAGTTTTCCCGCTTAATTTTTCCCCATCGGCGAATTTTAAACAAAAACTGACATGATGGGGTAAACGGTGGATCATGTCACCAGTGGGAATTAAACCGGGTACATCTGCTAAAAGGTGAAATAGGCGATCGCGTAATTCTCTTAATCTAGCTGTTTCTGTTGCTAACTCCTGCGCTGCTAACTCTGCGGCTACCCCAAAACCTGCAATAATCGGCACAGCCTGAGTTCCAGAACGCAAACCCGTTTCCTGTCCCCCACCACCCAACAACGGCATTAACTCCACACCAGGACGGACATACAAAGCACCTGCACCTTGGGGTCCATAGAGTTTATGGCTGGAAATGCTCAATAAATCCACAGGTAAAGACTGCACATCTATATTAATTCTGCCCACAGCTTGCACCGCATCAGTATGGAAGAGAATGTTATGCGATTGCGTAATTTTCCCTAACTCCTCAATAGATTGCACCGTCCCCACTTCGCTTTGTCCGTAAATCACCGATACCAACACCGTATTAGGTTGTAAAGCTGCTTGTAAATCTTCCGGGTTTACCCTCCCCTTCCCATCCACACTTAAACGGGTAACTTGCCAACCCCATCTTTCCAACATCCGCGCAGGTTCAGAAATTGCGGAATGTTCCACACTAGAAATAATAATGTGTTGGGGTGTACTATAAGCACGAACGACTCCCATAATAGCTAAATTATCCGCTTCCGTCCCCCCAGAAGTAAAAATTATCCCTTCCGGTTCAGCATTAATTAATCCTGCAACTTGCATTCTGGCAGTTTCCACCACCAAAGCCGCACGATTGCCCCACTCATGTAAACTAGAGGGGTTGCCCCACTGTTGAGAGAGAACCGCTTGCATTTGAGCGATCGCTTCTGGTCGAGTTGGAGTAGTAGCACTGTAATCAAGATATATTTGCATAAATCTAATCAGTTCATCTATCTTAAAGTTTGCATATCCAGTGAACAATAAGAAATAACTCAAAATCCTGGGAAATACAGCACGTTCTTAAACTGAAAACTCAGACAGGAAAAGGCTTTTCCTTCTGCCCCGTTCGACTCCGCTCACGGAACACCTGCCCCCTGCCTCCTGCCCTCTGCCTCCTGCTGTATGTTGAACTTTGTTACTAAATTAATTCAACAAGTCACACTTTAGGAATAATAGAGAAGTTTATTCTCTATTCACAATTAGGTAGATAATCGTGGCAATGTTGTGGACTAACAGAAATTTTGCTTATCTATTATTACTTATATTTGCCCTTGTAGGTTGTCAACAAGTGGCATCTGTCCCGCAAAAGTTAGAGTCTAGCAATCAGCGACTAGAACCACTCCCGCAAGATCCCTTAATTCAAGTTTACTTCAATCATTCTCAATCTTCAGAATATCAAGAAACCTATCGTCAGCAAACCCGACAAGGTGATGATTTAGAACAAATCATGGCTGATACCATTTTACAGGCTAAATCTAGTGTTGATGTTGCTGTTCAAGAACTGCGTTTACCCAAAATTGCCCAAGCATTAGCAGAAAAACAAAAAGCCGGGGTAAAGGTGAGGTTAATTTTAGAAAATACCTATACCAGTTCTTGGAGTAAACTGACTCCTACAGAAATTAAAAAACTCACCCCTAGAGATCAACAGCGTTATAACGACTTTAGCCAATTTGTTGATATAAATAAAGATAGTCAACTCACCTCAGAGGAAATCAACCAACGGGATGCCTTAGCAATATTGCGAAATGCCCAGGTTCCCATTTTAGATGATCGGAATGATGCAACCAGAGGCAGTGACTTAATGCATCATAAATTTATAATTGTTGACAATCGATTTCTAATTGTTACCTCTGCTAATTTTACCTTAAGTGATACCTCTGGCGACTTCAACAATCCTGCAAGTTTAGGCAATGCTAACAACCTCTTAAAAATAGATAGTCCAAAACTAGCAGCAGTTTTCGCCGAAGAATTTAATATTATGTGGGGTGATGGACTAGGAGGACAACCAGACAGCAAATTTGGTTTAAAAAAACCTCTGCGTTCACCTCAAACAATCCTAGTTGGTGATAGTAAAATTACCGTGCATTTTTCCCCCACTTCCCCTTCCCAACCTTGGATTAATAGTAGTAATGGATTAATTAGTAAAACCTTAGAAACCGCCACAAAAAATATTGATTTAGCCCTATTTGTTTTTTCCGAACAACGTCTTGCTAATACCCTCGAACAACGCCAGCAACAAAATACCCAAATTCGCGCCTTAATAGAACCTCAATTTGCTTACCGTTCCTACAGTGAAGCCTTAGACATGATGGGAGTTACCTTAAGTGAAAACTGCAAATATGAAACAGATAATAAACCTTGGGCAAATCCCCTAACTACCGTTGGTGTACCCACCTTAGCCAAAGGAGACTTGCTACATCATAAATTTGCAGTAATTGATAATCACACAATAATTACAGGTTCACATAATTGGTCAGAATCAGCAAATAGCGGTAATGATGAAACAGTAATAATTATTGAAAACCCTACTATTAACGCCCATTATACCCGCGAATTTAACCGCCTTTATAACAAAATTCAACTTGGTATACCACCTAGAATCCAAGCTAAAATTAACGAAGAAAAACAAAAATGTCCCCAAATCACCACACCCTCATCAAATAAAGCAATTCTGACCAAAATTAACCTTAACACCGCCACCGCCGCAGAATTAGAAACATTACCCGGTGTAGGTAAAAAACTAGCTCAAAAAATAATTACCGCCCGTCAACAACAAAAATTTACATCTTTACAAGACTTAGAGAAAATTTCAGGAATTAGTGCTAACACTTTAGAAAAATGGGAAGGAAGAATTACTTTATAAATCATCAACTATAGGAATCCTAAATGATTCGTGAAAAAATTTCGGTATGTGTAGGGTGGGCATTTTTCGGTAAAACAGTGAACAGAAGCAGAAAATTCTCGGAAATGCCCACCTCAATATTTTTTAAAAATCAACCGGGAATCCTATATCAAAAGTATAGTATTAGGAATTTCCACCCTAGAAAGATGAAACTTAAGTTTTCAATATTTATCATTAGCCTAAAACTAGATAATTGGAGTTAAACCATGCCTTATAAAAATATAGAAGAATTACCCCAAGAAATCAGCGAAAAATTACCACAACACGCCAAACAAATATTTGTAGCTGCCTTTAATGCTGCCCAAAGTAACGGCATGAGTGAACAAGGAGCGCAGGAAGTAGCTTGGAACAGTGTTCATAATGAATATGAACCGGACACCACAGGACAATGGCACAGAAAACCAGAAGATCCAGCTTCCCATAATAAAGCAGTTATGTCTGGTGGTAATTAGATTTATTGAGCAAAATTAAAGAAGATGGTTGATTTTTACACGACCATCTTTTATTGATTGACTTTTTAAAATTTATTCGTCATAGTAATAAAGGTTCTCTTTTTTTAAAGTATAATTTGCTAATGAACCATTAATTAAAGCCCGTTTCAGGTAAATGAGGTACAAATTTTTGGAACGAACCCTTATACAAAGAGACTTTCAACCCTGTTCCCTGTTCCCTGTTCCCTGTTCCCTGTTCCCTGCCGTATGTTAGTAATAACAAAATCAATTACTATTCGACCCATGCAAGATAACATGGAAGATTATCAATTAATAGAAAAATGGCGCACAGATGAAAAAGTATTGCAATTTTACGGTGGTCGAGATCGTCCTTATTATTTAGAAAAAGTAATTGCTAATTATCAACCGAGAATTAAAGGAGAAGAACCTGTAAATCCTTGTATTTTTGCTATTAAAGATAAACCCATAGGCTATTTACAATATTATTCCCTTGATGACTTACCAGAAATAGATAGACAAAAGTATAAATTAGAAAATACTAAATCAACTTATGGTATAGATTTATTTATTGGTGAAACCGATTATTGGAATCAAGGTTTAGGTACACAGGTGCTTTCATCGGCTGTTAACTATATTTTTACTCAGCTACAAGCTATAAAAATTGTCATTGACCCAGATGTGAAAAATCATCGCGCCATCCGTTGTTATGAAAAGTGTGGCTTTGTAAAAATCAAGGTTTTGCCTGCCCATGACATACATGAGGGTAAATATCAAGATTGCTGGTTGATGGCAATAGAGCGTAATCAATCGTTACACTAATAATTAAGTTGCTGCTGGGATGTACCTCCCTATAGATGATGATGACTCAACCAACAAACAGAATTTGTATACTAGGCGGGGGCTTTGGCGGTCTTTATACCGCTTTGCGCCTCAGTCAACTACCGTGGGAATCAACACAGAAGCCAGAAATTATACTAGTAGACCAGAGCGATCGCTTTCTTTTCTCTCCCCTACTTTACGAAATCCTCACCGGTGAACTGCAAACCTGGGAAATAGCCCCACCTTTCGTAGAACTACTACAAAATACAGGTGTACGTTTCTATCAAGCTGTTGTCTCAGAAATAGACATCGAAAAACACCGAGTACAGCTAGAAGATGGTTTAGAAATCCCTTACGACCGATTAGTATTAGCAATGGGTGGTGAAACACCCCTAGATTTAGTTCCTGGTGCGGCTAATCATGCTTACCCCTTCCGTACCATCTCCGATGCTTATCGCTTACAAGAAAAACTGAGAATATTAGAAGAATCAGAACCAGAAAAAATCCGTGTTGCCATAGTTGGTGCTGGTTATAGTGGCGTAGAACTTGCTTGTAAATTAGCAGATAGAATTGGCGAAAAAGGAAGATTCCGCCTCATTGAAATCGCCGATCAAATTTTACGCACCTCCCCAGAATTTAACCGCAAAGCCGCACAAAAAGCCTTAGAAACTAGAGGAGTATTTATTGATTTAGAAACCAAAGTTACATCAATTACTGAAAACACAATTTCTTTAGAATATAAAGGTCAAATAGATACAATTCCCGTTGATTTAGTTATTTGGACAGTAGGAAATAGAGTAGTTCCCATAGTTAAAAATTTACCCCTCAAACAAAACCAACGTGGTCAAATCACCACCACACCAGAATTACAAGTTATTGACCATCCAGAAATTTTTGCGTTGGGAGACTTAGCAGACTGTAAAGATGCCGAAGGACAACAAGTTCCAGCTACAGCCCAAGTTGCTTTTCAACAAGCCGACTACACCGCTTGGAATATTTGGGCATCTCTCACAAATCGCCCCTTACTTCCTTTCCGTTATCAACAACTAGGCGAAATGATGGCTTTAGGAATTGATAATGCCACCCTCACAGGTTTAGGAATTAAATTAGATGGTTCATTAGCTTATGTTGCCCGTCGTCTAGCCTATCTCTACCGTTTACCAACCTTAAATCATCAATTAAAAGTTGGTTTTAATTGGTTAGTTCAACCCATTATAGACAGCCTCACTCATTAAGCGGAAAACATCAAAATCAACAATTTTAGGTAGGGTTAAGCTCTACCTATATTATTATCTATTAATTTCAAATTAATCCAGTAAAAAAATGCTAAAGTCTCTCAAATCTAACTGGTTTTGGTTATTCTTTGCTACCTGTTGTATTTTATTTTCCTTTACTGTCTTTTCTAATTGGGTAGTAATGGTTGTAATTTGGTTTGGATTATTTTTTATTTTTCGTTGGCAAAACTTAGAAGCTAAATTATCAGATTCAGAACATTTTATTTATCTAACTACAGTCTTAGTTTATCCCTTATTAGGCAGTTGGATTAAATGGATGATTGAAAAAAATATCATTCCCTATTCATGGTTTTGGCTGAATCGTTTAGAGCATTTTTCTTGGGCATTAGCAGTAGTAATTCTTTTATTGCCTCTATTTATTGATATTTGGAAAATTAGCAACTGGTGGCAAAATTTAATATTGATTTTAGGCTTAGTTTGTTTGTTGGGAAATATCAACGAATTTTTAGAATATTTTTTACGTGCTAATTCCAAGACTATCAATTATCAGTTATTGGCAATTTACTATCAAGATACAATTTACGACATGATCATGAATATCATAGGCGGATTTGTAGCTTTTTTAGTTTTAATGTGGCAAATTAAAAGATAACAAATTTAGTTGATGTAGTAATACTCCCCACACCAGTGGGTAAAATTACTATATGCTGCTGGTTTTTGTGAGGAGTTAAAGGTGATGAACAGACCAAAAGTTATATTTTTGGATGCGGTAGGTACACTTTTTGGTGTTAAAGGTAGCGTCGGTGAAGTTTATAGTCAAATAGCACAGGAATTCGGTGTAATAGTTGCCCCCAGTATTTTGAATCAACACTTTATTAAAAGCTGGAAAGCAGCACCACCCCCCATATTTCCTGATGTAGAAACTAAAGATATTCCCCAAAAAGAGTTTGAATGGTGGCAAACAATTGCTTTAAATACCTTTGAAACAGCAGGAGTCCTCAAACAGTTTACTGATTTTTCGGCTTTTTTTAGCGAACTTTATATTCATTTTGGGACTGCTGAACCTTGGTTTGTTTATCCTGATGTACCCTTAGCTTTAATGAACTGGCGACGATTGGGAGTAGAATTAGGTATATTATCTAACTTTGATTCTCGAATTTACTCAGTTTTACAAAGCTTAGGACTGAAAGACTATTTTAACTCCATCACTATTTCTACCCAAGCACGTGCAGCTAAACCAGATCCGCAAATTTTTAAAATTGCCTTACAAAAACATAAATGTGATCCTGAAGAAGCTTGGCATATTGGCGACAGTCTAGAAGATGATTATCAGGGGGCTAAAGCCGCAGGAATCAGAGGAATTTGGATTAATCGAGAAAATAGTTTTTAGGGATGAGAGGGGAGGGGATGCGATCGCATCCCAAATACCGTTAACCTAATTAGCCTGTTCTCATCAGGTTTGATAAATCACTGTTGCATGATAAATTACTATTAAAAATATAAGCTAGACTCTAAATAAATTAGTCCTTGAGTTTCAGGATATGAATCATAATTTTGCATCTACCTGGCAAAAATTACGCCAATCTTTCTCCATCAGTACAAATCCCAAGACAAAATTTGAAACAGGTAAAGCTGTTTTAGTAGCAGCAAAAGTTATCAAAGAACAAAACAAAATTTTAGAAAATTTACAACTTTTATTACAATATTCATCTTCATTATTAGATTTATTCTGTTTACCCTTAGTCCCAGTAATACCAGAAAAATTATCCTTCTTATCATTAGGAACATCTTTACTCAAATTTTATCCTGAAAATAGCCAACAAAAATTAACTTTAGAAGACCATATATTTATATTAACTCAAGCAGCTTATTTAGAAAGTTGCCAAGAAATATTATCTTTATATCCGGCAGTAAATTGGGATAGTAAAGCCCAAATTATGCAAATCATAACTCAACTATTATCAAGATTCCAAAATTTTCAACTAGACCAACAAACAGCAATTAAGACAATTTCTTGTTTTCATCAATCAGAATTAGCCACCGCATTTAATCAAATCTTATTCACTCGTTTAACAGGTGCAAACATTTCCAAAGCTAATGCTTATATTTTAACTCAACGCATCGCTGGGAATACTCAACACCATATCATAAATGCTTGGCTGGAATTAGGAAGTATTAGCCAAAACCTTTTACCTGATTATTTCCAAAGCTGCCAACAAGCACAGCAAAAGTTTTATAGCATTGACGAATACTTAAAAATTGATATTGCTACCAAACCATTAGAAAATATTTTGGATGATCATGTAACTTTTAAAGATGTTTATCTTTCTCCTCAAATCAAATTAGTCAAGGAAAATGGCAAAATAGATCACCAGTCTCCAATCTTTGATTTAGAAACATGGGTAAAAGGCATTATCTTAAAACCAGATAATTTAGAAAAAGTGATTTTTATTCAAGGTGCATCCGGTAGAGGTAAAAGCATCTTTTGTCGAATGTTTGCTGACTGGGTATATCAACATCTACACCCAATTTGGACACCCATATTAATTTCCTTAAAAGATATTAACTCATTATCACCCCAATTAGAAACTACACTCCAATCACAATTACAGTATAGTTTTGCCCAAAATCAACCTAACTGGCTACAAGACCAGAATACACGTTTTTTATTTATTTTAGACGGCTGGAATGAATTAAAATCAACTAACAATAACTCTATTGTAGAAGCTTTTATTCAACAAGTAGCTATATTCCAGAAAACTTGTCATCAAAACTCAGCAATGGGTCATCGTCTATTAGTTACTGGTTGTTCATCAAGTTTAAAAGATATTACTCAACTACCCCAAAATTTAGAACGGGTAGAAATTATAGAAATGGATGAACAATTACAAACAAAATGGTTACAGCAATGGAAGTTACTACCAATTCACCAAAACAAAGAAACAGATTTACAGCAAATTTTACAAAATTCTCAACTGCCATTAGAAGTACAACAATTAGCTAAAGAACCCCTAATACTTCATTTGTTAGCTTCTATCTACCGGGATAATAAATTAACAATAGATAAATTACTAAATAGCAGTAATCAAACAGCCAAAACCATTATTTATCAAGAAGCAATAAATTGGCTCATCACCAAACAAAATTATCAATTAAATAATCAAATTAGTGAACAAAAACCCGAAACATTAAAACGCTTATTGACAGAAGCGGCAGTTTGTGTAATTCAGTCTGGTGGTAAATCTTCCTCAATATCAACCTTAGAAGCAAGACTAGAAGAAGAGGAAGAATGTCAAAAAATTATTCAACAAATAAAACAAACAATTAGCCAAACAAATCAACAAAAGTATTTCACAATTCTGGATATTCAATGTACTAAAAACCATGAAATATTTATTAAATTCTTTCACCCAAGTTTTAGGGATTTTCTCTTTGCTGAAAAACTAAAAACTTGCCTCAAAACCTGGACACAATACTATGAAACCGAGGAGGGAAAACAACTAATTGTTCCTACAGATCAAATGCACTGGCAGATTTATGATTTATTGGGATTTGGTCAATTGACAATTGAAATTGTACAATATCTAATGGGGTTAATCATAGAAATTAGTGATTTTAATTGGTTACTACTATTTAAACGGTTAGAAAACTTTTATCATCATTGGCATCAAGGTAAATTTATTGATTCAGCAACCGAAACTTTAGCACAGAAAAAACTCTGCCAGCTACAAAAATATGGCATCAAAGAACTAGGTCAACGTCAAGTAGATATTTATGCTGGTTTGAACGTCATGATTTTACTTTTAGAAATACACCGCTATTTTCAGGACAGAAATGATTTAAAACGTAAGTTAATGTTTCATCCGGCTGGAAGAAATACGGAAGAAACTCTCACAAATCAATTACTAAAAATTATTAACTATAGTAATTCTATTCAAGTCGAAACTTTTAATGATTTTGTAGGTCAATTTCTCAATAATGCTCATCTTAGTCAAGTTAATATCAGAGGTGCAAAACTAGATTTTGCTAATTTTAGTCATGCTTTTTTAGGTGATAGTTCCCTCAGTAGTTCTGAACTTGCTCATGCAACTTTCGAGAATGCTTATTTAGGAGGTGCTAACCTGAGTTATTCTGATTTGGAAGCTGCTAAACTTCAATATGCTAACCTTAATGGTGCTAATCTTAGCCATAGTAATCTCAATCATGCAGACTTAAGCCATGCTTTTTTAATTGATGCTAAATTATTTGATGCTAACCTCAATAGTGCTAATCTTAGCTATGCTAATCTTCGAGGTGCAAAACTGAGTGGTGCAGACTTAATTAAAACTAATTGTCATTGTGCTAACCTTAGTAATGCTAACTTAAGAGGTGCAGAATTAAGTGAAGCTAATCTTACTTATACAAAGTTGAATAGTGCCAATTTAACTGGTGCTAATCTCCACAATGCTAACTTGAGTAATGCTGACCTTCGTAGTGTAAATATTAGTCGTGCAAATTTTGCTAATGCCAATTTAGAAAATATTATTTGGAACAAAGAAATAGATTTTACACAAGTACAAGGATTAGATACAGCAATAAATTTACCTGAAGATTTAAAACAACATTTGAATTTATAACAGGGAACAGTAAATTGAATTTTTATTTTTAAGACATATCTTTATTATAGGGACGCAGCATAGAGTAAATTCCGATTTCAAAACCAAAAATTTTCAGCCTTGCCCCTTTACTATTTTACTCAATTGGTTCACGCCGAAAACCAGAAATTCCACCAGTAGTATACCAATATTCCCAACTTCCACCATCAACACTTGACCAATTATTCAAATCAAAATATCCGTTTCCTGCTAGTGTACCAGAAATTCTATAAACTTTAACTGCTTTCCCTTGATTATTCCAAATTAAGGGTAAATCTGGTTTGATTTGTTCAGGCACTACACCATTAGTTTGGAGAAAATAAGCATCTTCTCCTCTATCTCTACCATTACCAAATACTTGAGCTATGCCATTTTTATCAATTGCGACAAAAGCACCTTCTTCTAATCCAATGGCATACAATGGTAATTTATTGCCCATATCATGGACAACTCTAGCTAATAAACCGAAAATTCTCCCATACCTTGGTTCAGGATTGTCGTCATTAATGCGATCTAAATGGGTGTCTGTAATGACATTTTTGAGAATTGGAACTTTGATAAAATCACTGCGGTAAATATCTTTTGTATTGTGGTGAAAAGGATTATCTAATATTTCTGAACTTAATAAACTATCATGAGCAGGTGCATAATAATAATCTCCCAGAATTGCTAAACCTGCACTTGTTCCACCCACAGGAACTTTTTTATCATTAATTAAATAATTAATCGCATCTTCTAATTCTGAACCTTCCCAATAATCCTCATAAGCATTTTGATCACCACCAGCGATAAATAAAGCCTCAGCATCACGGACATATTTAATAACTTCTGGATTATTAGCCGCACCTCTACTATCAATAGAAAGTTCAGCAGCAGAACCGATTAAATCTCGATATCTATCACAAATAAACTCAGCTTGTCTGCCAACTCCACCAGAACGCAAAACTAAATAATCTCCTTGATCAGCTAGTTTGAGAAACCATTGTGTAGCTGCATCTTCTCCAGTTGTCCCTTCTTCTGCACCACCAATTAGTAAAAAACCTGATGTTGGTTTGGTTGAGTGACTATTAACTCTGCCGCATTCTCTTTTATATTCAAATCTATTATCAAATTTTATGGTTTGTTGTTCTACGGCAATAGAATGCTTAACAGGTATAACCATAGATGCTCCTGGTAATTTAATTGGGCTTAATTTATTAGCTAGTTTTTTAAGTTTAGAAAATAGAAACAAATTTTTATCTGCTATTAGGTAGGTATTTCATTGGTTATAATATTCCTTACGGATGAAAGTGATTTTGTTTTTAAAATCATAATTTCTCATAATTTGAAAATCTAAACTACGTTTTTTAATAAAACATAATTTACCGCATATCTCAGGTAAATGAGGTACAAATTTTTGTAACAAGGCTACATACAGCCCGTTTCAGGTAAATAAGGTACAAATTTTTGGAACAAACCCTTATACAAAAAGGCTTTCAGCCCTGTTCCCTGTTCCCTGCTGTATCAAAATTTTCAACGTAAAAATATTTCTTTAATTCCTGCGCTACCAATTTCTACTGCTAGGGCTGCTAATAAAAATCCTAGTAGTTGAGAAACTATGGCTTCACCTTCGGAACTAATTAACTCGTTTATGCGGTTAGCTAGTCGCAATATTAACCAGGTGATGAGCATGGCGGCTAAAATACCTAAAACTACGCCTAAGTGGGGAAAGGGGGATTTTGAACTTAATAGCATGACTACTGTTAATGTACCGGGTCCGGCTAGTAAGGGTAGGGCTAGGGGTGTGATGGCTATGTCTTGTCCTTGTTCTAAGATGGGACGGTTTAATTCACCTCTAAGCATTTGCAAGGCAATTAATAATAGTAATAATCCACCGGCTACCCGTAATGCTCCCATGCTGATTTCTAAATAGCTTAAGATGATATTACCGACAAATGTGAACAGTAATAAAAGAGCGATCGCCACAATTACGGCTTTATCAATGACATGATTTCTCTCTCCCGGTGTCATGCCTTTAGTTAAAATCAAAACTACGGGAACGTTGCCTACCGCATCCGCTAAAACAAATACGGCAATAAAGGTTTGCACAAAGACAGCAGTGTTAGCAGCAGATAGCATTATTCCAGGTTTGTTTACGACTGAAGGAGGCAGAAGGCAGGAGGCAGGAGGCAGGAGGCAGGAGGCAGGAGGCAGGAGGATTTTAGATTTATTACCCCCTCATCCTCCTCATCCCCCTCATCTCCCTACACCCTACACCCTATACCCTACACTCTGCCCCCTCTTCCTTGTATATTTGAAAATCTATAACCAAAAAAATCAGTTGTTAGTTGTTGAATCTATGAAGTCTTATTTAGCGGCCGCTATTCAAATGACGAGTGTACCTGATCTAGAGAAAAATTTAGCTCAGGCTGAGGAATTAATTGATCTGGCTGTGCGTCAGGGTGCGGAGTTGGTGGGTTTGCCAGAAAATTTCTCTTTTATGGGGGAGGAAAAAGATAAACTGGCTCAAGCTGAGGCGATCGCTCAATCAACGGAAAAATTCCTCAATCAAATGGCGCAACGCTTCCAAGTCACAATTTTAGGCGGTAGTTTTCCTGTGCCTGTGGAAAATACGGGAAAAGTTTACAATACTAGCGTTTTACTTGACCCTAGCGGTGTACAACTGACTCGTTACAATAAGGTACATTTGTTTGATGTTAATGTTCCTGATGGTAACACCTATCGAGAATCTAGTACAGTTGTCGCAGGGCAAGAACTACCTTTAGTTTATAATTCCGAAAATTTGGGTAATATAGGGCTTTCTATTTGTTATGATATCCGCTTCCCGGAACTATACCGCCATTTAGCTGATAAAGGTGCAGATATATTATTTGTTCCCGCAGCTTTTACCGCTTTTACAGGTAAAGACCATTGGCAAGTGTTATTACAAGCTAGAGCTATAGAAAATACTTGTTATGTAATTGCACCAGCCCAAACTGGCACTAACTACGCACGTCGTCAAACTCACGGCCATGCCATGATTATTGACCCTTGGGGAGTAATTCTAGCAGATGCTGGAGAAAAACCAGGAGTAGCGATCGCCGAAATTAAACCCTCTCGACTCGAACAAGTACGCCGACAAATGCCATCTTTACAGCATCGCGTATTTTAAACATTCTTGTAGTGCGGGCATCTTGCCCGCAATTTAGTGATTTATAAAGTTTTCAGTAAAATTACGTACTATAAATCAAGTTTGTCGCTGCTTTTCATCATATCTAAAACAATTTAGTATATAACAATTATCTTTTTAGTATGTAACAATTACGTCTATTAAGCAATTTGTAGTATATAGTGTTGCACTTGAATTTTATGTAATTTCCTGATTTATTTTTTTCATGAAAATGTGCTTCACCTGTTGATTTCTCTGATGAAGCAGAATACCATAGTTGTTAACTTTGTTAGTAGTGCTACTTATAAAAAGTTAATTACCACTGCATAACTACTGAAGCATTGCTCTAAAATATTTCAGCATTTTATTAGGAGATAGAAACATGGCTTATTCAGCTATCATCAAAAAACTATCATTAAGTGTGATCGGAGCAGCCGTTCTAGGTTTAGGAACATCAAATGTAGCCCAAGCAACGAACTTTTATGTTTCTACTACTAGTGGAACAGTAGGTAGTGTTGACCAATCAACAGGAGTATATACACCAGTTGCTAGTGGACCTGTTTTTACCGATATAGCTTTATCTAACACTAACGAACTTTATGGTATCACATTCAATCAGTTGTATAAAGTAAATACAACTACAGGTACATCCTCATTCATTGGTAACTTTGCAGCTTCATTAAATGGTTTAGGCTTTACTCTTGGTAATGAGCTTTATGGAACTGGTGATTCTGGTTTCTACAAAATTAATACTTCCACAGGTGCTGCATCTTTAGTGTCTAACATTGCTGGCTTCGGTAGCAGTGGTGATTTAGTCTTTGACCCTGTTAACAACAGATTTTTAGCAACATCAGTAGGGGATAGCTTGTGGTCAATCGCTCTGAATGGCGTAGCCAGCCAGATTGGTAACATTGGTTTTGGTGCTGTCTATGGTTTAGCTTTTGATGGTGATGGAACTTTATACGGCTACACTGCTGATAGAAGACAAATAGTTATTAATCCAACCACAGGATCTGGCATATTCGTTAGAAATGTTACAGGCGTATCTGGTGAAATTTGGGGTTCAGCATCACTCCCATCCACAGGCCCAAAACCTGTACCAGAACCTGCTATGTTACTAGGATTGTTAGGAGTTAGCTCATTGGGTTTAGGCTCACTGAACAAACGTAAAAAGCAACAAAAAGCTACAGTTGCATAATCTGATTACCTCAACTGTACAAAGCTTTATTGATACGAGCAATAGAAAACCGGGGAACATATCTACCACCCGGTTTATTTATGAGAAATAAGACTGACTAAACAAGGTTTATGCACTTTTGACTTTTGACTTGTTTCACTAAACTTTCTCCTGATTAACAAACACTAAAATTTTGGATACAATAAGAAAGTCATCCTCAACTTGGGTTTAGCTCATGACAGTTACACTTGTTGAAAGAGAAACAGAACCCATATTAATTAGTGACCTCACCTGGCGAGAATTTAAAGCAGTAGAACAGCTAATAGAGCGCCCTGGTATTAGGTTGTCTTTTTTAAATGGAGTGTTGGAGATTCGCAAAGTGCCAGGTAAAAAACACGAAACTATCAAAAAACGTATTGCTGCTTTATTAGAAACTTATTTAGAATTTTTAGGATTAGATTTTACTCCCACCGGCTCAGTTACCCTAGAAAGTGAATCTGAAAAAGTCAAACGCGAAGCTGATGAATCTTACGAACTGGGAGCAAATAGAAAACGTCCAGATTTAGTGATTGAAGTCATTGTCACCAGTGGCGGAATTGACAAATTAGAAGCATACAAACGGTTACAAATTCCTGAAGTTTGGTTTTGGGTAAACGATGAACTATTATTTTATACTTTAGGAAATGAAGGATATAAAAATATTTCTCAATCACAACTTTTACCAAATTTAGATGTAGCTTTATTGGTTAAATGTATTCAAATAGAAAACCATATTCAAGCACTGCGGGAATTTCGAGCAGCTATTCAAAATTAAATTAGAATTAAAGGCTCTACCATTCCCTTTATGCAAAACAACATTTATAGTAGGTTGGGTTGTAGCTTGCTTCCCCGTAGGGGTGGAACGAAACCCAACAAATGCGCGAAAATGTTGGGTTTCACTCCGTTCAACCCAACCTACAAAAATAAATTTAATATTATTTACCATAAGGGGAGCGGTAGAACTGAATTAAATCACTAAAAAGCCGGGTAGAATTAACGTTACCCGGTGAATTTAATATTAAAATTCTAAAATTTATGAAAATTAAACTTTAGCAGCTGCTTTGGTGACAACATTCAATTCACCTTTAGCATATTTAACAGCAAAATCATCAATAGAAATTTGCTTGATCTTGCTGGCGTTACCAGCAGTACCAAATTGCTGATAGCGTTCTGCACAAACCTTCTGCATATATACAATAGAAGGCTTGAGGAAGTGACGAGGATCGAATTCTTTAGGAGCTTTTGCTAAAGCTTCACGTACAGCCGCCGTAATAGCCAAACGGTTATCAGTGTCAATATTTACCTTACGTACACCACTCTTGATACCTTTTTGAATCTCTTCTACAGGTACACCGTAGGTTTCAGGAATTGCACCACCATACTCATTAATGATAGCAATCAAATCTTCGGGTACAGAAGAAGAACCATGCATTACCAAGTGAGTGTTAGGTAAGCGGCGGTGAATTTCTTCAATGCGGCTAATAGCTAAAATTTCGCCGGTGGGCTTACGAGTAAATTTATAAGCACCGTGGCTGGTTCCAATAGCAACAGCTAAAGCATCTACTTGGGTTTGTTCTACGAAATCAACTGCTTGGTCAGGGTCAGTCAACAGCTGGGAGTGGTCTAATGTACCTTCAAAACCGTGACCATCTTCAGCTTCACCCGCACCAGTTTCCAAAGAACCTAAGCAACCTAATTCGCCTTCAACGCTGACACCAAGGGCATGAGCCACTTTTACCACTTCACGAGTAACATTGACGTTGTACTCATAGCTGGCAGGAGTCTTAGCATCGGCTTCCAAAGAACCATCCATCATTACGCTAGTAAAGCCGTTTTTGATGGCTGAGTAGCAGGTAGCAGGCGCGTTACCATGATCTTGGTGCATGGTAATGGGAATATGAGGATAAGTTTCTGCTGCTGCCAAAATTAAGTGCCGCAGGAAGTTTTCTCCCGCATAATTACGAGCACCACGAGAAGCTTGCAAAATTACAGGGCTATCTGTTTCCGCAGCTGCCTTCAGAATTGCCTGAATTTGCTCTAAGTTATTAACGTTAAAAGCTGGAATACCGTAACCGTTTTCCGCCGCATGATCCAACAGCAGCCGCAGGGGTACGAGCGCCATAGATAGTCCTCCTAATTGTGGTTGTCAGCTAATCGGTGAAGAGCGTAATCTTTACGCTAATCTTAAGAGTTTTTTCAACTTATAGGAAATTATATCTAGTGTTGGGTGTTTATGTTGAAAAAGTTTACCAAAAAATTGGGTTTAAAGCCCCGTCCTTTGAGGACGGCTTTTTGATAGAGTAGTGGAAACAGGCAGGGCATTGTCTGTCGGGCGAGATAGTGTAAGACTGGCTATGCCTGCAACTGTTGTTTGAACCCAGAATCTCCGCGCTTTTAGGGCGGGGAGTATGTCAAGGAATTATTAATTAGTATCCTCTATGCTGGCTGTAGGCGACTGTGTACTAAGCTACCCCATCATCAAAGGCTTTAGTAGTTTTGTACGCAAGATGTTGGGGCAGAGGGGCAGGGGGGATGAAGAGGCAGGGGGGCAGAGGGGCAGAGGGGGAAAGAAGAAGTAATTCCTTTTATTCCCTAATGACTAATGACTTTCCCATGTTCCCTGTTCCCTGTTCCCTAATGACTAATGACTAATGACTAATGACTAATCTTCTAATGCTTGGCTAGATACGTCTACTGCGGTAACATCTATAATTCCTTCTGGTGCAAAACGGCGAAGTTGCCCATTTTGTACTATTAACTGCTCTCCACAGTTAGGACATTGTAATTGGCTATTATTTAGCCCTGTTAGTTCATGGCTACATACAGGACATTTATCAACTACCATGTTCTTTTGTAGCCACCAACGGAAGACGAAAAAGGCTACTACAGGAGCTAATGATATAAAGGCTAAAATAATCAGCAGGGAATTGACTAACCAGCCTAAGCCTAAAGATGCTAACAGCCAGGTAATCAAGATTAAGGTTAGCAAAGGACGAATTTGCTCAAAGTTTTCTTGTAGGTTCTTAAGGCTCATTTCTGAAATTTCTCTTGCTCTATCTCTAGGATAGCTAGTTTAGTCATTAGTCATTAGGGAACAGGGAACAGGCAATAGGCAATAGGCAATAGGCAATAGGCAATAGGCAATAGGCAATAGGCAACAGGCAATAGGCAACAGGCAACAGGCAACAGGCAATAGGCAACAGGTAATTAGGGATTAATTCTTATTTTCCCCCCTGCTCCCTGCTCCCTGCTCCCTGCTCTCCTGCCCCCTGCTCCCTGCTCCCCTGCCCCTCTGCCCCCTTGCCCCTCTGCCTCTTGGAGTAGCATTTGTAGCTTTTCCTTCAGGGCTGGGAGGCCAAAAAGAGCGATCGCTCTTTCTCTTAACCATTGTCCATCACATCTTTGATCTTGACCTCGCAATATTTCTTTACAAGCGGTGGCCACGGCTGCGGGGTCGCGGTGGGGTACTCTCCAGCCCAGTTTACCATCTTGTAGGGGGTCGGCTGAACCGTCGTCATCACCAGATAATACTGGTACACCACAAGCCATTGCTTCTAAATAAACAATGCCAAAGCCTTCTTGTGAGGGCATGATATAAGCATCGGCTAGGCGGTAGTGTAACATTAATTCTTCAGTGGGGACAAATCCGGCGAAAATTACGCGATCGCTCACTCCCAAATCTTGAGTTAATTTTTCTAATCTCGGTTGGTCATCACCCCTGCCAATCACTAAATATTTTACCTCTGGAAACTCTTCTAGGATTTGCGGTAAAGCCCTGATGGTGACATCTACACCTTTATAAATATCCCCAGACCATAACCTGGCTACGGTCATTAATACCTTGGCATTCTCTAAGCCATATTTTTCTACTAACTGCGGTGCTTTGACTCCTGGTGTAAATTTATCCCCATCAATGGCACAGGGTAGCATTTTTACTTTACTGGTATTTATATCATTAACTTTACAGGCGCGATCGCGACTATAGCGGCTAATCGTCCAAATAGCAGAAGCTGAAGCTAGAGCTTTTTTTTCTTTCTCCTTTAAAGGTTCCCAAAATTCTTTCCCATAGGTCAACACAGTATAGGGTATTCCTAATGGTTGACATAAGGTTTTGATTAAAACTGCTAAATTAATATGACCACAAAATACTTGTGCTGGTCGTTTAAATAATAAACATCCTAGCAAAGCCGCCGCTAACTTGATTCTAGATTTTTGCGCTGAGTCCGTTTGGCAATAATGAAATTTTAAATTTTCTGACTCAAAAGGATTTTCACAATTTGGAGAATCGCGCAATAAAAATACTTCTGCTTGATCAGGTAAATTTAACTCTTGATAACTGCGAAAAATGTCCTTAACATAAGATTGTATTCCCCCCTCACGGGAAAAAATCTCTAGAAATACAAATACATACTTAACTTTTTTACTCTCATGTTTATTCACGGTGAAACTTCTTTCCAATGTATCTAAAAATTATTTTTGTTGAGAAGAAGTATAAGGTGCAATTTGCCCATTTTGTAATTTTTCCAAATCAGTTTTCACCATTTTCTCTAAAAGTTCATGAAAATTAACTTCTGGTTCCCATCCTAAATTCTGTTTGGCTTTGCTAGGATTGGCAACAAGTTGAAAATGTTCGTCTGTTCTTAATAAATTAGTATTAATCTTTACAAAATTTCGCCAATCTAAATCCACGCAATTAAAAGCTGTAGCCACTAATTCTTCAACTGTGTGTAACTTTCCTGTACCAATCACATACTCTTCTGGTTCTTCTACTTGCAACATTCTCCACATTGCATTTACGTAATCTCCCGCAAATCCCCAATCACGTTTAGCCTCTAAGTTACCCATTTCTAAGCTGTTAGCTAAACCCAGTTTAATTGATGCCACAGCTAGGGAAACTTTACGTGTGACAAATTGTGGAGGTCGCAAAGGTGACTCATGATTATATAAAATCCCACTACAAGCAAATAAACCATAGCGTTGGCGGTGATGTACCATTGTCCAATGAGCGTGTAATTTAGCTGCTGCATAGGGATTTTTGGGACGAAAGGGGGTTTGTTCATCTTGAGGTGCAACGGAAACATCCCCAAACATTTCGGAACTACTGGCTTGATAAAAACGGGTAGACAAGCCTACTTTCCGCACGGCATCTAATAGCCTAGTAGCAGTACCAGTAATTAAGTCCAGTGTTCCTAGAGGATCATGCCAAGAATCAGGGACAAAACTGGGTGCAGCTAAATTATAAATTTCTTGGGGAAGCAGTTGTTCAACGGCAGTTAACAAAGCGGCTGGATCTCTTAAATCAACTGTGTATATTTTTACTTGTTCTCTTAAACTGCCTAATTTTGTTAAATTATTTTGGCGGTGGGGGGGTATTAATCCTACGACTCGATAACCTTGCTGGAGGAGAAAATGGCTCAGATAATAGCCATCTTGACCACTAATGCCTGTAATCAAGGCTGTTTTACTCATAAAACTGATTTCTAACCCCCTGCTTAAGCTGGAAAAGAAAAAAATTAGCAGTTGACTAAAGTATATATACTAATCATGTTGTTCTTCTAAAAAATACTTAACAATTAGTAAACAATTACGATGATCTGGACTACGTTCATAGACGACTCGGTCTGCTAACCGCCGGAGGAGAAACCAACCGTAGCCACCTACCTGGAGTGTACCTGGTTGTGGTTCAGCGATCGCATCAGGATTAAAAGGTTTACCATAATCCCAAATTTTCATTTCTAATCGGTCTATCCATAGGCTAACTTCTATATCTATAGTTGTTTCTGGTGGCAGATAACGATGAGCATGGCGAACTGCATTAGTAAAACCCTCTGCTAGTGCTAAGTTGAGGCGATAAAGTTGACTCTCTGACCAGCCAAGCTGAGACAAATATTGTAAACAAAACTGCTCAAACCATTGTTGTACTTGGTTTAGGAGCTTAAGATCGCTCTTCACCGTCAGATGGTCTTGCTGCACTATGCTAAGCATTGACCGTGACTTGATTATAGTTCAGGAAAAATTGTTGGTGATTGGGTAACAATTCTAAAGTTGGAAAATTCATTTGAGAATTGAATCTTGCCTTGATCAGACCTACTTTATACTGACTTTGGGCAAAGTCAAATACAAAAGTCAGGTTACAGAAACCTGTATAGCGATTGTGGTGACAAACAAGTTTATCAACAACTTATCGCACTGAGGAAAAATTGACAACTGCTCAAAAACCTCATTCTTGATTAGGAATTTTGAATGTTTTGATATATGTTAGCACTTTAATCAATTTCTACCTCTCCCCGACTGAAAAGCACAGAGCTTTCTTTGTAAATTTAGCTTTTATTCAGGGCAAGATTAAAGATGCAACCACAGACTAGGAAATTATACATCGAATATGAATAAGATTATCGGAAAATATTTAGATTTTTGTATGCTGGGTTACAGATAAAAATAGCCGCCTGTTTTTTTCAAAAGCATAACCTGGAAAGTGTTAACAGATAATCTGATACTAAACTGTTACAGGCGGCTGAGAAATCAGATATCTTTACTTATCAGTCTATGCTCTTGAAAATCCCAGGCGATCGCCTTAGAACAGTCCTAAAGTCAAAGATTTGTCTAAGGGTAAAGCTGCACCGATGCCTAACCACAGGGTTACAAGTGTACCGAACAAGAATACTGTGGTAGCTACTGGACGACGGAAGGGGTTTTGGAATTTATTCACGTTCTCAATAAAGGGAACGAGAATTAAACCCAGAGGTACAGAAGCCATTGCTAGTACACCCAACAATTTGTTAGGTAAGGAGCGCAGGATTTGGAATACAGGATACAAATACCACTCTGGCAAAATTTCTAGGGGAGTAGCAAAAGGATCAGCAGGTTCGCCTACCATTGCGGGGTCTAGCACAGCTAGAGCCACAATACAAGCGAATGAACCCATGATTACGATGGGGAAGACATAGAGCAGGTCATTTGGCCAAGCAGGTTCGCCATAGTAGTTATGACCCATACCTTTGGCCAGTTTGGCTCTTAAAATAGGATCACTAAGATCCGGTTTTTTCTGTGTTGCCATTTTGGAGTGTGTTCTCTAGGTTTAAATGTGAGTTAAAGCTGTAGTGAAGTTTATTAGCTATTCGGTTACGATTTCAGATGTTAGCGGTTGTTGATAACTTAAAGTTTTCTGATTTTCTCTCAGTTTAAAACAAACTGCCAGATTCTGAAAACTAGCGATCGCTAATCACTCACTGATCACAAAAATTTACAAAGGTCCAGAAATACCTTGTTTGCGGATCATTAAGAAGTGGAATAACATGAACACCGCAATTAACCAAGGTAAAACGAAGGTGTGAGCGCTGTAGTAACGGGTAAGTGTAGCTTGACCAACACTAGAACCACCACGTAGCAAGTCAGAAATTAATACACCAACTACAGGAATTGCTTCTGGTACTCCACTTACGATTTTTACCGCCCAGTAACCAACTTGGTCCCAAGGCAAAGAGTAGCCAGTTACACCAAAGGAAACGGTGATCACAGCGAGGATCACACCACTAACCCAGGTTAATTCACGGGGCTTTTTGAAACCACCGGTCAAATAAACGCGGAAAACGTGGAGAATCATCATCAACACCATCATGCTGGCAGACCAACGATGAATGGAGCGAATCAGCCAACCAAAGCTCACTTCATTCATGATGTACTCTACAGAAGAGTAAGCTTCGGCTACAGTTGGCTTGTAGTAGAATGTCATCGCAAACCCAGTCGCAAACTGGATCAGGAAGCAGGTGAGGGTAATACCACCCAAGCAGTAGAAGATATTAACGTGAGGAGGGACGTACTTACTGGTTACATCTTCGGCGATAGCTTGCAGTTCCAAGCGCTCTTCAAACCAGTCATAAACGTTGGCCATAGAATTTTCGATTCCTAGAAGTCAGTTGCGGTTAATTAGCTCCCAAATGCTGTTATTGGGATGTTGACAAAGAGCAAGCTTGGGAAGGGTGGTGGAGTTTCTCATGAAACTTCACACTCTGTAACTATGAAATATATTGCGCTCTATTTGCAAGCCAACGGCATAAAGTTGGTTACAAAGTAGATTTTATCGTTTTGTTAGAGATGATGCTGACAAGAGTTGGTCTAGCAACTCTATGAGAGCAATGCACCCCTTCTATAAAAAAAGTAACATAATCAAGAGATAGATTTCATCCACAAAAGAGTAATTGAACAATTCTCATAGAATTTTAGGATGAGGTGAAACTAAAGATGAGCTTAATGAACAAACAGGTTTTTCAACGTGGATTTTCTTGGTTATTGGCTGTTTGCTTGGCTGTTGGGCTGTGGATACAACCAGCAACAGCAATGACTCAACAGCAAAAATTAATTACTGAAGTTTGGCGAATTGTCAATAGGACTTATTTAGATGATACTTTTAATCATCAAAACTGGGCTAATGTACGTTATAAAGCCCTAAAACAAAGCCTAACTAATCAAAGGGCGGCTTATTTGGCTATTCAAAATATGCTTAAAAGTCTAAATGATCCATTCACCCGCTTTCTTGATCCAGAACAATATCGTAGTTTACAGGTGAATACCTCTGGAGAACTGACGGGAGTAGGATTACAAATAGCCTTAAATCCTGAAACTGGCAAATTAGAAGTCATTACACCGATTGCGGGTTCACCTGCGGAAAAAGCGGGATTAAAGCCACGCGATCGCATTTTGAAAATTGAGAATTTAGCTACAGAAAATTTAACCTTAGATGAGGCTGCTGCTAATATGCGTGGCCCGATTGGTAGTGTAGTAACTCTGGTGATTGAAAGAGAGGGGGAAGGAATTAAAGAAGTTACCTTAGTACGCGATCGCATTGAACTTAACCCAGTTATAGCCGAATTGCGAATGTCTCCCCAAGGGACACCCATCGGCTACCTGCGTTTAAGTCAGTTTAACGCCAATGCAGCCACAGAAATTGCCCACGCCATTAATAATTTAGAGCAACAAGGGGCAGAAGCCTATATTTTGGATTTACGCAATAATCCCGGTGGACTGTTGCAAGCGGGAATTGAAATTGCCCGTTTATGGCTAGATTCTGGTACAGTCGTCTACACCGTCAACCGTCAAGGCATTCAAGGCAGTTTTGAAGCCTCTGGCCCGGCTTTAACAGATGATCCACTAGTGGTTTTGGTTAATCAAGGAACAGCCAGCGCCAGTGAAATTTTAGCTGGTGCATTACAGGATAATGACCGAGCGATTTTAGTCGGGGAAACCACCTTTGGTAAAGGTTTAATCCAATCTTTATTTGAATTATCCGACGGTTCCGGTTTAGCAGTCACTATTGCTAAATACGAAACCCCCAAACATAAAGATATTAATAAATTGGGAATTACCCCCAATCTAGTTGTACTGGAAGCACCAACCAACCGCGAACAAATTGGCACTCAAACAGATAAACAGTATCAAACAGCTTTAGAAGTGTTAATGAAAAATTCAGTAGTGGCTAGTCATTAGTCATTAGGCTACCCAATAGGCAACGCCTACTTTAGCTACAGCTAATATACCACCCCTCTTGACGTGAGGTACACTTGAAGGCTTAATTGATAATCTTTACAGGCTTTTCAATGTACCTCCTTCCACAAGGAAACGCTGTAATATTATTTAAAATATATGACTCTCTCTTAAATAAAGTTACAAAATATTGTTGATATCTTCTTTACTTAGCTATCCTTTTTTGTGTAGGGGTTTAAGTCAAGCATTAATCGCTAGTTGATTGATATTTAGAATCAAACAGGATTATGAATAGCAATTTTTATCTACTTCTCCCAGGTAAAAAATCAGAAACAAGTCAAAGTTTTGATCCCTAAATTTTTTAATTAAGTAGCAAATTAAATCTTGAATTAAACACCTGCCCTTGAAAAGACAAGGTTCTCACTTATTGGGCTTTAAAATTAGGTAACTTAAGACACATTTAGTGTGGTTAGATATGCTTAATTCTACTTGGGTGAAGAAAGTAATTACAACTACAGCTCTGACTACTCTTGGTTTAGCTGGTATAACCTCAACTGCCTCAGCTGCTATACTCCATACAGCCGAATATAATGGTAACACCTATCACCTACTTGCCCCTAGTTCCACTTGGTGGAATGGAGCAGAAAGTGAAGCAGTAAGCTTAGGAGGTCATCTAGTTACAATCAATGATGCTGCTGAAGATCAATGGATTTTCAAAACCTTTGCTCCTATTACGACAGATTATGCTAGTAGAAATAGACTGTTGGGGAAAATATCCCTCTGGACAGGACTAAATGATGCTGGTGCTGAACGGGTGTATAAATGGAGCAGTGGCCAACCAGTTGCTTATACTAACTGGAGTGTTGGACAACCTCAAAGTAGTGTGCCTGATGAAGACTATGCTGGTATTTTTGTCAACTTTGGTACACCAGGAAAATGGCACGATATTGTAGGTAATAATAGACTTGGTGACTTACCTTTTGGTGTTGTAGAAGTATCCAAATCAACTAAAGACCCTGCTAGTGTACCAGAACCTAATGCTTTTATTGGTTCTTTATTAATAGGTAGCTTTTTTCTAGGATCTCTGAAAAAAAGCAAATTTCCAGTAGTAAATAGATGATTGAGCAGGTTCACCTTTTGAGGTGTTAAAAACTTGAGCTTAAACATAGCAGTCCTCAATAACAAGTGATACCATTTACCGAAAACGATAATACTTATAGATTGAGTTGAGAGACATAGCACTGCTATGTCCTATTGGTAGCATTTGTATTATCATTAAAGTAAAATGGTATGAGAAAGTGAAAACGTGGCAATGCTTGTCAATACAGGATTTCCATCGCTATATTTTTCACTAATGGTTAAGAATTGCTATGTTTTCGTTATGTACTGCTCTTAACAGGCGAAAGTCATGCCTTCAAAAGTCAAAAGTCAAAAATAATTAATTACTCCTGCCCCCGCTATAAAATAGACTGAATATGCTGTAAAGCTTCTAAATCTAGATTAGAAAGTTTTTGATAAGCTTGGGCGATAAATAACTTGCCTCTGAGAAAGCCTGTATTAGCACCGGGGCAGATATATTGTAAAGTTTGGGAATTAAAGCGAGTTTGTAAAGATTTAATACTTTTAATTTGCCTGAACCAGTGGAAAGTTTTAGCTGTGCGGAGTGGTACAGGTTCACCTTGTTGGTTGGGGACTAAATGCCGACCTGAAAATAGTATGCCGCCAAATTCACGATAATATAAACAAGAGGAGCCTGGGGAGTGGCCTGGTGTCCAAATTACTTGCGCTTGGTCATCGAGGGTAAATTCCCGACTAAAGCTAGAGACAGTCAAACCAGGTAATAGATAAGCTTCTTGTTCCTGAATCAGAATCTCACAGTCAAAAGCTTGTTGAATAGCCTCCGTCTTGCCAATAGCACCGCGATGGGTGATAAACAACCAACGCACACCACCGTGCGATCGCAAAAAATCCAAATTTGTGGCTTCTAAAGCTGGGCAGTCTATGAGGATATTGCCTCCATTTCTTACAATAAAATAAGAAGTTCCCCCTAATGTATCCCGATTTGGTGGAAAAGCAAAAATGCTTTCTGGTACAAACTGAGACAAAAGATTAATCTCTGTTGTAACATCTGGAGCAAACACAACTCTTGGTGGCTTAGTTGTCGGGCTTGTTTGTTCTGGTAAAATATTCATAAGCAAAAACACTGACTAAGGAGTTAAAAATAATATTGGGGGAATGGGAATGAGAGGGTGTAAAGTGCAGAGTGCGGTAAAAGTCATTAGTCTTTTGGGAATTGGGAATTAATTCTTATTTTCTCCCCTGCCCCGTTCGACTCCGCTCACGGAACGCCTGCCCCCTGCCCCCCTGCCTCTTCTTCCTCCTGCCTCCTCCCGCATTTTGTCCAAACTAGTGAAGATAACATGGTATTTTGGTTTCTCCTCGTATTGGGGTTAGCTACTTATCTATTGATACAGCGTAGCGTTGCGAATATCACCCGCACACCAGTGTGGTTATTATGGTTAGTGTTGATGACACCAGCATTAACATTAACTATTTGGACTCTGGTTTACGACTCAAAACAACCACCTCCACCAACATTGATCCTGTGGTTGTCAATTTTTTGTTTAGTATTATACTGGCTATTGTTTCACGGAGGAAGACAAATACAACCAGAAGAACCACAAAATCAACCACAAAATCAACCTCCTAGACCAGAACCGATACGTCCAATTAATTCTAGTGAGGAAACACAGTTACGTAGCTGTTTTCCTTGGGCTGTATACTATATCCAAAATATCGAGTATCGGCCACAAGCAGTTATTTGTCGCGGTCAGTTGCGAACTCAGGCAGGAAAAGCCTATCAACAGATTAAAGATAATATTGAAGCACAATTTGGCGATCGCTTTTTAATCATCTTTCAAGAAGGTATCAACGGCAAACCTTTTTTTGTCCTTGTTCCTAACACTCAAGCAGGTAAACAAAACATTAGCCGCAATGAGTTGACTAAACCAGGACTAGCCCTAATTTTACTAGTCGCTACTCTAATCACAACTACCTTAATCGGTAGCAGAATTGCAGGGGTAGAAATTTCTACATCAGAATCTAACTTTAGATCCTTATTACAAGGATTACCCTATGCTTTAGGGTTAATGACAATTTTAGGCATTCATGAATTAGGCCACTATTTCACCGCTAGATTCTATAAAATTCACTCTACACTGCCATACTTTATTCCCATACCTTTCTTCTTAGGTACTTTTGGGGCATTTATTCAAATGCGGAGTCCTGTACCTCACCGTAAAGCTTTATTTGATGTTAGCATTGCTGGACCTCTGGCTGGTTTTATTGTCACCATACCTTTACTGCTGTGGGGTTTAGCAAATTCCCAGATAGTGGAAATAACAGATAAAGCTGGACTGTTAAACCCTAACGCTCTTAATCCCAATTATTCCATTTTGTTAGCTTTATTCTCAAAGCTGGCTTTGGGCAGTGCTTTAACTGCAAAATCAGCCATTGATTTACATCCTGTGGCCTTTGCTGGGTTCTTAGGTTTAATTGTTACTGCCTTAAATTTGATGCCCGTAGGACAATTAGACGGTGGTCACATTGTTCATGCCATGTTTGGACAACGTACCGCGATGATCATTGGACAAATTGCCCGTGTATTATTACTTTTACTTTCCTTTATTCGTGAGGAATTTCTTCTGTGGGCAATTTTATTATTATTAATGCCTTTAGCTGATGAACCAGCCCTAAATGATGTCACAGAACTAGATAACCGCCGGGATTTTTTAGGGTTGCTGGCTATGGCGTTATTGTTAGTGATTATCTTACCATTACCAGGAGCGATCGCACGTTTATTGAATATGTAGGCAGGAGGCAGGAGGCAGGAGGCAGGAGGCAGGAGTTAGAAGGAATAATAATAACTTCCTCATCCCCCTCATCTTCACCCCGCACTCTGCACTCTGCACCCTACTTAGCGCCACCCATGCGGATTTCGGAAGTAAAAGAAGCCATACTAAAACCACCAAACCGCTTGAGAACACTTACGCGCATCCTAAGATTAGGACTAGCAAACCATAAGCGCTCTTCAGATGACATGGTTTCATACTCAGTAATTAAAGTTAAAGCCCCATCAGTGCCCATCTTATAACGTCCAGCAACCGGAGCTTTTTCGGCATAACCCATCTCTCGCAGTAGTTTACCTTCCACTGGGTTATCTAAATCTGGAACTGTCACCAAAACAGTAGAACCAACGTGTTTTTCCTCATCCCATTCCATTGTGCCGTTCCAAGTTACCCTTGCTCCACAACTAGCCGCACTAGGGTCAATCTCATATTGTTCACATAACTTAATCACCTCAACATGGTCTACCGCTAAGGTTTCAATTACAATATCTGATTTTCCATCTTCTGATTGCTTAAAAGCCAAATGGTGACTGGTGCGGTGAGAAAACCATTTACCAGCACTTAACTCAAAAAACTCTTCTACTGTCATGAACTAAACAATCCTACATTAAAATTATTTACAATCCCTTTTATTTATTAAAGACTAGGAGGGGCTTGAATTTTCTCTCATACAGCTTTCTAGAAATAACTATTTCAGCAAAAAAATAGTGTGAGGCTGGTAAAATAAGTATTCTTACCTCCTGCCTCCTGCCTTCTTCATAAGTATTCTTACCTCCTGCCTCCTGCCTCCTGCCTCCTGCCTTCTTCCTCTAGTCGTCGCAAAGAAATCTCTGCTGCTGCTGCTACATGAGGATGACTATCTTTTTCTAAGTATTTTAAAGCTGAAACACTCTTAGGAGTTGGCAAATTCCCTAAAGCTTCCGCTAAACGTTGTCTTACTAACCAATCCTCTGCTTCAACAAAACGCAAAATATTATCAACCGAGTTAATATCTTTAATTTCTCCCAAAGCCGAGATAGCTGCTTGTTGAATCACTACCTCTGGACTATCCAAGGCTTTGATTAAAATTTCACGGGCGCGAGTATCTTTAATATTACCTAATGATACTGCGGCACTAAACCGCACCAGCCAATCAGTATCTTCATAAAATGCTCTTGATAAGGCTTCTACTGCTCTCTTGTCACCTAAATAACCCAAAGCACCAGCCGCATCTGCCCTGATACCATAGTCCGGGTCTGTTTCTAATATTTTGACCAAAATCGGGTAACATTCAGCAGTTTGTTTAATACCCAAAGCGAAAACTGCCATAGAACGCAGTTGCAGCGATTCATCTTCTAAAACCTTCTTAATTAAAGGTACGGCATCTTCAGCCGGAATATCGCGGAGATTAGCTAATGCTACCATGCGATCGCGCAAATTAGGACTCTCTAATTGAGCAGTAATTATTTCTAACTTTGTAGCATCCATCTAATGTATAGTTAATTCTTAACGTATCTTTACTTTAACCTAATTTTCCCCTACTTGTTACAGAATTTAGAGAATTTCAGCCTGACTTAAAACCAACTATTAGGAACATGACCATTCTCTGTCCAAAGTATGAAGAGAAAACCAACAGGCAAAAGTAGCTTTAAGAAGTGACTTTTGCATGAAGGATAAAAACTTCAGGAGGATCAAAATGGTTCAATTAAGTGAACGCCCCAGCACCAGAAAAATTACCAATCCTCAAGAAAAATTCGTTTATGAATTGTGTGTAATGTACGATGCTGAGAATCGCTTTTTAGAAGCGCAGCAAATGATGTGCCAGTGTTGTGAAAATTCTCAGTTAAGATCATTAATTGAGACACATATTCAGGAAACACAACAACAAATCAGAAACATCGAACAAGTATTCAGCATTTTAAAACAGCAACCCCAACGGGTTAACTGTGAAGCAGCAGCAGGCGTAATTGGTGATAGTGAAAAATTTATGCTTCTAGCTGCTGATAGTCCCAGATTAGTTGAACAAGGGATTGCTGGTGGACAATTAGCAGTTGAACATTTAGAAATTGCTTGTTATCGCTGCTTAGTTAAAGGTGCTCAACAAATGGGACAAGACCAAATCGTTGAACTACTACAGCAAAACCTCAGACAAGAAGAACAAACAGCACAAAAAATTGAAGATTTGATGCCGCAATTACTGCAAACAACTGGCACAACTCAAAGTAAGACTACTTCTAAATCCCGCTAGTCAGTCTTTACGATTTCTAAATAATTAGCCACAGTTATTAATCTGTGGCTTCCTTTTTATCTCAAATCTGATATTCTTAAACTTCCCAATCATCAAATTTTTACAAGCTACAGCAGGGAACAGGGAACTCTTAAAACTTCGACTGCGCTCAGTGCGGTGCAGGGGTAAAAGCCTCTTCACATAAAGCTTTGTTCCCAAAATTTGTACCTCATTTACCCGAAACGTGCTGTAAATTCAGGATAATTTAATTCTTTAATTAACCAATTTTATACTAACTTATCAACCTTTTCTACTACTTCATTTCATCCATAATTAAGGTGAGTTCCATGAACTAAAAAAGAGCAGGAAGTAGAGCAGGCAAGTCTTTGGGATGAATATCCAGGGATGGCTTGTGTGGTAAGCAGCTAAAGCAACTAACAAATTGACAAGAAAGCCGGAGATGTGCGCCTAAAATTACCTTATTTCCCAGAATTAACTTTAACTGCTGATACGCCCAGCCAAGGAAGCAACTAGGTATAGCAATTGATCGGGTTCGATTGGTTTAGCGATATGCCTTTGGAATCCTGCGGTTAGGGCTTCTGTATGGTCTGTAGATCCAGCATAGGCCGTGAGAGCGGCGGCGGGAATTTGTCCTCCTGCTTCGGGACTTAGTTCCCTCACTTGACGAATTAGAGCATAACCGTCCTCATCTGGTAAACCGATATCAGATAGAAGCACATCGTATCGGCCAGGGTTAGCCCTAAATATGGACAACGCCTCGTTTGTTGATTCAGCTTCTGTCACTTCAACATCGTAATCTTCCAGCACTATTTTGAATAACTGACGGATATCTGGCTCATCATCTACAATTAGTACCCGTATACCTGACAGTGAGGGAATGTTACCGATTGGTACTTTCACCTCGTCTGTAGTGATAACTGACTCTGGAGGAATAAGGACAGTATTCTCTTCCTGGCGAGTGTGCAGAGGTAGCCAGACTATAAAAGTTGCTCCTTGACCTATACCCAGGCTTTGTACTTCAATTTTGCCTCCATGCAGTTCTACCAAATGACGCACAATGGAAAGTCCTAGCCCCAAGCCAGGATTTGAGCGTGCTCTACGGCCATCAGCTTGACGGAAGCGTTCAAAAATATGGGGGAGAAAGTGAGCACTGATACCTTTTCCAGTGTCCTTAACTTGAATTTGAGCATGGGAATCAGTGTAGTCTAGGGTGAGATCAATTCTTCCTCCTGCTGGGGTAAATTTAATGGAGTTAGTGAGTAAATTCCAGATTACTTGCTGTAGGCGATTGGGATCACCTAATACACGTCTGGGTGCAGGATCTAGTCTAGTGTGAATTTGGATGTTTTTTTCTTCTGCTGCCAAATGTACAACTGCGATCGCTGCTTCAATCACAGGAATCAGTTCAATGGGATAGGTATCCAAACTCAGCCTACCTGCGCTAATGCGGGAAATATCCAACAAATCCCCAATCAGCTGGTTTTGGGCTTTGGCACTGCGCTCGATCGCTTCCAGTCCTTCATTAATTTTCCTTTCATCCAGTTTGTGCTGACGTAGCAACTGCGCCCACCCCAGCAAGGAGTTGAGGGGATTTCGCAATTCGTGGGAGAGAATAGATAAGAAATCATCTTTAGCGCGGTTGGCTGCCTCAGCTGCCGCACGGGCTGATTGTTCTTGAGTCAGCAGTTGAGCGCGTTCTGCTTCCAATTGCTTTTGCTGGGTAATGTCCTCAATCACTAGAAGAATTAGCGGTGTATCTCCTATTTGTGGCATACTCCGCGCATTGAGGAGCATAATTTTGTGACCGATTTGCTCGAAATTATGCTCAATTTCCAGGTTGTGAAATTCGCTATGTTGAGGGAGAATTTCTTCTAAGAGCGATCGCATCTGGGGAATATTCCACTGTCCATTGCCAATTTCATAGATTAGATAGCCTTCTGTTGTTGCTGGTGAAACCTGAAATGTTTCATAGAAAAATTGATTGGCAGTAATCACCTGCAAGTTGATATCTAACACTACTAGAGATTGTCGCACTGTGGATACAATTGCTTGGGCATAATCACGGGATGCCCTCAATTGCTCAGAACTATGTTTAATAGCATCAATATCCACCAGCAAAACCACAGCACCATCAATTTTATGATCGATCGTCCGATAAGGACGGATTCGCAAATCATACCAATGACCTTCTTGGTCTTGAACTTCCTGAGATGTATAGTTGAGATTATTAATCACCTCTAAAATTTGTGCTTCCAAGTCCGAGATATTCAAATTGTGGTTGATATCACTCAACGGCCGCCCCACATCCGTAGGAATCAAGTTAAAGATTTTCCCGGCGGTGGGAGTAAAGCGGCGAATCTGTAAATCTCCTGCCAACATCAAAATAGGAATATTAATACTACTGAGGAGATTTTGCAAATCATTACTGACCTGAGTTGATTCTAGATTTCGGCGCTGTAGTTCATCATTAATTGTATTTAGTTCTTCATTGGTAGCTTGAATTTCTTCCTTCGCCGTTTCTAGTTCTTCATTTGTACTTTGTAACTCTTCATTGCTAGAGAGAATTTCCTCATTAGCAGCCCTTAAATCTTGATTGGTGGCTTGCTGTTCCTCAATAATTGATTGAAGATATTCCTTAGTTGTTGACAACTCCTGCTTGAGTCGGGAAACTTCCTGTTCATGACTGTTTTCTTGTTCTGGCTCGGATGGGAAAGTAAAATTACCAGAACCAGAAGTTGCTAAAAAGGGTATATCTGCAAATAAAACTAAAAAATAAGGTTCTCTTGTTCCCTGAGACATAAAGGGAACGACATCAATATTCACCTGTCTAACTTGACCCTGTTCATGGATTTTTATCCCTTCCTTTCTCACTGCCCTTTCACTCTTTTTCGCTTGGTGGATGAGAGTGCGTAACTCTAGCCGCAATTCTTCTTGAGCCATTTTGAGCAGGTTAAAACTAGGTCTACCCGGTGCGGGTTGTAAATAGCGACTAGTCTGCCCCCGGAATTGCAGAATTTCCAGATCGTTATTAATCACTACCCCCACTGGTGCAAATTGGCTCAACACAATCCGGTCGGCTTCTTTCTGGGTTTCCAATTCATTCCATGTATCTTCACTGATTGGACGTTGAGGCAGGACTGTTTCTAAGGGCTGTTTACTGGCTATTAAATCAATACCTAATCGGGCTGGGGCGATTTTTTTGGCATAAATCTTGTACTTTTTATCTACCACTGAAAATAATTCGGAAAACTCCCCCACCGTCTCGGAAGTTCCTAACATTAAAAAGCCAGTTGAATTCAAGCCATAGTGGAAAATGGGGATAAGTTTCTTCTGTACACTAGATGCTAAATAAATTAATACATTACGACAAGTAATTAGATCCAACCTAGAAAATGGTGGATCACTGATCAAGTTTTGTCTAGCAAAGACACAGGATTCCCGCACCAGTTTACTAATTTGGTAGCCCTCATCTACTTGAACAAAAAAACGTTGTAGTCTTTCTGGGGAGATATTGCCGATCTGGCTGTGTTTGTAGATGCCGATTCTTGCTTTCTCTATGGCCACCTCATTAATGTCTGTAGCAAAAATCTGGATCGGAATATTGATTCTCTGCTCTGCTAGAAACTCCAACAAGCAAATAATTATAGAATATGCTTCTTCACCGGTGGAACACCCTGCTACCCAAATCCGAATTGGTGAATCTGATTTTCTATCCTTGGTAATTACAGGAAATACTTTTGTTTTTAAAGCTTCAAAAGCTTCAGTATCCCGGAAAAAATCCGTGACAGTGATTAGTACATCCTGATATAGTGCTGTAACTTCAGCTGGGTTACTCTGGAGATACCGCACGTAATCCTCTAGCTTTTCCATCCTGTACAAAATCATTCGTCTTTGGATGCGCCGTTTGAGGGTATTTTGTTTATAATGGTTAAAGTCAACACCTGTAGCAGCGCAGAGCAGATGAAAGATAGTAGAGAGATCATCTGTGCCTTCTGGTATAGCTTCACTCAGTTTTAGTGGTACTGGGTGATTAACGTAGGGATGATGGCTGAGGTTTGCTAACTCTTGGGCAATTTGTTGGGGAGTCAAGATAAAGTCTACATAGCCAGAAGCAATAGCAGTATTAGGCATACTAGAAACTTTTGCTGATTCCTCACACTGGGCAAAGGTGATACCGCCAGCTGCCTTAATTGATTCTAAGCCCCTTGTACCATCTCCATCACCTCCTGATAGTACAACGCCGATTGCTTTGCTGCCGCGATCGTCTGCTAAGGAAAAAAAGAAACTATCCACAGTCATGGATAGGCCGTGAGTCTTTTCCCGTGGCTTGAGGTTCAGTATTCCTTGAGTAATCGTCATTGTGGCATCGGACGGAATCACATAAATATGATTGGGTTGCACAGACATCCCATGCTGGGCTTCAGTTACGGGCATTCTGGTTGTCCGGGAAAGAATATCAGTTAACATACTTTTCTGAAGGGGATTCATGTGCTGAATCACCACAAATCCCATACCAGTATCTGTGGGTAAATGGTTTAAAAGTTCTGTGAATGCCTCCAAGCCCCCCGCAGAAGCTCCTATACCAACAATGGGAAATAATTCATGCTGCTTGTCATGCTGCTCTTGCTTGGATGCTTTAGGGGCTGATAAGTTGGCAGGAGATTGCTCAGGAGACGACCCAGTACTCATTGATATGTAGCCGACCGGACATCGGGATGTTAAGTATTTAAACAAGCTGGCGATCGAAATTTAATTTCGCTAGTCCCACTCTAACAAAATCTCAAGTGTCTAGTAGGCATTATTGATCTAATAACTGGTAATATCCTAAAAAAGAGTCTGAAAAAATTACGATATCTATTTTTAGCTAAATTACAACAATTGTGTTCTTCAGTTGTTCAATGATTTCCATAATACAGGCGACATTTTCGTTAAAAATAACATCGGAAAGTAAGTAAGAATTTGGAAATCGGTTCAAATTTAAATTATTTTGACAATGAAAATCCCATATTTTGTAAGTTTCTCAAAAAAACCTGTAATTCAAATAAAACTGCCAACTGTGAATACTACAGAGCAGATACCAAGGTTTTTCCTACGCCATCATATTATATGTGAAAATAAGTAATTAGGCAGAATTAATTACACAACTTCTTTTCCTGTTCCCTGTTCCCTGTTCCCTGTTCCCTGTTCCCTAACTCCGCGTAGGAAATTAATTTTGCACAACTGCTTATACAATTAATTATTTTTCTATAAAACAATATCTTAAATGACTCATTTATGCTCATTACATATTACATAATAAAACCCGCACAAATTTCACTTTGTACGGATTTTGTGTAAGTAAGAAATGATTAATACTTTAATTTTTTCTACATTACAGGCTAGGAGGTAAAATCAAAGTATTAATTTTATGAATTACCCCATTCCTCCCTTCGATGTCTGCTTGAATTACTTGGCCATCGTTTACTTTTACACCCTCTTCACTGACTTTTACATTAATTGGATCACCTTGTAAACTTGTTATTTGTCCGGATTTTAAATCTCTAGAAAGCACTTTCCCAGAAACAACGTGATAGGTTAAAACTTTTACCAAGACTTCTTTATTTTCTGGTTTTAATAAGTCTTGTAAAGCATCTTGGGGTAAGTCAGCGAATGCTTGATCAGTGGGAGCAAAAATAGTAAATGGGCCTTGTTGTTGCAGAGTTTCTGTTAGTCCTGCGGCTTTTAAAGCTGCGGTTAGAGTCTTGAGGGAAGGGTCAGATTCAATTAAAGCTACTACATTTTTATTTTTGTCGGTTCTAGTTGGGGGTGTTGTAGTTTGGGGAGGGTTGGGAATGACTGTACTGGGAGGAGTAGATGTGTTAGCTGGTTGATTTCTTTGGTTGTAGGGAGGTTCATTAAATATGCTAGGTCTGGGGTTCAAAACTCCATTGCTAGGATTTTGTGCTATTTTCCCTAAACTAGAGTTGCTAAAGTTGCTAAAAACTTGTTGATTTTGACTCAATTGAGAATTAGGGGCTGTTTCTGCTCCTGATGGTAAACTGATCAAGAGGCTAACGCCAGTTAATCCTACAATTCCTAAAAATTTGGTCAATAATTTGCTGTAATGAGCCTTCATAAATTTTGCTTGTATTGTCTGTTCGCAAGTTACATAGAATTTATAACATTTTGTTAAGCCTAAAATCTGAGTTTAGACAAAAATCATGATTTGATCTGAATGTTCCAGGGGTGATGATCGATCAAAGACTGCAAAAGTTCCCTAAGTTGTCAAATTTGTTTTGCAATCTTTTCACGTAAAGAGGGAAAGGACTATCTTCAGGTATAAATAACAATAAAATTAACTGATATATTTCTGATATTTAAACGGAAAAACAATAAAGAAATTAAATAATAACTTCAAGGTTAATAATAGGTTAAGGAATAATAGTTGTTAAGTATTAAATATTTCTTTGGCTAGGGTAGGTTAATGTTAACTAATTGATAATTTTGGCAAATATGAAACTATTTTTCAACTCTACACTAGATGAAATCACAGAGAAAATGTTGCCTGAACTAGAAAAATTACTTAAACTAAAGATAGAATAACAATAATGATAAATAAAGTAGTTACAGGGTTTCCAATATGTTGGAATTATATCAGTGGGAATTGTCGCAATATTCAGAAAAAGTGCGTCTAATCCTTGATTATAAGGGTTTAGAGTATCGAAAAATTGAAGTTACACCGGGAATCGGACAATTAGAACTGTTCCGCTTAACTGGTCAAAAACAAGTGCCTGTTTTGAAGGATGGGAGTAGATATATTGCTGATTCTACGGAAATTGCTAAGTATTTAGACTCAGAATATCCAGACCGTCCACTGATACCCACGGAAGCGAAAAAACGCGCTTTGACTTTATTGATTGAAGATTGGGCAGATGAATCAATGGGGATTAAGGGAAGAAAGGCGTTGTTTGCAGCGATCGCCCAAGATCCAAATTTCCGTAAATCCTTGTTACCAAATTCTACCCCGGATGTGTTTAGAACTGCCCTAGAAGGTGTACCGAGCGACTTATTTACAGTATTGGGTTTAGGTGTAGGATTTAGTCCAGAGGTGGTTAGTGCAGCGATCGCATCTTTAAAACAAGATATAGAAATCCTCACCCAATTATTACGAGATAACCCCTATTTAACAGGAGACGAACCAACTTTAGCTGATTTGACAGTAGCTAGTTTGTCTATACTATTAAAATTTCCTGATGGTCCCTATCTGGATTTACCAGAAAACCTGCGCGGTAAAGGATTACCGATTTTTGCCGAAAATCCTGATTATGAACTATTTTTCAGTTGGCGCGATCGCCTTTACTCTCAGTTCCGCAAACCCCTATCCGGGACAACTCCCCCCACAGGTGCAGCGCCCGCAGTGATTCCCATCGAGTAGAAGAGGCAGGGGGCAGAGGGGCAGGGGGCAGGGGGGAAAGAGGCAGGGGTGCAGGAGGCAGGGGGCAAGGGGGAAAATAAGAATTAATTTCTAATTATCTGTTGCCTATTGCCTGTTCCCTATTGCCTATTGCCTATTGCCTGTTCCCTGTTCCCTGTTCCCTGTTCCCTAATGACTAATGACCAATGACCAATGACTAATAACTAATGACAAATCCACCACTAGGCTCAGTTATTCAAGGTTCTTTAACTGGGGGTTTAGAAGTAAGATTGCACCCTGATATATCTGTCGAAGATATGCGGGTGGGGAAATTTCTGGTCGTTCAAGGTGTGCGATCGCGTTTTTTCTGTATGCTCACAGATGTCTCTTTAGGCACGGCCAACGACAGAATAACCGCTAATCCTCCCGGTTGGGAAGATACCTTTTTACGCGAGGTTTTAGCCGGTAGCGGCACCTATGGCATGATTAACCTCGCACTCATGCTCATGTTTACCCCCGAAAACAAAGAAGATTACTCACCCACCAACGGCAAATCACCTAATCCTTTTGTCCCCTCTCCTACTGGTTTAGCTTCCTTTCAGCCCCAAACTAGCACCACAATGGAGCTATTACCAGTCAAAACCATCCCTAGCCACTTTAGCCAAGTCTACGAAGCCAGCGAAGAAGATTTTCGCCGGGTGTTTGGTTGGGAAGATGACCCCCAACGCAATAACTTTTCCATCGGCAAACCGTTAGATATGGATGTTCCGGTGTGCATTGACTTAAACCGTTTTGTAGAGAGGAGTAACGGCGTTTTTGGTAAATCAGGAACAGGTAAATCCTTCCTCACCCGCTTATTATTAGCCGGTGTAATTCGGAAAAATGTGGCTGTCAACTTAATTTTTGATATGCACTCCGAATATGGTTGGGAAGCTGTGGCCGAAGGTAAAAACGTTAACACCGTTAAAGGCTTAAAACAGTTATTTCCTGGGAGAGTTGAAGTTTACAGCCTTGATCCAGAAGCAACCAAACGCCGAGGAGTGCGGGACGCTCACGACCTATATTTAAGTTATGAGCAAATAGAAGTAGAAGACATTAAATTATGTAGTCGTGATTTAGGACTTTCTGATGCAGCCTTAGATAACGCCAATATTTTATATAGCGAATTTGGGAAATCTTGGATTGTCCAGCTGCTAAACATGACTAACGAAGAAATTGAAATGTTCTGTGATGAAAAGCGCGGACACAAAGGCTCAATTATGTCATTGCAGCGTAAATTATTACGTTTAGATAGTTTAAAATATATGCGGGCAGTTTGTCCCCAAAATTATATAAATAAAATCTTACAATCCTTAGAAGCAGGTAAAAACGTAGTTGTAGAGTTTGGTACTCAATCTAATATGCTCTCTTATATGCTGGTGACAAATATGATCACCAGACGGATTCATGAACATTATGTTAAAAAAGCTGACAAATTCTTACAAAGTAAAAATCCCCTAGATCGTCCCACCCCGTTAATGATTACAATTGAAGAAGCTCATCGTTTCCTTGATCCAGGAATCGTTCAGAGTACCATCTTTGGCACGATCGCTAGAGAACTGCGGAAATATTTTGTAACACTTTTGGTAGTTGATCAGCGTCCATCGGGGATAGATAATGAAGTTATGTCTCAGATTGGTACTCGCATTACCGCTTTACTTAACGACGAAAAAGACATAGATGCTATTTTTACAGGGGTTTCTGGTGCAGGTGGGTTACGCTCAGTTTTAGCTAAATTAGACTCTAAACAACAAGCTCTAATTTTAGGCCATGCCGTGCCTATGCCAGTAGTAGTACGTACACGTCCCTATGACTCAGAATTTTATCAGCAAATCGGCGACCCTTGCTGGGAAGAAAAATCAGACTCGGAAGTATTCGCTGCGGCTGAACTGGCTAAAGCGGATTTAGGATTTTAGGATTTTAGGAGGCAGGAGGTAAGAAGGTTGATTTAACTGGCGTTTGAGCATTATTTCATTGGATAGTTATTTTCGCCAAGCCGCACTAGTCATTAGTCATTAGGGAACAGGGAACAGAAAAAGTCAAAAGTCAAAAGTCAAAAGTCAAAAGTCAAAAGGAAGAAAAGTTAATTACTCTTACCTCTTTCCCGCCTGCCTCCTGCCTCCTGCCTTCTTGCACTAGTTCGTAGCATCCCCCCATTGAGATAGTAGCCCAAGTTCGGTTATCTCCCCCACTGGTTGGCAACAGCAAACAGGTCTTTCGCGTCAATATAGATGTAGTCAGCATTTTAAGGAAATTTAAAAAACTTTACATAGCAGTAAACAATCTTCACTTTATAATAGAAAGATTTATCTACTGCTCTTTACTATCCCGTTACTTTGTCGTAAGATAAAAATAAAACTCATACTGACTTCGGGTTTACAGTCGTAGCCAGCGATTGAATAAAGGAAGAATTCTGGAAAATAATCGTGTTTAGCTGTAAGAGATTTCACAATTGAGGAAGGTTAAGGGAATATAACCAGGAGGTGTAATAGTCCCGATAATGGCTGTATAGACTAAATACCATCTGGTAGCTGCATAAGTTGTAAGATATTTGTACTACCCCTTCTAACCGACCTAGAGGAAGAAAATTAATTATGTTTAGGGATTAGAGGAAAACGCACCAATGCCTACAGTTAACATCCAAAAGGAAAATGCCAACACCAAATTCACGGCTGATATGGTGCGAACCTATCTGCGAGAAATTGGTCGTGTACCCCTGTTAAGTCGTGAACAGGAGATAGTTTACGGTAAACAGGTACAGCAAATGATGATGCTTTTAGAAGCTAAAGAAGGTTTAGCTCAACAACTTGGCCATGAACCTAGTTTACCAGAGTGGGCTACTCACGTGAACAAATCTGAAACAGAAATGAAGCAGATTTTAGCTCAAGGTAAGCGAGCCAAGCAGAAAATGATTGAAGCGAATTTGCGCTTAGTAGTAGCGATCGCCAAAAAGTACCAGAAGCGGAACATGGAATTTTTGGATTTAATCCAAGAAGGCACATTAGGCTTAGAAAGAGGAGTAGAAAAGTTTGATCCCACCAAGGGTTATAAGTTTTCTACCTATGCTTACTGGTGGATTCGCCAAGCCATTACGAGAGCGATCGCCCAACAAGGTCGAACCATTCGCCTACCCATACATATTACCGAGAAACTGAACAAAATCAAGAAAGTGCAACGGGAACTAGCACAAAAATTTGGACGTTCTCCCTCACCAGGGGAAATCGCCAAAGAACTAGAACTAGAACCGGCTCAGATTCGTGAGTATCTGAACATGGCACGTCAACCAGTTTCTTTAGATGTGCGAGTAGGTGACAACCAGGACACCGAACTGCAAGAAATGCTAGAGGACGAAGGGCCATCACCTGAGTATTACACCACTCAAGAATTTTTGCGTCAAGACCTGAACAACCTATTAGCAGAACTCACACCCCAACAGCGTGAAGTTTTAGCGCTGCGGTTTGGGCTAGAAGATGGAAACGAAATGTCACTGGCAAAAGTTGGTGAACGGTTGAATCTCAGCCGGGAACGTGTCCGCCAACTAGAGCATCAAGCTCTTGCTCATTTACGTCGCCGTCGAGCTAATGTTAAAGAATATGTCGCTAGTTAAAAAACATCAGTTAAGTAACATCGCTGCTGGTGACACGCCTCCTTCAACACAGGAGGCGATTTTTTTTGTTGATCCATTTCTTTGCAGTTCAGATAATTACTCAACATTCAAAAAAAACTTTGAACCTGATGCGGAATAGATAGACTTGCCCTTGTATCTAACTATGTAATCAGCCAGACAATCTTAATTTTCTGATGTCAAGTTTTCGTTATTAATCGTAATCAATAAGATTACAACTTGGCAAAACTACACCCAAATTCTCAATTTCGTATTGTTTCCCACGGAAACAGATTAAGGAAAAATGGCAAAGTTAAATTATGTAAAACCTAGACAAACTATTTATACATTTTAACTTTATTTTTTCATCCTCCTAACGGATGAATCTATCGGGTGAAGCATCAAGTAATTAAGTAATGATATTGTCAAATTATCGGCTGAAACCCCAGCAAAAAGAATATTTCCGCTTATTTTTAAAGGTGGATAATAGATATAAAACCTGCGGGGGAATCTAACATTACAGCCGTGTCGGTATGATTTAAGTCACTAATAAATAATCATAGTTGAGTTTTTTACAGGAGAAAGCGGGTGCTTAACAACACTTCTAAATTCAAGTCATTTTTGCAGTTAAAACTCCCCGTTTTTGGCGTACTTGTAACCAGCACTATATTAGGTTTAGCTCTTGTTACAGAACTAAATCAAACAGTGCAATCATCTACAGCCTTAGCAGCTAATTTCGCTCAATCAAATCATCCCGTTGTCATTCACTCTCAACAGATTGACAACACATTAGCCAAAAGTACCAAGAAACTCCAACAATCTCCTATAGTAAATTTTCCCGAACAAGACGGAACTTATTTGTACGGACAGTCAGGACAACCCAACCAGTTAGGACAAGGTTATATTGTTTTTAACAAAAAACAAGGAAGAGTAACTGGTGCTTTATATATGCCTAGTTCTGAGTTTAGCTGTTTTCAAGGGACGATCGCTAAATCAGGAGAACTAGCAATGACTGTCACCAGTTCACCAGGAGAAGTGGGAGCATTGGAAGTATCAACAACCAGTAGAACTAACCGTTTTAATAACGATGAAGCAACTACCTACGCTCATTCAGTAACATTACAAAATTATCATCGCCTCAATTCAATCAGTGCCAATGATAGAAACATTTTACAAATGTGTAGCCAAGATTCGCAGTGAAGCATCAAAATTTGCACCAGGTTTCACGATGTGATTTTCTCCATAGAAGATAAAAAATGACCAAAGCTGTAATAGGGAATTTGGTCATTTTTAATTATTAATTATTAATTATTAATTTTTAATTAATACTCGATTCCGGGTTGAGCTTTAATTCCTTGATCTCGGAAAGGATGTTTAACTAAAGTCATTTCGGTGACTAAATCCGCCTTTTCTATTAAAGCAGGTGGTGCACCTCTACCTGTGAGAATTACGTGTTTGTCGTGTGGTTTTTCTGCTAAACCCTTTAAAACTTGCTCTACTGTTAAATAACCCAGTTTCAAAGCAATGTTAATTTCATCTAATAATACTAACTTAAATTCTGGGTTACAAATATACTCTACAGATTTTTTCCAAGCGGCATTAGCTTTGTCCAAATCACGATCCCGGTCTTGAGTTTCCCAAGTAAACCCTTCACCCATCGCGTGAAATTCTAACTGTTCTGGCCAGTGACTAAAAGCTCTTTTTTCTGAAGGTTCCCAAGCACCTTTAATAAATTGTACAATGGCCACCTTATACCCATGACCAAGGGATCTTAATACCATTCCTAAAGCGGCGGTAGTTTTTCCTTTACCATGTCCAGTATTAACAATTATTAGACCTTTGTCGGGTTTAGCTTCAGCAATGCGTTTATCTTGTATTTCCTTGCGGCGTTGCATTTTTTTGCGGTATTGTTCATCATTCAGAGATGCTGACATGACCTGATCAATTAACCGCGCAATTTCTTTATCTTCAGAATTTAATTCTTCTGGTGTGTCGCTTTTCATCAATCTTTTGGGTAAATAACTGTGAAAAATTGGGAGAATTTAGGTAAAAAATTAGATTTGAGATTTGAGATTTTGAATAATCGAAAATCAGGCAGTGAGAGAGTGGGACAGGAGAATGCTACAACATTGGGTTTTTAGCACATTTCATTGAAGATTACTATATGAATATTTTAAATAATTTAGTTAAATCTTTAAAGTACCTGTGATCATAAAATTGTCTATGAGTACATCTAGAGTTGTTTAACATATCACATTTCGGGTAGCGCAGAAACAAATTTAACAATTTAATCTTAAACGGGTAAATATTTTGATTAAAATATATTAACAGCATTAATCTTGTAAGTATGATAAAAATGATGCAGTCATAAAAGATTTTGACAATTCAACTGATAAACAAAATGCAGCGATTAGAGATTATTCAAGGTGACATCACAAAACTCCGAGTAGAAGCAATAGTAAATGCTGCAAATAGTTCACTAGCGCCTGGTGGTGGGGTGTGTGGTGCTATTCATCAAGCAGCAGGAAGGGAACTTTGGGAAGAATGCAAGCAGTTAAAAGGTTGTGAAGTTGGTGCAGCTAAAATCACCAAAGGCTATAATCTATTCGCTAAATGGGTAATTCACGCTGTAGGACCTGTGTGGAAAGGTGGGTATTTTGACGAAGACAAATTACTGGCTAGTTGCTATCGCCAAAGTTTAGCTTTAATGGAAGAATACCAAATTAAAAGTATAGCTTTTCCAGCCATTAGCAGTGGTGTGTATAGATTTCCAGTTAAGCGAGCCAGTGAAATTGCTGTAACTGAGGTTAACAAGTTTTTACATGAATGTGACTCACTAGAACGGGTAATTTTAGTTTGTTTTGGACAAGAGACTTATAGTGCTTATCTTCAGACAATGAGCGAATTAGTTGAAAGTTAGGTCAAATTAACTTCGTTTGAGTATTTATTTAGGAGTATCAAAAATGTCAACCAAGGGTAGAAAAATTGCACCTATACCCATGTCTAGAGATATTGGGGTTGTAGATTTAATCAACAATTACTTTACTGCTTACAATTCAGCCAGGTTACGAGAGGCTTGTCAATTACTGAGTACAGAAATATTCACAGATGGGGTAATGGTGGGGGTGAGTTTATCTGGTGCAATGACACCCGCAGGCTTTGGTGTTTCGGCGTTTGCGCCGTTAATACGCCACGGATTTATTGATTGGATGATTAGTACGGGTGCTAATTTATATCATGATATGCATTTTGGTTTAGGGTTTGATTTGTTTGCGGGTAGTCCCTTTTTGGATGATGTGCAATTGCGTCAAGAAGGGACAATTAGAATTTATGACATTATTTTTGGCTATGAGGTGCTGTTGGAAACAGATGCTTTCATTCGCCAAATTTTACAAGCTGAACCTTTTCAAAAGCGGATGGGAACGGCGGAATTTCACTATTTGCTAGGTAAGTATGTGCGGGAAGTGGAAAAGCAGTTGGGTGTACAAAATTCCTGTTTATTAGCTACAGCTTATGAGTGCGGTGTACCTATTTATACTTCTTCCCCTGGTGATAGTTCGATTGGGATGAATGTAGCGGCTTTAGCTTTGGAAGGTTCTAAATTGATTTTAGATCCGGCAATAGATGTGAATGAGACAGCTGCGATCGCCTATAATGCTAGAGAAGAAAATGGCAAAAGTGCGGCTGTGATCTTTGGTGGTGGTAGTCCCAAGAACTTTTTATTACAAACTCAACCGCAAATTCACGAGGTCTTAGGACTGGAAGAAAGAGGACATGATTACTTTGTCCAGTTTACAGATGCACGTCCTGATACTGGTGGTTTATCTGGTGCAACTCCTGCGGAAGCGGTAAGTTGGGGAAAGGTTGACCCTCAAGAGTTACCAAATACAATTGTCTGTTACACAGATAGCACAATAGCTATTCCTTTGGTAACGGCTTATGTATTAAATCAAAATCAACCCCGTACTTTAAAGCGGTTATATGACCAAAGAGAAGTATTATTAAATAGGTTGCAAAAAGATTATCTGTCCGCTAAAAATAAACCTCTGGCGACAGTAGCCAGTCGTGAACCAGTTGCTACATATCCCTGTGGTACTCCTGTTAGGAAATAGGTAAAACCGTTTCGCAAACACCCTTTTTGTATTTATTAGTAAAGTCAAATGGTATGAGGGATCATTTATTACAAAGCATTGGTAAATAATCCCTTTTTTTTCCTATATTTTAAGATACTTCTTCTTTAATTATTTCCCTTTGTACACTAGGTGTTAGACTCATTAAATCATCAATATTTCGCTTCATATTATTACAAATTGTATCTAATGGTAAATCATTAGCATCATAGCCGAAAGGATTTTCAATTTCTAGACCAATAGCTTCAATTCCTAGCAAAGTAAAACTAACTAAAGCGACAAAAAAGCCTGTCATCCAACCCATATCTTTAACAATTTGGAAGGGTAATAATAGACAATAAATTAATAGTAATTGCTTCAAATGAATGGCATAAGCTAGAGGAATAGGCGTTTTTAAAATTCGCTCACAAGATCCCAAATTATCTACTAAATTATTTAATAGGTTTTGCATTCCTGTTAATTGGTAACTGTTAAGAAAATTCCGGTGGTACTGCTGCTGTAAATAATCACTAATCCAAAAAGCAATTTCTAGGGGAGGATGATTCATAATTTTGAGCTTATCATATTTGGCAGCAGGAATTAATTCTTCTAATTCGCTATTTATTGGTTCTCCCCGTAAGTGTAATTTCATCCCCACAGCAAAAGCTACTAATAATTTTAAAGCATCTATTTTATCAATTCTATCTTTTGGTGTTTTTTCATCTACAGATACCCAAATTTGCCTAGATAAGTTACGGATGGTATTAACTATCGCACCCCAAGCTTTTCGACCTTCCCAAAAACGCTCATAGGCTGTATTTGTACGAAAAACCAGTAATAAACCTAAAACAATACTGGGAATGATAGTACCTAAAACTGGTTGAGAAACAGGGAGTTTAAAGTAATAAAGTATGGAAACTAAAAACCCAAAAATTCCACAGAATAAAACTCTTGGGTAAATTGCTGTCAGCACAGAACCTTTTAGCTGTAAAGCTAATTTAAACCATTGGAATTTTTCTTTTTTCATAAAGCAAATAGTAAGGTTGTGTTGTTGTAAATATTTGATGACTAATCATTTAGCCGTAGTACAAATATTAAGAATTAAGTTTAACAGTAAATGGAAACTTAAAGTTAATTCAAGGAAAATATGTAATCTTAGTTAATTCATGTATAAAATTATTTTGATTTTTAGCGGAAATTTCCCGTGCAGAGGTTCTAGATAATGTTTTTACGCCCGAACTTTTGCTCTATCTAAATATATCTACTATAATAAACTGTATAAATTATGTTTTATTTCTAAAAATACAGTTTGTTTTGTATTCCAAGCAGAAACATGAGCATTTTTAGATAGAATAGGAAATGGCACGTTTGAGTAAATTTTACTAAAGAAAATTTTTTGAAGATGTTTTTCATCTTGTTGAAGCGGGGTAATTTGCCATGAGTTGGGAATTTTGGATTGATAGGGGTGGTACTTTTACGGATATTGTAGCCCGTCGTCCCGATGGTAAATTAATCATTCACAAATTACTCTCAGAAAATCCCGAACGTTATCAAGATGCAGCAGTACAAGGAATTAGAGAAATTTTAGGTATTTCTAATGATGCGGTGATTCCGGCTGAACAGATAAAAACTGTAAAAATGGGAACTACAGTAGCGACTAATGCCCTGTTAGAAAGAAAGGGAGAAAGAACGGTTTTAGTTATTACCAAAGGTTTTCGGGATGCGCTACGCATTGGTTATCAAAATAGGCCGGATATTTTTGCGCTACAAATTATACTGCCAGAAATGCTGTATGAACGGGTAATTGAAGTTGAGGAAAGATACAGTGATCAAGGTGAAGAGTTAACGCCCTTAAATTTAGAAGCCGTTTATCCCCAATTACAAGCGGCATTTGATGCGGGAATTCGCTCTTGTGCAATTATTTTTATGCATGGCTACCGCTACATCAGCCATGAACAACAAGTTGCTGATCTTGCAAAGCAAATTGGTTTTACTCAAGTTTCTGTCTCCCACGAAGTCAGCCAGTTAATGAAGTTAGTGAGTCGGGGTGATACAACTGTAGTTGATGCTTATTTATCTCCTATTTTACGCCGATATGTAAATCAGGTAGCGAGTAAGTTGGGAAATGGGGATAAAAATCATGTTTCTCTGCAATTTATGCAGTCAAATGGTGGGTTAGCGGCGGCGGAGAATTTCCAAGGTAAGGATAGCATTTTATCTGGCCCTGCGGGTGGTATTGTTGGGGCGGTAGAAACTAGCTTAAGAGCAGGTTTTAAGAAGATTATTAGTTTTGATATGGGTGGCACATCTACAGATGTGGCTCATTATAATGGTGAATATGAACGGACTTTAGAAACCGAGGTGGCAGGGGTACGTTTACGCACTCCAATGATGGCTATTTATACCGTTGCGGCGGGTGGTGGTTCAATTATTCAGTTTGATGGTGCGCGTTATCGGGTGGGTCCTGAGTCTGCGGGTGCAAATCCGGGTCCGGCGGCTTATGGTAAGGGGGGACCGCTAACGGTGACAGATTGTAATGTGATGTTAGGGAAGTTGCAACCTGATTTTTTCCCGCAGGTATTTGGGGTAAATGCTGATTTACCTTTAGATGTGGAAGTGACAAGGCGTAAATTTTCGGAGTTAGCGGCGGAAATAGGGGATGGTAGAAAACCGGAGGAAGTGGCTTGTGGTTTTTTAGCGATCGCTATTGATAAAATGGCCAATGCCATCAAAAAAATCTCCTTACAACGTGGTTATGATGTTTCAGAATATACATTATGTTGTTTTGGGGGTGCGGGTGGACAACACGCTTGTTTAATTGCTGAAGCTTTGGGGATGAGACAGGTGTTTATTCATCCCTATGCCGGAGTATTATCTGCTTATGGTATGGGTTTGGCAGATGTGCGGTTATTGAAAGAAAAAGCTATAGAACAGGTTTTGGGTGATGGGGAGTTAGAAGGTGTTTTGGCTGAGTTGGAGAGGGAAGGGAAAGAGGAATTAAACAGCCACACCCCGGAAGTTTACAGAAAGGTATTTTTAAAATATGAGGGGACAGACGCGCCTTTAGGGGTGAATTTTGCGGATGCGGTGATGATGCGGAATGAGTTTGAAAGTCTGCACCGCCAGCGTTACGGGTTTATTGCACCAGAAAAACGGTTAATTGTGGAAGCGGTTGCGGTGGAGTTGGTGGTGAAGCAGAATGTGCCGGAAGAGGTGGTAATTTCTCGGAGAAATGAGCAAAAACCTGTTCCTGTTGTGACTGTCCAGATGTACACAGCCGGAAAATGGCATTCTACCCCAGTGTATTATCGAGAGGAGTTGCAAAGTGGCGATCGCATTTTGGGACCCGCAATCATTGTGGAAGCAACGGGAACGAATATTATAGAACCCAATTGGCAAGCGGAATTAACACCACTTCAGCATTTAGTGTTATCAGTGGTAGAGAGTCAATCGGGAGTTGTGAGGGTTACAAGTGGCAAAATGGACAAACCTGATCCTGTGATGTTGGAGATATTCAATAATTTGTTTCGGGCGATCGCTGAACAAATGGGTATCACCTTACAAAATACCAGTTCTTCAGTCAATATTAAAGAGCGTTTAGACTTTTCCTGTGCAATTTTTGATCAAGCCGGACAATTAGTAGCAAATGCGCCACATATTCCTGTACATTTAGGTTCAATGAGTGAAAGCATTAAAGCTTTAATTAACACTCACAAAAATAATATTAAACCTGGTGATGTTTTTGCCTCTAATAACCCCTACAACGGCGGTACACATTTACCAGATATCACCGTTATTACTCCCGTATTTGCTAATTCCAAACCTCATCAAAATCAACCACTTTTTTATGTCGCTTCACGGGGACATCATGCAGACATCGGCGGCATAACCCCCGGTTCAATGCCTCCCAACAGTCAGAATGTTAGCGAAGAAGGGATTTTATTAGATAACGTTCAATTAGTAGCTAATGGCCAATTCTGCGAACAAGAATTAATTAATTTACTTTCCTCTCAACCTTATCCAGCCAGAAATATTCCCCAAAATATAGCCGATTTACAAGCACAAATCGCCGCCAATGAAAAAGGTGTAAAAGAACTGTTAAAAATGGTAGAACATTACAGTCTAGAAACCGTACAAGCTTACATGGAATTTGTGCAAGCCAACGCCGAAGAATCCGTGAGAAGAGTAATTGAGGTTTTGAAAGATGGCAATTTTACCTATCATTTAGATGATGGAAGTATAATTAAAGTTAAAATTACCATTGATAAAGCACAACGTAACGCCAAAATAGATTTTACAGGCACATCATCCCAACAATTAACTAATAACTTTAATGCCCCCGCCGCAGTTTGTAAAGCCGCCGTTTTATATGTTTTTCGCACATTGGTAAATGATGACATTCCTTTAAATGCTGGGTGTATGCAACCATTAGAAATTATTATACCTGAAGGTTGTATGTTAAACCCTTGTTTCCCTGCGGCAGTAGTTGCTGGAAATGTGGAAACATCCCAAGCCATAACTAATGCTTTATATGGTGCATTAGGAGTATTAGCAGCTTCCCAAGGAACAATGAATAATTTCACTTTTGGGAATGAACGCTATCAATATTATGAAACAATTTGTGGTGGTTCAGGTGCGGGTGTAAATTTTGATGGCACAGATGCCGTACACACCCAAATGACCAACTCCCGTTTAACAGATCCTGAAGTATTAGAATGGCGGTTTCCTGTCTTATTAGAAAACTTTAGTATTCGAGAAAATAGCGGCGGAAAAGGAAAACATCGTGGCGGAAATGGGGTAATTAGAAAATTAAAATTTTTAGAACCAATGACAGCCGGAATTTTAGCAAATCATCGTCTCATTTCCCCCTTTGGCTTAAATGGTGGTGAGGGAGGGAAAGTAGGAAGAAATTATGTAGAAAGAAGTAACGGCAATATAGAAGAATTAGGAAGTAAAGCAGTGGTAGAAATGAATCCCGGAGATATTTTTGTGATTGAAACTCCGGGAGGTGGTGGTTATGGTGCGATAGAATTTTCATGATTAATATTGTGCTTTTGTTCAAATTTTCGCCACCAGAAAAACATGAACAAAGTCAAAATAGCCGCAACACCGCTAATAATTTGTCCCGCACGTTCTTGTATCAGTGGTTTTAATCTCACTATTAACTGGTAATTTCCTGGAGGTAAATTAATACTTAATAAACCTGATTCTGGTAATGGTTGTATATTTAATAAATCGGTTTTACCGCTAATTTCTGCCGTCCATCCTGGGTAATAAAACTGATTAATACTGATTAAAATATTAGTATTAGCATTGACTTTTAAACTTATTTTTCTTGCTTTCCATTCCTCAATTAATAAATTACCTGTTCCTTCAATGACTTGTGCTTTAATAGGATTTGTACCTAATTCTTTGACTTTATCTGGACTCAGAAATATTTTTTTAGATACCCACTGAGGACGATATTCTTTAGCATCCAAACTTATACCTATAGCTTTAACAGCCCTCTGCTCTAAATTTGAACCTCTTGCAGTTATAATAATAGTGTCATTCACCAAAAAACTCAACATGATCAAAAAAATCATAATGATTGTTTTCTGTTGATTGAATCTTTTTGAAACTAAATTGGCAATAATGAATATAATAGCTAGTGTAAAACATAGAGTTAAAACACTAATAGAGGCAATATGTAGATTTAGCTTTGGACTTACATTAGGTCGAGATGCAAAAATCTGAACAATGCCTAAAAATATACTGGTAATTATCATAATTAAATTAGCTATTTTCACTTTAGGAAATAATTCAGGTTTCTCCTCTAATAGAGTAAATGCTAATGCTAATATTGCCGAAGTAGACAGTGTTAATACTGTATTAAAACGCCAGGGAAATTGAATTTTATGAATTATAGGAAATATTTTCCAGATTGGTACACTGACAGGTAAAATCATTAAGAAACTGGTTAGAGATACAAACCACCAATAACTACTTTCTTGTTTAAATTTTACACTATCACTACTACGAGTTACTTTAAAAGCAAAGTAAGCTAGTATTGCGGTTAGCACAGTAATTATTTCTAAATAAACATAGAAGTTATCTAATCTTCGAGGTTTTTCGGGTAAAAAGAGAAAATTATTAGCATAATCAAAAAAGCCTGTAAATATGGAATTTAGGGAAACATAATCTTGGTATGTTAAAGCCGTTATCCAATAAATTGATGATAAACATAGACCTAATATTATTCCTAAAATAAATTTGATTAAGGGTTGATATTGATGATTTTTATTTCTATGCCAAACTACATAAGCAAGGGGAATAGGAGAAAAAATTAAAGTTGTAAATAAGTGAGTCATCGTTAATAATGCATAGCTAATTCCCAAATAAAGAATATGGATTTTTTTATTTTCGTTAATAATTTTATAAGTAAAATAAAGTATTAATGGCATCCAAGCAAAACTCCAGTATTCAGCCAAAGCAAAACGCCAATATAAATTTACTGCCAAATGATAAGGAAGTAACATATAAATTATTGAGCCGAATAACGCAGCATTACGACTAGCAATATTTTTTAACCAGAAATAGGCAGTAATTCCTGATGCTATCATACCGATTAAAGCAGATAATCTCAGTTGATTCCATCCTAAAAAATCATTGCTAAAAAAAGGATGAAATATACTAGCGAAAAAATAAGGAATCGGACCATAGAAAAAAAATACTGGACTCCCTAAACCAGAATTCATATTATTTAACCATCTGGGATAAAAATCACCTGTCCAGAATTGTTCAACAAAATGTTTAGACCATTTCAAATGAAATTGAGTCAAATCATGAGAGGCGAAAACACCATTTGATAAAGCTGGTAAAAGGACAATGATCCCAACTCCTATGATCAGGAGTAAATCTAAATAATTGCGCCGATTGGTGTTAATATTGAGCATGGTTAATATTTTGATAGTGTTGTTTTATTGGGCTATTATCTGATTAGCTAATCTTGAGTGCAAACATTGATTGACAATATTTACATACATAAATTCTGCTGTTAATTTAATTATGGTGTATTTGAATTTACCATAAAAATTATAATTGAGTTTGTAGCGCAGTCATGAAATTAGAATATAAATAAATGTAAAGAAAATTAAGGTTCATACCTACCTATAGTTATGATATTCAGTTTAAGATAATAAAAATCAAATTTAGACCTATTGATAATCCGAGTAATTTTTATGAAAATACCACTAAGTTCAAAAGTTAAACACAGGCTCAAAAATAGCTATAGAATTTACTGTTCGTTGCAAACTTGGAGAGCATAACTTAGCCACTTCAGCTTTCCAAAAATTCTCTACAAAGTAAATTAATTGTCCATTATAATCTCGCCCTACTTTTGCCGTGCTGTTAGGTTTTGGGACAATAGCATCGCGTAATTCACCTTTTTTAGATTTTTTAGCTAGATTAATTAATGTTTGTTTAGGATCATCAATAGCATCAACATCTTGGGGAATTAATATTTGTTGTATTCCCAAAAAATTAGCAAAAGCTTCACGATCAGCTAAAAGCCATGTTTCAACTTCTCTGACAGCAATACGAAATAAAAGATTAGGATGTTTTGGATATGGTAGCCATTGTTCAATTAATGCTAGTGGACAATCTTTTCTATCAAGGTCTGTTAAAACTATATAAGGTATTCCTTTAGCAGCATTATTAAATCCTTTGATAGTCTTTTGAAGATAGCCATAACCTTGCTGACAATAACAATTTATCACTTTATAAGGACGATTTGATTGATGTAAAATTGCCCGTAAAACTGCCTCACTTAAGGGGTCTTCCACGGCTAAATTAATAGAAATCTCCATTAAAGACGTATCTCCAATTGATTAATTTCTGATGGTTTAGTTAATGGCAATACGGCCTCAGCTACACTTAAACCTCCTTCAAGGAGATCGCGTACATTATCAATAGAGGATGCGATAGTAACTTGAGTTCCTTCAGAACTTGGTGTTAAAAGTAAAAGTTCTTCTCCACCAATTCCCGGATCTTCTAATAAATCTGCACTATGGGTAGTTAATATTATTTGTCTCTTCTTCTCTCGCTGCATTCTATACATTAAAGTCGGCAATTTTTTAACTATAGCAGCATTTAAAGATAACTCTGGTTCTTCCAGCAGTAAGAGTGAATCCCTTTCTAATAATGACCAAAGCAACCCTATTAGCCGCAATGTTCCATCTGAAAATTGATCTTCTCTCTGTTTGCCAGCTTGAGGTCGCCAATGCTCATAAACTGCTTCTAGATGTGGAATACCCATTTCATCTTTAATATCTGTAAGATGTTTCAATTGGGGAACAGCAGAACGCAAAGCATTTTCAATCTTTGTTAAACGAGATTTACGCGTTTTTTCAGGAGTTTTGACAATTCGTTCCAGAAAACTTCTGCCAAAAGGATCTTCGGAAATTCCTGGACCAGAAAATGCTTCTGGATAACGAAGTAACTGGGGTACAAGGTGTAAATAGAGAACAGATTCAAAGAATTTAGCAATTTCTCTAAAATTTGCGTTAGCACTAATCTGCTCTAAGTGTGTTTGTGTGAGTCGTAACTCATCTTTTTTATCATCTTCATCTGGTCTATTAACTATATTTTCATTTCCTTTCCATACACGCTCATAGGCCAAAATAGGTTGACGATGACCTCTAGTTTGTTGGGTAATACCAATAGCATATTTCCAGACAGGTTCATTACTAGAGTAATCTGAAATATGTACCTCAATTTCTATCTTTGGATTTTGCCGTGCTGAAAGACATCGAATCTTAGATACCCCTCCACGGTCTTTAACAGCTGTTTGTAAACCTCCTCCTGGTTTAGCAATATCCCGCAGAAAACGAAATACATCCAGAAAGTTAGATTTACCACAAGCATTAGGTCCAACGACAAAAACTCTGTCACGTAAATCAACATCTACTGAGCGAAAATTACGCCAATTTTTGAGTATGATATGAGAAATAATCATTAGCTAACTACAGAATAATTTACATTGACTAAATCTTAAGCTGATACTTTGTTTGCGAATCAGGTAAAACTTAAAATTCTAAGTTAAATTATACCTAATACAATTTTATTTTAATATACATGAATAGTAAGGTGTTTTTAAAGTTTAGTTATAAAGTTTACAATAGTTTAAATAAAAAAGCAACTCCCCAACATTGCTGAGGCTGACATGACCTCAAACCCAACTCCGTCAAATCCGAAAATCTTGTTACCAGACTACACACAATTACCTGATTCTGATGGGGAATTTTCACAGAATATTTTAGAACATCCCCAAAGTGTATTATTAACAGATTCTATTAAACCGATATTGGATAAATTACACCCAGATGGGCAATATTGTATCGGTCAAGATAGCGGGATTTATTGACGGTTGGCTGAACCACCGGAAAAAGGTGCGGAAGCTCCTGATTGGTTTTATGTGCCGAATGTACCGCCAACTTTTAAAGGTCAACCCCGCCGTTATTATGTGCTTTGGCAAGAATATATTGCACCTTTGATAGTGTTAGAATTTGTGTCTGGAGATGGGGCAGAGGAACGAGATAAAACGCCAATTACCGGAAAATTTTGGGTTTATGAACAAGCGATTAGAGTTCCTTATTATGGCATTTATGAAGTAAAAAAAGCCAGTGTAAAAGTTTATCAATTAGTGCATAGTCGTTATCAAATTTTACCCACAAATGAACGGGGGCATTTTCCAATTGAGGAAATGGGGGTAGAGTTGGGAATCTGGCAAGGTGTTTATCAAAATATGGATTTGCCTTGGTTGCGTTGGTGAGATAATCAAAGTAATTTGTTACTCACTGGTTGGGAACGTTCGGAACTTTTAGCGGCTAAACTGAGAGATTTAGGTGTAAATCCTGATGAATTGGTTTAATTAAATCTGTATCAGGTGGGCATTTCTAGCCTAATTTCTTAATCAAAGCGAATTTATTAATTTATTTAGCTCATCATTTATGAGTTTCATTGCATGAAATCTATCATAAGTAATTACAGCATTTGGGAAAATTTCTTTGATGACTTTAGGAAATCCACCCCACATATCTACCGTGACTTCTTCTACTGCTAGTGTATGCCTTCTTTTTAAATCTAAAAATGATAATATTTCTGTTGGGTAATGTTGACAATGAGGACAATAAAATTTAAGTCTAGGAACTTTCAAAAGAATAAAATGTCTAGTATCTGCAAAGGGAATTAGGAATATAACAGTTAATAATTATCTTCATTTGTAAACTTACAATGCTATTTGGCGTTGCATAAGTGCGGGATGTTTTTTGAGTGTAGAGACGTTCCATGGAACGTCTCTACAAGGGTTTTGAATATATGCAAAATTTTCTTCATCCCAAAAATCAGCAACGCCTGCTATTTTAATCAAGTGCCTTGCATCTAAACAGTAAATGATATAAAATCAAAGCCTGCATCAAAATCTTATTTTTCTCCGTATTACCTCTTTGCATCTACTTTGCGCTGAATCTGCCTTGCTGTACAGTAAAAAATCTAAATCTTACTTAAAAAAACTTAAACTATGACAAACAGTGTAATTCAAAGAATCTACGCCTTTAATGCTGGACGTGATGAAGCATTGGTAAAACAGAAATACGCTAAAATGCGGGTTGACGTTTTCAGTTTTTATCGGGGGACTTGTCATTTATTTTATGAAGACTTTCCTAAATATTCGCCTTTAAATTCTGCACCATCTGTTTGGATTTGTGGCGATTTACATTTAGAAAATTATGGTAGCTATAAAGGTGACAATCGGTTAGTTTATTTTGATATTAATGATTTTGATGAAGCGGTTTTAGCTCCTTGTACATGGGATTTAGCTAGATTTACAACTAGCATTGTTGTGGGTTCTCATGTTTTACAAGTTGATGATGAAGAAGCGACACATTTATGTAATATCTATCTAGATGCTTATACTAATGCTTTAGCTACAGGACAAGCACGGACAGTAGAAAAAGAAACTGCGAAAGGGTTAGTTAAGGATTTATTGGAAAGTTTAAAAAAGAGAGAACGGACAAAATTTTTAGATGAACGCACCAAAGAAAAAAAAGGCCAACGTCGGATTGTTGTTGATGATAAACACGCAACTGCTGCAACGGAATCACAACAAGAAAGAGTCAAAGAATTAATTGCTAATTGGCAAGAATCTACAGGCCATGATCCCGAATTTTTCCAAGTTTTAGATGTGCAAAAACGGATTGCTGGTACAAGTAGTTTAGGTTTAGAAAGATATGTAATTTTAATTGAGGGGAAAGGTTCACCAGATAAAAATTATTTATTAGATTTAAAGAAGACACAAAATAGCTCATTACAACCTTATTTAACTGTTACTCAACCATCATGGGAAAGTCCCGCAGCGCGGGTGGTGGCTATTCAACAACGAGTACAGGGAACACCACCAGCATTATTAGGAATCATCAATGATGGCGAAAATTCTTATGTATTGCGAGAATTACAACCTAGTCAATATAGAGTTAGTTTAAAATCGGCGGATGGAAAAATCAGCCGTTTAGAAAAGTTATTACAAAGTATGGGACAAATTACAGCTTGGGATCAATTACGTAGCGGGGGAAGACAAGGTTCAGCTATTGCTGATAGGTTAATTGATTTTGCTCATGTTTCCAGTTGGCGTGATCAGGTGTTGCAATATGCACAGGAATATGCACAAAAAGTAGAACAAGATTATCAAGACTTCTGCGAAGGAAAATAATTGAAACTTTCTCTAATAAGCAGTTGTGCAAAATTAATTTCCTACGTAAAGCAAGGGAACAGGGAACAGGGAAATAAGTTGTGTAATTAATTCTGCCTAATTACTTACTAACAAAAATGCCTCAGAATGAATTCTGAGGCTTATAGCTAAAGTAAGCTAAAACTTAATAGCCGACTTCTGGTATTAGTCTGAGAATAAATTCTCAGGTGGGGTATTCAACCTAATTTAGTGAGAATAGTATCAACATCAACAGCTAATTTTTGTCCTAATTTCAATAATTGACGCAGTTGATATTTACTTTCTTCCCGTTCTAATTTGTTGATTCCAGGGATATTTTGACTATGTAAAAAATTAAAGAATAGTTCTTGGGAACGCTGTAAACAAATACCTAAATTTAGATGATAACTGGCATCTATTAAACGTTCTAAACGTTGAATTTCATCCTCAAAGCTACTATTGGCATCATATAACAGATTCCACAGTAACCGCGTAATTAACTGTTCTAGAATTTGCTTGCCTTCCTCAATGTTGAGCTGACAGCGCAGGTGTTTGGCTTCTGTGGCGATCGCCTCTAATTCTACTACATGATTTAAGCTCAGTTGTAAATCATAAATATCCTGTTCTAATGAAGTTAAGATATTCATACAACGATAGCCTAAAGCAATCTCTGCTGCTACCTGTAACTCTTTGGGAACCGCTAACCCATCCCGATGAAAGGCCATAATAATTCCGTAGTTTTCCCGGTAGGTTTGAGTATACAACTGGTCTAAGCGGTTAATTGTTTCTTGGCTTAAAATTCGCATGATGCGATGCCTTTCTTCCGCAAACAGATTTTCTAAACTAAAGTTCTCGCCGCCGAAAATCTGTGTCATCGCTAAAATTACTTTGGCTGCACTGGCTTGTTTTAAAGCACTAAACAGTTTTTCTTTAAGTTGGCTATATTCCCTCCTCCCTGTAAAAGGTTGAATGCAGCAATGAAAATCCCAACCTCCTAAATGGAATAAAGCAAATACTAAATGTTCACTTTCCCAGGTAATATCCGACACCAGCTTAAGTTGCCCTACTACCATTGTTAATGCGCCTAGTCGTTGCATTTGGTAGTCCAACTCATTTACTGTATAGCAATAAACCTGTTTTTGATGGTTTGGTGCAAGTTTAGGACTATCTGAATTTAAAGGGGTGTTTCTGTGATTGTTAAATAGGGAAGTAATCGCATATTGGGCTGCGACCTGCTTAAAATTAATTTGAGCAGTTAACACTAATTGCCGATAGATTTCTGCACCGTGTTTAAATGCTTCTACATTACTCGGTGCTAAACCTAAGCGTTTGAGGAAACCTTTTTCTAGTTGCACACCTGCCACATCTCCTGCTAATTCTAAAGCACGAGAGGCATAACGTAAAATCTGCGTTCCTTCTGGCCGAGAGAGTTCTTCAAAGAACCAACCGCAACTAGTAAACATTAATAAGCTATGACGCTGCATTTCTAATAAACGCAAAGCGTCTATCTGTTCGGATGCGCTGAGTTTGCGGGTTTGATGACGAGAGAGAAAGCGGGTAACATTGGCAGTGGAGCGATCGCGCACCACTTGAATATACTCATCTCTCGCTATCCAGGGATCACGAAATACTTGTCTGCCATACTCTTCATACACCTGAGTTAATTCATCTCGCAACCAATTTAAGGCACTGCGTAAAGGTTTCCGCCATTTTTGATGCCAAACTCCATCTTCTCCCCCACAACCGCAATTATCTTGCCATCTATCTACACCGTGGGCACAACTCCAAGCAGTCACAGGTTTGAGCTCAACTTCCCACCCAGGAGGATTTAAACTCAGGTAATGAGCAAAGTTGGTGACAGTCCAACCATGACGGGGAAACTCACCAATAAAAGCATAAGCAAGGGTTTTTTCTGTGCCTTTTTTGTGATGTCCAAAGGTTTCTCCATCGGTGGCCACAGAAATTAACTGTGACTGACGGTGATCCCCGCGCACTGCGGCCCCAACACGTCCCGCTAGGTGATGAGAACTATAAACTACATCACTAAAGCCCATATCACGAGAGATAGGCCCGTCATAGAAGAAGATATCAATATAAGGTAATCCCTTGACGCTGCTAGGAGTCAGAATTTTAGCGGCGCTGATTGGGGAAGCACTATGGCTGAGATGTGGTTTTAAATAACAACGATAGGGACGGGTGGGATCAATTTGACTTCCTCCCACTTCATGCCATTGGGGATCAGAATTTTCATCGGTGGGGATCAACCGACAACGCTGTGCTTGGGAGGGGGCTAAAATAATAAACCGGATTCCTTCGGAAATTAAAGCCGCTAAGGTGGTATAGTCTACGGCTGTTTCAGCTAACCACATTCCCTCCGGTTCACGGTGAAAGCGAGAGCGAAAATCCTCTTTCCCCCAGCGAATTTGCGTTAGTTTGTCCCGTTCATTGGCCAAGGGCATAATGATGTGATTATACACTTGAGCGATCGCATTCCCATGACCATTTAACCGCCGACAACTTTTCGCATCAGCTTCTAATATCCGTTGGTATACCTCCACATCATGGCGTTCTAACCATGACATCAAGGTAGGACCAATATTAAAGCTCATGTATTCATAATTATTAACGATCCCCACCACTTCACTTTTATCATTGAGTATCCTCGCAAAAGCATTGGGGCGGTAGCATTCCCAGTGTATACGCTCATTCCAATCATGGAAGGGAGAAGCACTAGGCTGACGTTCAATAGCATCTAAATAAGGATTTTCTCGCGGTGGTTGGTAAAAATGACCATGAACAGTGACATATACACCCTGAGCTTTTTTTAGGGGATCATGTTCAGCGTGAGGTTTAGGGTCATGATCTAATGTGGATAGAACTCCAGATTTCACCGGCAATTTAGCAGCAGCCATGTATTTAGTATCCAAAAAATGATAATTTTCTCGAAACAGAATGCTATGTATTTCCGTTTACATTGGTATTAGTTCACCATCCGGTATCAAAAGCAATCATGTAACAAAACTCTATTTGCTCATGAATCAAGTCTTAGCTTTGTTTTCAGTTTGGGCTGGCGCGTTTTTCCCAAAAATAAAAACCCATCAACCATTAAACTACTCCTCTCTACTGGTTTATATTGCTTAGTGATATCAAGCAGATAGGTGAAATTTAATGGTCTTTTAATATATTAAAACCTATTTTTGGTATAGAATTTTATTTTTTGTGCATACTTTTGCAACAAATGATTGCAAATTTTACTTATACCGTAATCTCATTTTACAACTTTTAGTCTAGATTAGCAAATATAAAAGCAGAGATTAACATTTGCGAGTATTCTATATTTGTTAAGTTCCCAATCATCAAGTTTATAAATAACCAAATAGGCGGTTAGGAAGGAACTCAAATTGGCAGTTGTGGTAAAAATTTCTTATCCTTTATCAGAAGTTACTACCTAACGCCAAAATACAGCAAATAGAGCGTAGGGTGTAGCCGAAAAGTAGAACGGATACGGATGAGGAAGTTATGATCTAAAATCCTCCTGTCTTCTGCCCCCTGCCTAGTCTACGGCAACGCTCCGCGAACTGCCTCCTTACAGCATCAATTTCAATTTACAGTAAGCAAATGTCAACTAAAAGCCTCATTTTCCTTGTTTTATTGCTGTTTATACCAATTTCCCTCGCAGCCCATTTTCTAGAATGGGGAGATTTGATAGTATTTATCACTGCGGGGTTAGCTATTCTGCCTCTAGCCGCTTGGATGGGTGCAGCTACAGAAGAAATTGCTGTGGTAGTCGGCCCCACTTTAGGCGGTTTATTAAATGCCACTTTTGGCAATGCCACGGAATTAATTATCGCTTTAGTTGCTCTTAAGGCTGGATTAATAGATGTAGTCAAAGCTAGTATTACTGGTTCTATTATTGGTAACTTGCTGTTAGTAATGGGTTTATCAATGCTATTGGGTGGACTACGTTACAAAGAACAAACATTTCAGCCAATTGTAGCGCGGGTAAATGCAGCTTCTATGAACTTAGCAGTGATTGCCATTTTGTTACCCACTGCAATGAATTATACTTCTATTGGCATCAGTGAAAAAACTTTACAAAATTTATCGTTAGCAGTAGCGATTGTCTTAATTCTTGTTTACGCACTTACCCTACTATTTTCTATGAAAACTCATGCTTATCTTTATGAGGTAGGGGTAGCTGATATAGAAGCAGAAGCGGAAGTGCATGAAAAACCAAACCTTTGGTTATGGAGTGGTGTACTTTTGGTTTGTACTTTATTCGTGGCTTTAGAATCAGAATTGTTGGTTGATTCTTTGGAAGTAGCGACATCAAAATTAGGTTTAACAGCATTATTTACCGGGGTAATTTTAGTTCCCATTGTTGGTAATGCTGCTGAACACGCTACAGCTGTAACAGTAGCCATGAAGAATAAAATGGATCTTTCTTTGTCCGTAGCTGTGGGTTCAAGTATGCAAATTGCCCTGTTTGTTGCCCCAGTTTTAGTCATTGCTGGCTGGATTTTTGGACAACCTATGGATTTAGATTTTCAGCCTTTTGAATTAGTAGCAGTAACTGTGTCTGTATTAATTGCTAATACTATCAGTTCTGATGGTAAATCTAATTGGTTAGAAGGTACTTTACTTTTAGCAGCTTATACGGTATTGGGTTTTGCTTTCTTCTTCCATCCTGTCGCTAATAGTATAGGTTAGTGATTTTAGCAAGCGATCGCTTATAATTTAAAATCAGTGATCGCTTGTGAAAAAATTAGAATAGAATAGTTAAGCATTAATCAATTTATTGCTAAATTTTTAGCCACAAAATCATTTGCACAAATTAAATAAAATGCATATATTAGTAAAACTTACTCAATTTCTTGAGCAGGAAATTTGATGAGACTAGAGGAAGAGGAAAGGAAATTCTCTAGATTATATAGTAAAACTCCATCCTTAGAGGTTAGTTGTGATGATTTTTTTGTTTTTGTCAGTGTTTCCTATTCCGGAATCAGGAAAATTTGATTGTCAAAAGAAGTGTTAGTTTTAGTGACATGAACTACAATGACTGAAATCGGAATGCTGATAACGGGCGTTTTCAAAATCCGATCACCAAATCTACCTCATTTACCGGAGCAGCAACCATTTCAGCAAATCAATGCTGGTGACGACTTAGCTAAAACTGAAGCAACTCATTTAGATAATGCTGCTCAAGTCACAACGCCTGAGTTTATTCAAACAGATGTAAAAGATTCTGATCAATTTACAAATTTAACAACAAAGCGAGAACAGATAGTTAAACAAATTAAACAAAAACAGCTTATAAGTAGTTCTGACTTAACGCCTAGTCCTGATCTACCCCCCACGGACAAAAACGCTAAAGAATTGATAATCGCATATCAAACGTATTATCGCCAACCTATGCCGATTCTTCGATTTGGCAGTTCCGGTATTCCTGTCAGAATTTTACAGCAACTATTAGTATCTAATGGCTATGGTATTAAAGTTGATGGGATTTTCGGCCCTTTGACAGAAACAGCTGTTAAAGCTTTTCAAAGTCAGCGTAATTTATTGACAGATGGAATAGTAGGACGAATAACTTGGTGGCAGTTAACAGTGTGAAGCAGACAGGAGGCTGAAGGTAAATAACTTTTGGCCTCTTCTGTCATCCACTTATCTAAGATATACAGCCTTGCTGAATTTGTATTGTTAGTGTATACTAATAACAGTTTTGGTTGCGCCTAAAAGCATTTGATAGATGTTTTTAATCGCCCTATGCTGCTGTAGGTTTGGTTTTAAAAGACGCAACACTGATGTTGGAGAACTGTTAGTGTAAATAAAATTAGACAAGGGCGAACGATGGGACTCGAACCCACGAGTGGTGGAACCACAATCCACTGCCTTAACCTCTTGGCTACGCTCGCCATTCACGTTCCTTACTATAACACACCTCTAAAAAAAGATCCACATTTTTTAGACTAGGAACGAAGAAATTTTTTTGTTAGTCTTTTGGAAGCAGTACGACACCCGCGAAAGTTTATGAAAGCCTTAACGATTGTGACATACTTAGGAGTAGCAGGAGTGGGAATTTTGGGAATGGCGATGGCCACAACCAATCCTGATCAGGCTAAATATGAAAAGTTTGCTGTGGAGCAATTAACGGGCTATTTAAAGACGGATGTTTGTAAGAAAGCTCCCAATTTTTTAGAAAAGTTTGTTCAAGTGGATTGCGATCGCTTGATAGATTCTGCTAACCCACAAATTCGAGACATTATCACCAGCACTACCACCAGACAGAATTATATTCTCTTCAGCGTTTACCGTACAGAACTCAAAATAGATTCTTTACTACCAGGTTACACATTTGAAACTGTGGGAGCATTTGATAATTTTTATACTTACTCAGCCGAGAAGAATTAAGCAGGGGGCAGAGGGGCAGAGGGCAGGGGGCAGAGGGGCAGGGGGCAGAGGGGCAGGG
>DATGXB010000203.1:0-27402 GCA_035299225.1 Nostocaceae cyanobacterium | reverse complement strand
AACAAGACTTTGGAAGTTTTTTCCACTCTAATTCGTGTTTGGAAAGTAACAATTGTGCCGAAGTCATCATCAAATGTTGATTCATTAATAACTGAATGGTCTGGAGAATATCCTTATGCACAGTATATAAATGATGTGTTAAAGAGTATTAGAGAATTTCCAGCTACTATCTACCGTGTTGGAGCAGACCTTGATTTATTTGTCTATGTTCACACCCAAGACTCTCCAAAAAAACCTGTGAAAACTTGGATTAGACTTCCCGATAATGAATTAGAAATTACTGCACCAATATTTGATATTACAGGATTACTTTTAACTATTTGTTACACTATATTTGGTCCAGCAAATAAAGATTACAGTCCACTAACAGGACCATACCCTGAACCAGAAGAAGATTTTGAAGTAGTTTTGGATGATAACGAACTGCAATTATTAAATCAGCCTTTGCTAGAACAAGCATTAAGAAAATGGGAGGAATGTTTTGGTACTATTGATTATGTAGATGGTGTTCCTGGGATTTTCCAGTACGGTTTTTTAGTCGAACCTTATTGAAACAATTAAAAATCTAAACAGATGGACTATACTACTGAACCAATATTGGATACTTGGGCTTGGTGCAATGATGGGAATGCTTGGGGAATAAATGTACCTTGGAATCAAGAAGATCGTTCTCAAGAAGCTATTAATGCCTGTTGTGCCAATATCTTTAACAAAACACAGGAAGTTTTTTCCCATCTAATGCGCGTTTGGAAGGTAGCAATTGTTCCAGATCCAGAACTTGATGCTGATGTATTAATAACTGAATGGGCTGGAGAATACCCTTATGCACAGTATATAAATGATGTATTAGATAGTATTAGAGATTTTCCAGCTACTATCTACCGTATTGAAGCAGACCTTGATTTATTTATCTATGTTCGTACCCCAGACTCTCCAAAACAACCTGTGAGAACTTGGGTTAGACTTCCTTGTAATGAATTAAATATTATTGCGCCGATAATTAGAAATACAGGATTATGGTTAGAGATTAGTTACACTATATTTGGTCCTGCAAATAAAGATTACAGTCCACTAACAGGACCATACCCTGAACCAGAAGAAGATGTTGTCGTAGTTTTGGATGATAATGAACTGCAATTATTAAATCAGCCTTTGCTAGAACAAGCATTAAGGAAGTGGGAAGAATGTTTTGGTACTATTGATTATGTAGATGGCGTTCCTGGGATTTTCCAGTACGGTTTTTTAGTCGAACCTTATTAAAAAATTGGAGAATTAATAGCCATCTCTGTCCTACCAACCAACTAACTAAAACTTCTTGATAAACCGTATTTTCTAATTGATAAATCTACAATTGTTGGCAATGATATCGCCAAAATTCAGGCACACTAAAACTAGCATAAAAAGCCCACTTAATTAATACCAATATGGGTAATATCCCCCTCTACGATTAAATTAGGGGGAAGGTATTGGCTAAGGTCAATACTGAAGACCTAGTGATGCTATGTAGCTACAAAAATATTGTATATATTCTTAATATTAAAAAAAGTAAACAAATTGGATAAATTGGAACAAATTGTGATTACATTCTAAACATTCCAATATTTAAGAAAAGTAAACGCACCTTGTCAGTTTAAACAAAGTGCGATACGAGTTCAAATTTTGATAATTACTCAAGTTCTAAACATCTTGCTCGCTTAACTCACGAGTAATATGATCAAAAGGTTCATCAACAAAGCTAGTATCAGCGATACCAAAAGCTGCTACTTGTTCCTTAACAATATCTTTCATAATCTGTACACCGCGAACTGTTGGCCCGATGGGTACACTTAAAGAATTGTAAGTTTCCCGTAACCCCTGTAATACACGCTCATCTAAAACATTCATATTGCCTGCAACCAGAGCATAGGTAGCGTAACGCAGGTAATAGTCCATATCCCGTAAACAAGCGGCATAACGGCGAGTTGTATAAGCATTGCCACCAGGACGAATCAACTCTGGTAATTCTTCAAAAAGTTTAGAACCAGCTTGTTTCACAATAGCTGCGGCGTTAGAGTTAATAGCAGCAGCCGCTTTTACTCTCTCTGTACCGCTTTCAAAGTAGGACTTGAGGCTATCAATGGCATTGCGGTCAAAGTACCGTCCAGCTACATCATAATTCTTAATCAAAGTTGTAACTGCATCACGCATTTTTTCTTCTCCCAATCATTACTATCTATGATTTGATATTAATTTGGTTGCAATCATGCACCAGTAAATTTTTGTGCCATTTAAAATAGATGCGGCACAAAACTGATCCATCCTCTACTTAAGGATTCTATGCCAAAGTTGACCCCGATTGAGATGAACTTTCTAGTTTTGTACAGATTGCCAGATAAAGGTTAATATAAGCTGTAATCAAGGCAATCTGTAACCTAGACTACAAAATTTGTCAATCTATAGTATCTACGATAATTCAGGTGTGTCACAGCTGAGGCCGGAACTCTAAGGTTAGGATGCTTTGGGAAATCCTGGTTTAAATTTAGGACATTGGCTACAGGAGGAGTAATAATGGCAACCGCACAAGATGTCTTGAAGATGATTCGAGACCAAAATATTCAGATGATTGATCTGAAGTTTATTGATACACCAGGAACTTGGCAACACCTGACAGTGTACTATAACCAGATCGATGAAAGTTCATTTACTGATGGTGTACCTTTCGACGGTTCCAGTATTCGCGGTTGGAAAGGAATCGAAGAATCTGACATGACAATGGTGTTAGATCCCAACACTGCTTGGATCGACCCGTTCATGCAAGAGCCAACATTAAGCATAATTTGTAGCATTAAAGAGCCTCGCACTGGTGAATGGTACAACCGTTGTCCCCGTGTAATTGCTCAAAAAGCAGTAGATTATCTAGTTTCTACAGGTTTGGGTGATACAGCTTTCTTTGGACCAGAAGCAGAATTCTTCATTTTTGATGATATCCGCTTTGACCAAACCGCTAATGCTGGCTACTACTATGTAGACTCTGTAGAAGGTCGTTGGAACTCTGGTAGAGAAGAAGGCCCCAACTTGGGTTATAAACCCCGCTTCAAGGAAGGTTATTTCCCAGTTGCACCAACGGATACTTTCCAAGATATCCGTACAGAAATGCTATTAACAATGGCAAAATGCGGTGTACCCATTGAGAAGCAACACCATGAAGTGGCTACTGGTGGTCAGTGTGAGTTAGGTTTCCGTTTTGGTAAGTTGATTGAAGCTGCTGACTGGTTGATGACTTACAAATATGTCATCAAGAACGTGGCTAAGAAATACGGCAGAACTGTCACCTTTATGCCTAAACCATTGTTTGGTGATAATGGTTCTGGTATGCACACTCACCAGTCTATTTGGAAAGATGGTAAGCCTCTGTTTGCAGGTGATAAATACGCTGGTTTGAGTGACATGGCGTTGTATTACATCGGTGGCATCCTCAAACACGCTCCTGCATTGTTGGCTATCACTAATCCTACCACTAACTCTTACAAGCGTCTTGTACCTGGTTATGAAGCTCCAGTAAATCTGGCTTACTCTCAAGGTAATCGTTCTGCTTCTGTGCGGATTCCTCTTTCTGGAACTAACCCCAAAGCCAAGCGGTTAGAGTTCCGTTGTCCTGATGCTACTTCTAATCCTTATTTGGCGTTTGCGGCTATGCTGTGCGCTGGTATTGACGGGATTAAGAACAAAATTCACCCTGGTGAACCTTTAGATAGAAATATCTATGAACTTTCTCCTGAAGAACTGGCTAAAGTTCCTTCTACTCCTGGTTCTCTAGAATTAGCTTTGGAAGCTTTGGAAAATGACCACGCTTTCTTAACTGAAACAGGTGTATTCTCTCAAGATTTCATTGAGAACTGGATTGATTACAAGCTGGCTAATGAAGTTAAGCCAATGCAATTGCGTCCACATCCTTATGAGTTCTATCTCTATTACGATTGCTAATTGCTCAATTTAGCATTTTTGTAATCACAGCCACCCTTTGGGGTGGTTTTTTTGTTGAGGGATGGGGAAGGGGGTAGACATTGCCAAGGACATGGCACTGCCATGTCCCTACGTTTAATCTGTACATCAAAGTTTGAGTAAACAGATATAAGAAAGATGAAGAACTCATTAATCCAAAATCTAAAGTCCAAAATCTAAAATCTTTTTACCCCCTCTGCTCCCTGATGTTAACTCATTGCTACATGGCTGCTGCCATAGAGACTGCGGGTTGCTTGGTCAATTTTCCCTTGAATGGGATTCCAATAGTGAGAAACTTCTTCAGGTAAACCGAGTTCTTGTGCGGTGCGTAGGAGCATGGATTGTTGACGGTTTTTAACTTGTTGGTATTGACGCACCATTAATGCACGGGATTTTTCTTGAATAGACATACGTTTGACCTCTTTTTTAATTAGTGATGTTTTAGAGATAAAAGGTTAATTATCCTTACAAAAATTAGAATAACAGAAATTCTGTAGCTTATGTTACGGAATCTAGTTTTTTAAACAAAAATTTACAATTTAGTTATTATCTGATCTATTCCACATCATTTAACCCTTTAGGATTAACTATTTATGTTGCTAATAGCTGAAAGATAAAGCTTCAAATCACGTTTTAAGTTAAAATACTTAGACAAATTTAATTTATATATCCAAACTAGATTAATCAAAACTTTGTTTATTTAAAAACATCTCATTTTGTTAAAACTGATTTTTTAGTTGTAAAAACTGTAAAAACAAGCATTTTTCCTTCTGTTCGTTCAATTTTCAATTGAGGATTTTGGGTTTTGGATTGAAAAACCGAGGATTCTCCTATCTTCTGTATCCTTGTCCTTAACGGGAGAAAAAGGGGTATTCTTGAGTAAAAATTTATACAAGTAGTCGTGCAAAATTAATTTCCTACGTGTTGCAAGGGAACAGGGAACAGGGAACAGGGAACAGGGAAATAAGTTGAGTAATTAATTCTGCCTAATTACTTATAATTAATTAAGTTAACAAAAGTTAATTCTTGTTTTATGCTTGATACATTGGAAAAGTTAAGCTACAAAACCTTGCAACAAGGAAAAAATTACTTTGGTTTCTTTCACAGAAGTTTTGGATCTCAGTTAAAAAACCTTATTCATCCCTCTTTAGCAAATTTAGAGGAGCACGTACCCCCATCTGTAATATGGGCAGTACAAGCTAGATTAGAACAGTTGCTAGAGACAGACTGGCAAGATGCAACGGCTGGTATATATCCCACCAGTTTATTGTTTGAGAACTCTTGGGAAAATTTTTTGCGCTATTATCCCATGTTGTGTTTAGATATGTTTTCCATTTGGGAGCGAATGGAACAAAAGAAGAATCAAGAATTTGCTCAAGAAATAGATCAAGAGGGTTATCCCAACTATTATTTACAAAACTTCCATTATCAAACTGATGGTTATTTAAGTGATTTGTCGGCTGATTTGTATGACCTGCAAGTAGAAATATTATTTAGTGGTACAGCTGATGCTATGCGACGGCGTATTCTTGCGCCTTTAAAACATCAGTTAGAAGTTTTTGATTATTTACCAAAAAAACAAATTCGGGTTTTAGATGTAGCTTGTGGTACAGGAAGAACTTTAAAATTTATCAGAGCTACCTTACCACAAGCGTCACTATTTGGGCTAGATTTGTCATCGGCTTATTTACGCAAAGCCAATGAACTATTATCACAAATTCCTGGAGAATTGCCACAACTTTTACAAGCAAACGCTGAAGAGTTACCTTATTTGGATAACTATTTTCATGCTGTAACTTCTGTCTTCCTCTTTCATGAATTACCAGCATCAGTACGTCAAAAAGTAATTGAGCAATGCTTTCGAGTGATAAAACCAGGAGGAGTATTCATTATTTGTGATTCAATTCAGATGGGTGATGCACCTGAATTAGCCGTTTTGATCAATAATTTTCCTTCTAGTTTCCATGAACCCTACTATAAGCATTACACTACTGATAATTTGGTAGAACGTTTAGAGAAGGCAGGATTTGAGCAGATCGAGACACGGATTCACTTTATGAGCAAGTATATTATTGCCCATAAACCAGCATGAGGTAATGCAGAAATACCTATCTGTTCAGATTAATAAGTCGCTCACTACACTAATTAGTAAAGATTTACAGCCAGCAGAAAGATAATTTCTTTCTTTGATTCCCCTGTTGTATTTCAACCCTATTCGCTCGGTGAATAGATTTGGGAATTATTACGTGTATTAGTGTCTAATTCACTAATACACGCCGATATTTACACAATTACCGTAAGCTTTTCGGGAATATTGAATATTGGCTGAGTAGTGTAGTGATTCAACTGTTAACCTCTGTCAGAGAAATAAGGAATTCTGAATAATTAATAAGTTATGTAGTGCTGTAACCGTTTATTTCTCTGTCAGAGAGAGAAAAAGCAGGAACAATTGACGAGTTATGTAGTGCTGTAACCGTTGATATTTCTGTTTGAGAAATAGTCTCAAGTATGATTAACATCCTGGTAGATAGGAATTGAGATTTAGTTGTGACAACTAATCCTCCTCATCCAAAGTTTTACGAGCTAATAATTAAGCAGCAGAAGAAAAATTGCCCAGATATGTATTGAAACTTCTGCGGCCACTGCCCCGATGAGGAATAGGGTTTTCTGGCTGATTGGGTTTAGGTTTATTAGTTCCAGCAGTCAGCAAATCTGAACTAAAATTAGGAGTCAACATAAGGGATAAATGAGTAAGAAACGCTTCATAATTCGCGGCTAAGGAGCCGAATAGCAAACTCAATACTAAAAGTGAAATTGCAGCACGCATAGTAGATGTCTATTTTAGAACTCTCCAATTCACTGATACTGAGCTTTTATATAGGCATCCGGACAATTTATTAAAAAGTATTGTATTTGACTGAACAAAAATCAATTTAATACTTTGTCGAGATGTTCGACAATGAACCATTTACCAGATGAATTTAGGCTACCCCAAACATTAATCATTGCTTGGTGGGGAAGAGTTTGTAAGAGAGAGTCAATAGAAGATTGCCAAGTTACTAGTTGCCAATTTTGCCCTACCAATTGCGAAGGTTTGGTAATAGTAACTTGGTAGTTTTGTTGGTCGAGACGAGAGAAAATACCTGTCAAAAAATCAAACTTTTGGTAATTACTCTCTTCCACTAATAAACAAGGACAATTACCACTATCAGGATAGGTTTCTGGATGATCTAGATAATAATATTGCCATTTGAGCCACTCTGGATGATGGACTGGTAGATTGAATAAAGGCACGATAGAGGTTTTTGAGCGATCGCTTTCCAGTAACGCAGACTGTAACAACCACACTTCTAAATCTCTGGGCTGACATTTGAACTCTACACACAAAGCCGCAGCCATTCCGGCAGCTTGACCAATACCCATGACTACAGGTTGCAGTCTGGTAGCCCCATTCGCAATATGAGACACGGAAATATTTTTTTCACAAACTAGCAAACCATCGGTAGTAGCGGGAATCAAGCAACGGTAGGGAATGGTGAAGGGAGTACCAGTCCAACGTCCCCCCCAACGGATAGATTTAGGTTGTAATGGTAACTCAAACCCTGGATAATGATGGTCGTTGGCATAGTTGCCAATAGCTACTGTATCTGTAAATATAGGTGCAACAGAGGTAGTGCGATCGCCTATCCGGGGGAGGATATTTTGTTCACAAACTGTAACTAAGCCCTGTAGACGGCGACTTTCCCGGTAGTAAGGATGTAGTGCAAAGGCTGGAGAAGCACTAGGAAAAACCCTTTCTGCCAAGCCATAGCCTCTACCAAGTTGAGTTTGAATGAAATGAGCAAAGTTTTGACTATGCCAAAAACATTCTTGGAGAAACTCATCTCTTCCTAAATCCGACTCTACCAAACGTCCCAGTTTATAGCCGTAGTCGTTGCCACAAATAGGCCAGTTAATCATCAACTTTCCCCCTGGCAAGCGACCATAATTTAAAAAAGCTGCTGCACCATAGTTATCCCAAGCGCCAGCAAACAAGGAAGGATCATAATTAGGAGCAGAAGGAATTTCCGGGGCTGAATTATCGTCAAATTCCTGCATTAACACTACCCAGGTGGGTGATTGCACTGGATAGGTTTGAGTTAACTTATTATGGCTAATAGGGGCGCTAGGTTCTCCCCATTCTGACTGAAATTCCCAGCCCCAGCGATGGGGAACTGACCCTAAAGCTAATAAATCCCCCAATTCTGTGCCATCAAGAATTATTTTGGCGGTGATGGTGAAATCAGCAAAAATTACTCCAGTAATACAGTCTCCCTGTTTTTGCACCTCTAAAGGCACTTGTCCCGAAATCCAGTGGAGGTTGGGTAACTCGCGTACCCAGTCAGCGAAAATTTGTGCACCAATGCGCGGATCAAAGCTAAAAAAACTTACCCAAGCGTGATTTAATCCTTCCGGTTGTCTACGTCGCAATTCTTGTAAGAAGTCACCCCATAAACCTGTCTGAAAGGCTGCCAATTCATTTCCATCAGGTACAGATACTCCTGCTGATGTTAACATTCCGCCTAACCAGGGGAATTCGCTGACTAGAATAGTTTTTGCACCCCTGCGTGCGGCTTGAATAGCTGCACAAGTTCCACCGGTTCCCCCACCAACTACTAAAACATCAGCTTGATATGCTTGTCTAATCATCTTATTTTTAACGCCAGTCTGTTGATATAAGTCAGCAAGATATCACAGATGAATGGTTGTAAAGCGATCGCGTCCTAATTGTTTTGATTGATAAAGTGCTTCATCAGCCGCTTTCACTAATGTTGTGGGTGGTAAATTATAACTGGGAATGATCACAGCAATTCCCATACTGATGGTTACATAATCACTGACAGAGGAAGCAGAATGAACTATAGCTAAATTTTTGATTTGCTGACGAATATTTGCTGCTACCATTTCCGCACCTAGCAAGTTTGTATTTGGTAAAATTATTACAAACTCTTCTCCTCCATATCTGGCCGCTAAATCACTTGGTCTTTGAACTGCTTTAGTTAAAGTTTGGGCAACTTTTTGTAAACAACTATCTCCTTCTTGATGTCCATAGGTATCATTATATTTTTTAAAAAAATCCACATCTAATAAAATCAAAGATATAGGTAATTTTTCTCGTGCCATCCGTCTCCATTCTTGTTGTAAATATTCATCAAAACTGCGGCGATTATGAATTTTAGTCAGTCCATCATAAATAGCTAATAAATACAAATTTTTATTTTCTAGTTTTAGTCGAAAATGATCATACAATATAACCATTTTCATAGTAATAATAATTAGGACTAATCCGGCTACAACAGGCAACCAATAATTTAATTTTAACATTAACAAGCTAAAAATCAACCAAATAAAATATACACTCAAGACGATAATTAATTGATGAATATTACTCCGATTAGTCAAGCAATAACTGAGGACAGGACCCAACAATAGCAAGAAAATGATCCAAATCCCAGAAGTTAAGAATCTGAGAGAGTTTTGATTTAAAATATTATTAATTAAAGTAGCATGAATAATGATACTACCTACACTTGTTTGAGAATCAAAAGGTGTAGATGTACCATCCAAACCCAATGCTGTAACACCTACTAAAATAATTTTGTTTTGTAATTTATCTTTAGTTATGCGTCCTTGAATCACATCTACTAAAGAATAACGGGGCATTTTTTCTATTTTACTAATCCAGTTCAACCATAAAGGATGTTCTAAATTAGGTAATTGAGGAATGTCAGCAAAGGTACTGTATGCTTCTAGTGCTGCAATTCCCAAAGCCGGAAAAACCTCAGAACCAGCATTTTCAGGAATTTGGTCAGCAATGAGATTATCAGTTTGGCATAGTTGAGGTAATGATAAAGAAATGACATCTTCGCCATTTTTCCTCATTAACTTCCCACCTTTTCCACAGACTTGGGGATGAACTTTACGGGTAATTCCATCAGGATCATTTTCTCTTAAAATATGGGCAGTAATTAAAGCTTTTTGGGTAAATTGGTCTAATGGCAACCATTTTTCTTGCTCATAGTCCCAAGCTCTAGCTAATATAACTTTACCATGTTTTTCTATAGCTTTGGCTAGGAGTTGGTCATCTTGAGAATTTGGGCTAGGTTCAGAAAAAATGATATCAAATGCTACTACATTGGGTTGAGATTGATTTATTATTTCTAATAATTGAGTATAGATTTTTCTGTGCCAAGGGAAATATCCTAATTGACGCAAACTAGATTCATCAATAGCAATTACTACTACTCTCTCATTCCAGTTTATTTCTCCTCGTAGCTGAAACAAGTAATTGTAAGTCATTAATTCTAATGGCTGAAAAAATCCTAGCCATTGACAAGAAATGACCAGTAGCATAGCCAGCCAACCAGGAAGTGATGACCTCAAAAATTTGCGAATTTGTTTAAATACTACTATAGTAAACATTTTTATACTTTTTAAGGTACAGCTAATTCATAATTTTGCCGTTTACCTAAAGGTGTAATTACACTAGCGGAAATTTGGCGATCGCGTGGCATGGCTACGGTAACATCAAAAAAGCCTTCACGATTAGTATTTACAGGTTGATTGCCTATAAGCAGTAAATTTACTGGGTCAACTTTACCCACAACTTGGGCTGTTTGATTACCAATATCTGCTAATAGTTGTAACTCTAAATTTGGATTATCTCGTAATTTTACGGGTGGTGTTGGTGGTTCACCAGGAATAATTAAACTCTGAAAACCTTTATTCACATTTACACTTTGACCCTCTGCGGATGTTACTACGCTACCCGTTAAAGTCGCTACTCCTGTTTTACCATTTGGCTGTACACTGATACCGAACTCTGTACCTCTAACTCCTGTGATACCTGCTGGTGTTTCAATTCTTAATCGAGAATCTTGATTTGTAAATCGGCGCAATTTTAACTTTATCTGTCCTCCAGATACTTGTAAATCAGTGAGCAGTCCGCCATTATTAGTTTTACCCATTTCTTTGATTTGGAGTGTAGTATTTTCCGCAACTTCTATAAAACCTACACCTGTATCTAAAGCTAGTAGAGTTTTGGAATTTTTACCTGTGGTAATTTTCTCACCGATTTGATTTAGCTTAGTTCCTATTGTGGCAGGTTTACTACGTTGAGAACTTTGATAAACTACATTTCCAGAAATACTGCGAACTTCTAACCAACGATTTACCCTCACCTTTAAACTATCTTCAGCTAATGCTTGACTGATCATGATTGTAATGAGGGTAAAAACTAACATAGAATAAAACTTTTTCATCTTTCGTGACCAAATTTGAGTAATAACGCTAGTTAGAAAGTAGAGTTATTGCCCCAAATTTGCCAAGATGATTTCAGTATTTATTCCGTAAGAGAAAATAATCTCAACTGATTTTGATGAGGAAATTACTCATTTTCTACCACGTCGGAAGTAGACAATCCTGGCATCGAGGTTGCGCGATCGCAAAACCCTTTCTAACCTCTTAGCTGTAGTATAATCCCGAAATGACCCTGCGTGAATATATACCCCTAACCGATTTTGAGAGACAAAGGCATCTGGAACACATTGTCTAATAGCTTGCAGTTCTCTAGTTTTATTTCCGGGTACTACTACAACATAGGGGTTAGTATATGATTGTCCTAAAACAATCACCCCATTCTCATTGATTGTATTAAAACGCTGTGATTCACCTGCAATTGCTTGGCATTCATCCGCTTGGGCTGGCTTTGCCATTAATCCCCAACTGATGCCAACTCCTATACACGTAAAAATTAACCATTTCATTTTTACTAACTTGTATAACAGATTAACTCAGATATTACCACATTACTTTTGTAGCATTTAAGATTAGTAACATTTTATCATCATTAGCCTGTCTAGATACACTTTGTTATATTAGCTACTGAAATTATAGATATTAAATAAGGCGATCGCATTCCCAAGATTTGCAGGAGGCGATCGCCTATTTAGGTAAATTGCAAATAATCAGAAATGACTAAACATTAGCCCCTGTTTTAGTTCCTCCAGCTTGTTCCTGAATCCTACCTTTAGCGGCTTTAAATTGTGTTGCTAATTCCTCAGTTTCGCCGGTAGTGAGATTATTACGAATTGCGGCAAACATGGTACTTTCTTCCTGACGGACATGATCCATCACATCATCCCTTAAGTTTCTGATTCTGTCCTTAAATTCGGGAGCTGATGGATTAATATTTCTTAGTTCTTCAAATATCATCCGCCAACTAGCTTGTTCATCATATAATTTTTGGGTGTTAGCGTCACCATAAAATGGCCGCACTCTCGGATAAACTACTTCTTCCTCAGCTAAAGAATGTGCTGTTAAATCCTTGACAATTTGCCCAAAGTATTCTTGTATTTTTTGAGAATTATCACTTTGTAGCAATTCTGTAAATAAGATATTTACCTTATTATGATCCATCCGTAAGACATCTTGGATGTTCATATCTTGTTTTTCGGTGGTTTGAGTGACAGCACTACCAACTGCACCACTAATTGCGGCGATCGCATCTTGTACCCTACCCCAAATTCCTTGATCTACTTCCTGCCCGGTCAGTTCCCGTACACCTGAAATTTCTAAAATACCTTTGAGTTGTTCTTGGTGAGCACGGTTTTCAAAGTTAACAGTATTTAAAGGACCGATTGCGGCCATCACATCTGCACCAACTTTTTGAGCAGCTTTATGGATTAAAACACCACTCATTACTTGCTGATGTTTCAACAATTCATGTTGAAAAACTTTTTGATAAAAGCTTAATTCATTGCCCTGCATCCATTGGCGTATTTGATCAACTAATTGTTGGATTGTGCTTGCTGGTTCGCCATGAATACCATATTGCACAATCACCGTATCAATAACGCCTAAATTTTTTTGGTCATCATCTAACATTCGGCGAATATTTTCAGATATATCTCCATCAGTAGATTCTCTCAAAAATAATTGCTCATTTTCAATCAGCAGTTGCTGAATTAATTTCATATCCGCTAATTTTACGGCGATAGCATTACGCTTGGTATCATCTAGACTGGCTACCATTTTTAATTCTCCTCAAAAAAGAATTCTACTATTTATGTAAAAAATTCAGAGGTCGAAACCCTCTATTTTAGGTGTTATACAACCGGAATTCACTCTAAATCCTCTATTTAGATTTTTGAATGAACTCTCTTTTTAATTACCTATCTCAGAATGCCATAAATATCTAGATTGCTTCATCTTTCTTTTGAGTGATCGTCTTTTTAACTTTAGATAGAAAATTTGATTATTCTTGTACGTTGTTCTGCTTAATTAATCAGTGAAGTTATACAACCTCTAGTTATCTTGGCAGAAAGTTAAAATTTTTTCTGCCATTGGATAGATAAATTCTCGCTGATAATTTTCTATCTTGACTCCAAGATAGTTACATAATAATTAGGATTATGAGCAATTAAATAACATCTAAAAAATATCTTTTGCATCAACAGATTTTCATAAACATTAAGTCAATCTTTCATCGTAAATCAGAGGATGAAAATTATGGAAACAACAGAAAGCAGTTCTACACCTTTTCCCAATGTTCCGCCGATTATTGAAAGTGATGATCGAGAGTATAGAGATAGTGGAGTACCGAGCACAGTAGCGATCGCTGGACATCCCCTCCACCCGTTAAGTATCATCTTTCCCATCGCCTTTTTAGCCGCAGCATTAGGGAGTGACTTCGGTTACTGGTTAACACGGGACTTTTTCTGGGCTAGGGCTTCTTTATGGTTAATTGGGTCAGGCTTAGTTACAGGTATCATCGCCTCAATTATCGGTTTAACCGACTTCCTGCAAATAGAACGCGCTCGTAAACGCTTCGCAGGTTGGGCGCATTTAGTTCTGAATGTTTCTCTGCTTTCCCTCACCCTCATTAACTTTTTACTGCGGTTTGGTAATCCTGAAGCGCGTATATTACCTTGGGGTTTATTAATTTCCCTGATTGTAGGAACATTAACCAGTATTACCGGCTGGTTTGGCACAGAACTTTCCTACCGTCATAAAATCGGCGTTGTCGGTGGTGGTAGTAGGTTGTATCCTTAACCCCCCTCAGATGAATTCTGAGGCTAATAGCAAAAGTCGTCTCAAGACGACTAACAAAAAATTTTTATAGCCCGTTTTAACGGACTTGAGCTATTAGCCCGTTCGCACAGCGTTGCCGCAGGCTAATTTATTTCAGGGCGGGTTATGTTAATAATAAAATAACCTTGAATCAATATTTACCATTCATCAAAATCAATCCGTTCACAATCTTCTTTAATTACAGCACTCATTAGCTGTAAATCTTCTTTGGGAATTGAACCAGCAAAACTTAATAGTTCTTTACCCGCAACACCTTTAATTTTTGAACCTTTTAAACTGCGAATAAATTGAAATCTTCAGGTAAAATTTCCAATTCTTCAACTATTTGGCTAATAAGAGACGTAGCCATAATTTTTGATACAAATAATTAAAGTCAGACAAGGGCAGACCTAGCTACCACGATCTGAAAAGTCAAACCTTTTGACTGATAATTATATTTTATCATTTATTTTTAGCTTAGATAAAACTTTTACAGGATTAGTAAAAATCATTCACAATCTTGATGATGTTGGGTCTTGTTCTCTATATTTACTTAAATGGTACTTAAAGTCTGTGGACTTATAAACATCATTAATTTTAAATGGTGTTTATGACAACACTAGAAAACCAAGATATTAGAAAAAAATTTGGCGATCGCATCCGTCAACTTCGGCAAATTCGCGGAATATCTCAAGAGAATTTAGCACATTTAAGTGGATTAGACCGCAGTTATATTGGAGGAGTTGAACGCGGTGAAAGAAATATCAGCCTGATCAATATCCAAAAAATAGCAAATGCTTTGAATATTTCACTTAGGGAATTATTTGATGAATAAAATACCAGAAAACATACGTCTTAAGGATCTTGCAATAATCACTAATTCAAATAAACCGTTTTTTGATGATTTTATTAGCTTTTTAAAAACACAAAATTATTCAAGCCTATATGAATTTGTCATAGAACAAGATTCATTAAAAGCAAAAACAGTTTTACAAAAGTATTTAGAACGTAAAATTCCTGATCACATAAATTTATATGATGGTGTCGGCCGTCCATGTAGTTCAACTAAAGCTAAATGGCTAATGTTGGGTTGGATTTTTCGTGATGCTCCACAACAACGTTTACAAAGTTTTATAAAAATAGTTCAAGGAAAGTCACCTAACGAGCGCAAAGCCGAAATCATTAATCAAGTTCGTCAATACGTTGCTGATATTTTACCTGAAAAAGAAAGATGGGAATGGTGGACTATTGCTGAAGTTATGATGGAGCGTTTAGAAGGAAGTCGTCGAGCAATTAAAGGAACTTTATTTGAAGCAATTGTGCGGAGAAATATTCAAGAAATATTGACAATTAATAACATTAAGCTTACAGTTGAAGAAACACAAATTAAAATAGGTAATGAAACATACGACATAAAAGTTAGCGGAACACAAGGAACAATTTTAATTCCTGTAAAAACTCGTGAAACTATGGGAGGTGGTCATGCTAATTTATTTACTAGAGACATATATAAAGCCATAACCACAGCACAAAATTTAGGATTAACCTGTATTCCGATTATTATTGCAGAATCTTGGCAAGGAGATATAAACACTTTAGGCTGCAAAAATTTTATCTATATCAATAAAAATCCTAATCAAATTATGGTTGTAGAACCGTTATTGGCTCAAGAACTTACAAAACTTTTACCTGTATTTCAACAAATACAATAAAATATTCACGCAGAAAAAATTCGTTTGGCAGCAATACTACAATATTCTTCATTAATATCAACACCAATAAATTTACGTCCTTTTTTCATTGCAACTATTCCTACTGTTCCAGAACCAAAAAAAGGATCAAGAATGATTCCCCCTTCAGGAGAACCAGCTAAAATACATGGTTCTATTAATTGTTCTGGAAAAACTGCAAAATGAGCATCTCTAAATTTAGATAAAGGAACTTCCCAAACAGTTCTTTTATTTCTACCTTTGGGATGAAAAGCTTGATCCCATCTACCTCTATGTAAATTAGAGTTACCTGTATTTTTTCCCTGTTCAGGAGTACCATTTACTTTACCAAGATGATTACGTCCTCCCTTCATTTTGCTTTTTTCCGAAAAAGTTACATGAGGTTCACGAATAGCATCCGCATCATAATAATATTTTGGATTTTTAGCAAATAAAAACAGATATTCATGATCAGTTGTCGGACGATTTTTTACAGAAGATGGCATTGCATTGGGTTTATACCAAATAATATCAGACCTCAAAATCCAACCTTTTTCTTTTAGTGCTAACGCTAATCTCCAAGGTAATCCCGCTAAACTTCCATCTATATATTTATCACCTAAATTTAACCACAATGTCCCATCTTCTCTTAAAACTCTTTTTACTTGATCAAATATTTTTACCAAATGTTTAATATATTCTTCTGGACTTTCTTCATTACCAATTTGTTTATCTGTCCCATAATCACGCTGATCATAGTAAGGTGGGCTAGTAACAACTGTTTGCACTAATCCATTGGGTAAATTTTGTAAAGCCTGTAAAGCTTCTGCATTAATAATAATATTAGCTTGTTCTAAATTTACTTCTTCAATCTCTGGTAATTTCACTATTAACTTTCGGTCTAAATCAGCAAATAGTGGCAGATTTGCGGTAATGTAATCAAGCACAGAATTTAGTGTTAATTATTATAGGTTGCTTTTAATTTTACACTATTTCATTATCAGAAGCAAATTCAATAATGTTATGTTTAAAAATATTTTATTTTGTAAATTAATTATTATAAATAGCATCTGTAATTTCTTCTGGATGAGCATCAGCATAAGCCCAAGAATTGACTAAATCAGCAGCACTAATATGAGGATAATCTTGCAAAAGTTGAGCCTCACTAATGCCAATTTGTCGGGCTTCTACTAACAACCAAACTGCTATTCTTGTTCCCGAAATACACGCCTCCCCACCACAAACACCAGACGTTTTACTAATACCTTTAGCCCCATTACTAATACCTTGCGTGAGACTTTGAATAATAGCAGCCTTTTCCGTTGCAGATAATAAAAGAATTTGATTTTCCAATTCTTGAACACTCATAAAAACACCTCTTTGATACAGCATATTTCAGGTAAATGAGGTACAAATTTTTGGAACAAAGCTTTATACTAAGAAACTTTTAACCCTGTTCCCTGTTCCTTGTTCCCTGTTCCCTACTGTAAAACAAAAACGCAAAAAACACCTTAGCGTCTTTGCGTCTTTGCGTGAGCTATATTTTTCTTACACCATCTCAGATGATGTTTGTACCATTGGTTGCGGCTGAGGTTGGAACATGAACAGCGAATACACCACGTCACGACGGATATTCACCATCATGTCTAAAAATAACTCATACCCCTCACTCTTATACTCAATTAACGGGTCTTTCTGTCCGTAACCCCGCAAGCCTACAGACTCCCGTAATGCGTCCATTTGTTGCAAGTGTTCACGCCAGAGAGTATCAATGCGTTGCAAAATAAAGAACCTTTCAGCTTGACGCATTAAACCCGGTTGAATTTGGTCTATTTGCGCTTCCTTCATGTCGTAAGCTATCCGCGCTTGTTCATGGAGGAAGGCTTTAATCTCACCTACACCCATGTCCTCCAACTGGTTAGCCTGTAAATCAGACAGCAAATACACAAATTCTTTAACCTTTTCAACCAGCTTTTCTAACTCCCACTCTTCCGAAGGTAAATCAGGGTCAATGTAATAATTTACGATGTCGTCCATCGTTTTTTCAGCATATTTAATTACCTGTTCCTTCAGGTCTTGACCCTCTAACACCCGTCGGCGTTCGGCGTAAATGGCGCGACGTTGGTTATTCATTACTTCGTCGTACTCAAATACCTGCTTACGGATGTCATAGTAATAAGTTTCTACTTTCTTTTGTGCGCCTTCTAAGCTGCGGGTGAGCATTCCCGACTCAATCGGCATATCTTCTTCAACGTTGAAAGCCCGCATTAATCCGGCAACGCGATCGCCTCCAAAAATCCGCAATAAGTTATCCTCTAAACTGAGGAAAAATCTCGTTGAACCTGGGTCGCCTTGTCTGCCCGCACGTCCGCGCAACTGGTTATCAATCCGCCGTGATTCGTGACGTTCTGTACCAATTACGTGTAAACCGCCTAACTGTACTACTTCATCATGTTCGCTGTCTGTGAACTCTTCATACTCCCGCTTAATAAGCTGGTAAGCATTCCGCAATTTTTGAATTACTGGGTCGTCTGTGGGGGCTTTTTCGGCAGCTACCGCGATTTTATCTTCCGCTTCTAGTTCGGGTAAAGCGCGATCGCCATATTCCTTCACCGCCGCTTCTACCGCATCCTTTAATATCTTTTCCGCATCTTTAGATATTTCTGTGGGGAAAATCTCAGGAGAAGCCCGCCAAGTCTTGACTTTCTTTCCAGGTGCAAAACCCACGCCACCACCATGAGCACCAGGTAAACCAGTAGCCCTTTGCACACCAAAATTATCTTCATTATCTGGGCGGACGATGCGGGGCATCAAGTATTCTCGCACCTTTAACCGCGCCATGTATTCGGAGTTACCACCCAAAATAATATCAGTACCTCGTCCCGCCATGTTGGTGGCGATGGTTACAGCCCCTTTCCGTCCCGCTTGGGCGACGATTTCCGCTTCCCGTTCCACGTTTTCCGGTCTAGCGTTGAGCAGTTCATGGGGGATTTCCATCTGTTTTAACAGTTGGCTGAGATACTCAGATTTTTCCACGCTGGTTGTACCCACTAACACAGGTCTACCCAGTTCGTGCATTTCTCCACATTCTCTAGCGATCGCTCGCCATTTGCCAACTTCATTCTTAAACACCATATCCGACAAATCTTGTCTTTTTCTGGTGCGGTTCGTGGGAATAATCGTTACTTCTAATTTGTAAATTTTCTCAAATTCCGCCTCTTCTGTCTTCGCAGTTCCCGTCATCCCGGCTAATTTAGGATAAAGCAAAAACAAGTTTTGATAAGTAATAGTCGCTAAAGTTTGGGTTTCTGGTTGAATTTCTACCCGTTCTTTCGCTTCAATAGCTTGGTGTAAACCATCACTCCACCGTCTTCCCGGCAACACCCGACCAGTAAATTCATCAACGATCACTACTTCATCATTACGAACAATATAGTTAACGTCTTTCAAGAATAACTCTTTAGCCTTAATCGCATTAAACATGAAATGCGCCCAAGGATCTTCCGGGTTAAATAAATCGGTTACACCCAAAAGCTGTTCTGCTTCTGCAAAACCTTCATCAGTTAACAACACATTACGAGCTTTTTCATCTACCTCATAATGTTCATCTTTCTTTAGCGCAAAAGCAATTTCCGCCGCTTGCAGATACTTTTCCGTGGGTCTTTCTACCTGACCCGAAATAATTAACGGTGTACGGGCTTCATCAATTAAAATCGAATCAACTTCATCAATTACGCAGTAATTAAACGGGCGTTGCACCACATCCGCCATAGATGTAGCCATATTATCCCGCAGGTAGTCAAAACCTACTTCACTGTTAGTAACATAAGTGATATCACAATCATAGTTTCTTTTACGTTCTGTGGGATTCATGTTCGCCTGAATCAAACCCACACTTAAACCCAAGAATCTATGTACCTGCCCCATCCATTCCGCGTCCCGACGGGCTAAGTAATCGTTAACTGTAACAACGTGTACACCTTTACCAGTCAAAGCATTAAGATAACTAGGTAAAGTCGCCACTAGGGTTTTACCTTCCCCGGTTTTCATTTCGGCGATTTGCCCAGTATGGAGAATAATCCCGCCTAGTAGTTGCACATCAAAGTGCCGCAACCCTAACACTCGCCGTCCCGCTTCTCGGACAACAGCGAAAGCTTCCGGTAAGATGTCATCTAAGGTTTCACCTTTAGCCAACCGTTGTTTAAATTCGGCGGTTTTACCCTTCAACTGTTCATCGGAAAGTGCTTTAAACTCATCCTCTAGGAGATTAATTTCCGTGATGTCAGGTTGGTATTTTTTCAGTTTACGAGCGTTGGGGTCGCCCAACAAAAGTTTTAGCATGGCAGTTTATGGAACTAAATCAAGGGGGATGGAAAATAAAGGTTTGGCTATATGATTATAAAAAATATGACGCTTTTCTAGACCAAACTCGGATATAACTGGGTAGTTATAATACATCTGCCTTTTAAGTGGTGAATTTCAGGCCGAGGTATTTACACCCTGTTTAAGAATATAGTATCTTGAATTCAGTGGCCAAAGCTAATTCAGCACAGGAAAAACCATGATCATTAGCACCGTTGCCAATTTGCTCAGATATTAGATCCTTGAAATTTTACTGCATTCGTTGCATAGTTTGCCAAATGTAAACATATATTTCAGGTATGCTTCTGGAAAATATACTGGGGTGGGATGCAGATTAATGTCTAAATTTAGACGTTTACAATCATCTAGATTTTCTTAAACTGAGAATACAAGTTAATCTAGCCGAGTTTCTGCCTATTCCGCGCCAACTATTTTGATCGTATCATTTCATTCTATCTTCCAGAGTTAAAAACCGCCCCTTGATGATTGGTAATTTCCCACCTTGTCAAACTTCTTTAGCTGAACTAGGCGTGTAGAGACATATAGATATTCTCTGTTAATAATTTTGCATCTACAATTTTGCTTTTATTAAGTATGTGTAGGGTGGGCATTTCTTGATTAAATTACGAATAAAAGCGAATTATCTTCATAAATGCCCACCTACGTATTTTTCAAAAATCAAATAGTAATTCTATATTTTTATTATTTAATAATAATTAAATAAAATGGTTCTACCGTTCCCTTGATGGTAAAAAGAATAAAGTAGGGTGCGTCATATATGAGAAAATTTGTTTATTTTTAGTATTTATCGAGTCTGAAGCACCTTACAATAAATATTGTTTTGCATACACTATAGAGCCATTATTGTTCCCAAGTTGCTGTAGGATTATCAGAATCATCTTCTATAGATAAAGTATTTAACTTACTATAATTAGATGATAAATTTGGTTGGATTGGTAAATTATTGATATTATCTAAATCAGTTAATACTTCTGATGCTGATTGATAGCGTTGATGATAATCTTCGGAAATCATTTTATTTAATATTTCTGCTAATGGTTTACTAACTCGTGCTTTATGAGTCCAGATAATTTCATCATCAATATCTTTGTTTAATTCGTGGGGAGCTATTCCTGTTAATGCTCTAATGCCAATCATGCCTAATGCATAAATATCACTATTATATTGTGGTCTACCAAAACATTGTTCGCTGGGTGCATAGCCTTTTGTACCAATACCAATAGTAAAGGCGCTTTGTTCTTCATCGGTGAAGATTTGAGTGCTAACTTCTTTGACTGCACCAAAGTCAATTAATACTAGTTTCCAGTCTGAATTTCGGCGAATAATATTATTAGGTTTGATATCTCGATGAATGACCCCATTACTATGGACAAAAACTAAAATTCCTAAAATATCTTTTAAAATTTCAATAACTACAGTTTCACTTAAAACTTGTCCAGATGCAAATTCTTGATGGAGTGGATGTCCGATAATATATTCTTGCACTAAATAAAATTCTTGTTCTTCTTCAAAATAAGCCAGAAGTTGAGGTATTTGATTGTGTGTCCCTAATTTTTCCAAGATTTTGGCTTCAGAACTAAATAAACGTCTAGCGAGTTCTAAACTTTCTGGTTTAGCGTGATGAGATAATTTTAATTGTTTAACTACACATTGGGGATTTCCTGGCCGTTGGATGTCTTCAGCAATGTATGTTTCACTAAATCCACCGGCACCGAGAACTTTGGAAATTTTGTAGCGACCACTAAGGATTTTACCATTAATTGCTAAGTTTCTTTGTTGAATAAAGTCTTGTAAGTCGTCTTGTTGACTAATAATTTCTTGAATAACTGGGGATGATTGATACTTTTGGAAGATCATCATCAATTTTTGCTTTTTAATTTTTTCTGCTGCTACTTCTACCCCTAGATAGGATATTCCCGCGCAGGCGATCGCTATCATGGGAATAGTGGTCGGAAAAATCAATTGACCGTGTATAAAGCTGATGTAGCTAATCCCACCCCAAACACTAGCTAATATTAAGCTTAACAGTAATCTTTTGATGCCTTGTTTAGTTCTAGCAACTACCCAAACACTACTACCTACTAGCAGCAATACAAACAAACTATGTGATACCGGATGTTCAATAGCTAAAGCAATAGATTTATTGTGCATTAAAGTAGCGATCGCATTGGCGTGTATCTCTACTCCTGGCATAGTTTCAGGATAAGGCCAGCTTTGGGAAAAAGCCACAGGATGCACATCTTTCTGATCTAACTTAGCGGTATAACCGATTAAAACTATTTTATCTTGAAAAAACTTTCCCTGCTGTAAATATCCGTTCCAGTTGTCATCATCTAGTACATACCACAAAGGAATAGTTGTAAAGCTGCCTGTGGAACCCCAAAAGTAAATATATTTACCTTTAGGTGAGTTATATTTTATTTGTGCGGATGTTAACACCGCTTCCCCAAAGGAAGGAATTTTATTAGGAAGTAATTCCTCTATACCGGAACGGTTGTTAAACTCACTGGCCAAGCTGTGGATTTTGCCGTCAATTTCTACAGGAAAATTTACAGAACCAATTGATACTGCTCCTGTATTAAACTTGGTGTGTGGCTGTGTCAGTTGCCAAAACTCTCCCTGATGGGTAGAAGAATTTTCATAAACCGCAGCTAAGGTGACTTTAGACCCATATTTTGCTAAAACTGCCTGTAATTGGCGATCGCTTTCTTCAGAACTACTAGGCTGATCAAACACCAAATCCAAAGCCACCGTCCGCGCACCGGCTGCCATGAGTTTAGTTATGATCTGAGAGTATGCCTGGCGTTTGTAGGGAAAAGTTGTTAGTGGTTCTAACTCAGCATACTGTTGAGGATTTGTTCTATAGTACTGTTTAGGTATTGAGATAGATTGATCATCAATAGCCACAATGACAATATCTTCTGGAGTTGTAATTGGCCCCCGCATTTGAAAAAAAATGCTCGGTGTCTGCTTTTCCAACAATTGCACCGCATCTCCACCCCAAACACTCAGTAAAGCTGCAACTATAGCATAAGAGCCAGCTAACAGATGACCTAAACTATTGATCAGATGAGATGGACGAATTGATCCAGTAAACATTCCTAATGGAAATTTACTTGAGGAACTATGGTTCGCAACGGCTGATTTTTTGGTTAAGGTAGATATAGGCTCTTCTGCCATATTGTGTTACTGATGAATTATAAGTACACCAACTTTAACTAGAAAAAACTCAGAAGCAAAACGGAATCTGCTTAACCTGCTGTTAGAATTTACCTTAAATTCTACTCTACTGGCGGATAAATCAACAGGATTCACCCTCGTGATTCTATTTAGACAGTTTACAATTAGGTGGTAGTAAAAATATACTGAATTTTATTCTGACTTCTGAAAATCTAGTTTATTAATTCCCACCGTAAAAGTACCGATGTTTTGAAATCATAGCTAAATGGACATTTTATACATTCCTCTAATCTACTTACATCTCTATCAAACTAATAATAGTGCATTTCCTCTCACCCTATGCCAATGTAAATCAGCTTTAACTGTGTCTATCATATCAATGAAAGCAGAACAGATACTAGTGCAGCCTGGCGGAAATAATCATCCAGTTGAAAAACCTGGAAATTACTACTTAATCAACCTTCTTCCCTCCTGCCTCCAGCAAAGCTGCCTTCTTGTACTAGCGTCTCTTAGCTATGGTGCATAATGACTATTTGGCACAAAAATCCTCCTAATGTAGATGACAGAACCGATGTATGGGGATCAACCCAAATCTTCCCCTATACCTATACATACCTCTTTAGGAGTAAACTTGACTATTAGACAGATGACAATGCTGCTATTTGGTCAATTTTATTGGTAGATTTTGATTACGGGACAACTTGAGAAAGTATAGGAGGTGAAAAAACTTCGATTTCCGGGATCTCAATTTTTATGTTTTAGCCAATTTTACGCTTTGCTAAAGGTAAGATAAAAGCTATACCACAATATCTACTTTAGAGATACTGGCAAATTTACCATTTGAGAATTGCTATAATCTATTGTTCCATCTAACATTCTTATCTATTATTAGGTGTAAATTTCTATGGGTTCTCCAATGAATCGTCTGTCTATATTTGTAGACGGAAACAATATGTTCTATGCTCAACAAAAAAATGGCTGGTTTTTTGATCCTCGTAGAGTTTTAGAATATTTCCGTAATGAACAGTCAGAAACTACTTTAATCAATGCCTTTTGGTACACTGGACTAAAAGACCCACAAGATCAAAGAGGTTTCCGAGATGCCTTAATTAGTTTGGGTTACACAGTACGCACTAAAATCCTCAAAGAATACTATGATGATGCCTCCGGTCGTTACTCGCAAAAAGCGAATTTAGATATTGAAATTGTGGTTGATATGTTTAATACGGTAGATCAATATGACCGGGTAGTTTTATTTAGTGGTGATGGGGATTTTGAAAGAGCAATTGAATTGCTTAGGTCAAAAAATACACACATTACCGTTGTATCTACAGAAGGAATGATCGCTAGGGAATTACGTAATGCTACCGATAGATATATAGATTTGAATGATATAAGAGACCAAATAGAAAAAGTAGAAGGCTGTTGATAAATAGAAAACTTATTTACAAAACTCAAAGAAAAAATAAGTTTCAAAGTATTTAAAGTCCTCTTTCACAACTTGACAAAAGCAAACCAATGAACGATAAAGCAGACAGAATCATCATTTTTGATACCACACTGCGAGATGGTGAACAATGCCCAGGAGCAACCCTGCACATAGATGAAAAACTAGTAATTGCCAAACAATTGGCTAAATTAGGAGTAGATATTATTGAAGCGGGATTTGCCTTTGCTAGTCCTGGGGATTTTGAAGCTGTGCACAAAATTGCTCAAATAGTCGGCACAGAAGAAGGGCCAATAATTTGTAGCTTGGCTAGAGCTAGGCATGATGATATTAGAACTGCTGCGGAAGCAATTAAACCAGCAGCTAAAGGGAGAATTCATACTTTTATTGCCACTTCCGATATTCATCTCCAGTACAAGTTGAAAAAAACTAAATCAGAAGTGCTGGCTATAGCGGAAGAAATGGTGGCCTATGCCAAAAATTTCACCGATGATGTAGAATTTTCCCCAGAAGATGCGGGACGTTCTGACCCAGAATTTTTATATCAAGTTTTGGAAAGAGCGATCGCATCTGGAGCCACAACAGTTAATATTCCTGATACCGTCGGTTACACCACCCCCAGCGAATTTGGCGCTTTAATCAAAGGCATTAAAGAAAATGTCCCCAACATAGACAAAGCCATTATTTCCGTACACGGTCATAATGATTTAGGTTTAGCCGTCGCTAACTTCTTAGAAGCCGTAAAAAATGGTGCAAGACAGCTAGAATGTACCATTAATGGCATTGGTGAACGCGCAGGAAATGCAGCTTTAGAAGAATTGGTCATGGCCTTACACGTCCGCCGGCAGTATTTTAACCCTTATTTTGGCAGACCAGCCGATTCTACCGAATCCTTAACAAATATTGACACTCGCCAAATTTATAAAACCTCCCGCTTGGTTTCCAACCTCACCGGAATGTTAGTCCAACCAAATAAAGCCATAGTTGGCGCTAACGCATTTGCTCATGAGTCCGGTATTCACCAAGATGGAGTATTAAAAAATAAACTCACCTATGAGATTATGGATGCCCAATTAATTGGGTTAACAGATAATCAAATCGTCCTGGGTAAACACTCTGGCCGCAATGCTTTCCGCACACGCTTAAAAGAATTAGGCTATGAACTTTCCGAAAACGAATTAAACAAAGCCTTCCTCAGATTTAAAGAAGTTGCAGATAAAAAGAAAGAAATCACCGATTGGGATTTGGAAGCCATTGTTAACGATGAAATCCAACAAGCCCCCGATTTATTCCGCTTAGAATTAGTACAAGTTTCCTGTGGTAGCAATGCTAAACCCACCGCTACCGTTACCCTCCGCACACCCACAGGGGAAGAATTAATAGATGCGGCCATTGGTACCGGTCCCGTGGATGCTGTGTATAAAGCAATTAATCGGGTTGTGAATGTCCCGAATGAATTGATTGAGTATTCTGTGCAATCTGTTACCGCCGGAATTGATGCCATTGGTGAAGTAACAATCCGCTTACGTCATGAAGGGCGAGTATTTTCCGGTCATGCAGCCAATACAGATGTAATTGTGGCATCGGCTCAAGCTTATGTAAATGCCCTGAATAGATTGTATGGAGCTTTACAAGATCAAGCAAAACAAACGGAAGTAGTTAGCCAAACAGTCTAAAAATTCCGGTTTCTGGTTTTGCTCTTTGTTTCAACACCGTTCCTCAACCTTGAGCAGCAGTTGGGGAACTTAGTATTATAAAGTAGCCGAGTTTGTGATACTAATTCACGAAAACCTTGATACTAATGAATTGCTTGTAGGGGTTTAGCAGTGATAAACCCTCCCCCGGTATTTGTATCATTATTAAAGTAAAACGGTATGAGTGTGAGGATAATGCCAGATTTGAGTTTCAAGTGGAAGAAAAAGAGCAGCTCATGGACACGCTCTCTAGTTTTAATCTTGATAGTATTAACATGGAGTATAGCTATAGGTTGGTTACTTTCCTCCCCTAGCAACGCTAACAGTAATACCCCTAGCGCGGAAATAGGCACTATTGACATAATACCCGCACAATATCAACTAGGACAAAAAATATATATCGAAAACTGCTCGACCTGTCACCTTGCCTTACCCCCAGCCGTATTTCCTACCCAAACCTGGAAAAATCTCATTCAAGATTCACAGCATTATGGCGTACAAATTCGCCCTTTAGTTGATCCTAACCGCCTCCTAGTATGGAAATATATTTCCACCTTTTCCCGTGTCCAACTTCAAGAAGAAGCAACACCCTATCGCTTAGGTAGTTCCCGATACTTCCTTGCTCTCCATCCTGGTATTAAATTACCGCGTCCAGTTAAAATGAGTAGTTGTGTTACCTGTCATCCTAGTGCTAATGATTATAATTTTCGCCGTTTAACCCCAGAATGGGAACAAGAACAACCACAGAAATAGTTTTTTGACATACTCCCCGCCCTAAAAGTGCGGAGATTCTGGGTTCAAACAACAGTTGCAGGTCTACCCCGTCTTACACTATCTCGCCCAACAGACAATGCCCTGCCTGTTTCCACTATTCTACCAAAAAGCCGTCCTCAAAGGA
>DATGXB010000202.1:0-25638 GCA_035299225.1 Nostocaceae cyanobacterium | reverse complement strand
ATTTGATCAAAGCTACTGGGGTAATTTGACTTTTCCACTGTGCTGCTCAACTACAATCATAAAATTACCATATCTCTAACTGACACTTTTGCCTAGTCTTTCCAAGATAACGATAACTATTCTCATAATGAGAATTGCTGATCACTACCTTGCCAGCGTTGCTCAGGTACGTTAATATTAATCAATATCATTCCTTGTTCACAATTTTGGCTGGTAATACCCCAATTAGCAAGGGTTTGTTCCTCTTGCATAGGAACATATTGGAACAAGTTGCCTTTGTCTATACTTTCTAGTAGTTGTACTAAGGTAACGCAGAGATTACAGTTCCCATCGTAAATGACACAGTAGCTCATAATGTAAAGATCAAGTAAAAAGAAAAATTTATGACAATCAGCTTGGCATTACACCTACTATTTTAGTTGGTCTTGGGGTATATCAGGATGGTACAAAATCAGAGATTTACTGTTGATTTTACACACAAGGACGCTTTGGCGGCAATTGTGCCGCGATCGCCTATAATTTCTAGCTATGATACTAACTGGCAGGGTATTCATTTAGAATATCACTTACAGCCCGGTCATGAAACTCCAGAACATAGTTTTCAGCAGCATACTATTGTGATTAATATGCGGCCAGGAGTGATTAAGGCAGAACGAATACTTGATGGTAAACTGCAAATTGAGCATAATTCTGAAGGTGATATTGCTATTATTCCTGCAAACAGCCATCATCTTTGCCGTTGGAATTCAGTAGGAGAATTTTTACTACTATCCTTAGAACCAAGTTTTTTTAATCATATTGTTCTACAATCAGTAGGTTTACAAAAAGTAGAACTACAGCCACATTTTGCCACATCTGACCGATTAATGCAACAATTAGGTTTAGCTCTCAAATCAGAGTTAAAATCTGATGGTTTGGGTAGTCGTGTTTATGTTGAATCACTAACTCATACTATTTGTACTCACTTACTACGGCATTACTCTCAATGTAATCCCAACCCTCAACAAATATCTCCAGCTAAAGGTTTATCACGGTGGAAGTTACGCCAAGTAGTTAACTATATTCAAGATAACTTAAATCAAGATTTATCCTTGGCAGAGATTGCAGCAGTAGCGGACATAAGTATGTATCATTTTTCACGCCTATTCAAGCAATCAACGGGTTTTGCACCTCATCAATATGTGATGAATTGCCGAATTCAGGAAGCACAAAGACTATTAGCGAAGACGGAAAAAACAATTGAAGAGGTTTCCCAAGTCGTGGGATTTCAAAATCAAAGTCATTTTACCAATGTATTTCGTAAACTGATTGGTACAACCCCCAAAGTGTATAGAGAACAGGTGAAAATGTAAAGAATTTTAGATTCTGGATTTGGGATTGTAGATTAAAAAGTTAAAAATTTGATTTCTGGCAATGGTTACTTTTTGGTAAGTACATAACCTAAAAGTGCGTACTTTCCTTTTTTTTTAGCATCAGTTACTATAGGAATAATCCAAAAGCTAATCTAAATACATTAGTTGCCAAACTAAAAATCTAGACTTTTATTTTTGTTGATTGGCCAATTTTGGATAACTGTAAATATTACAATATATTTCAGGTAAATCAGGTACAAATTTTTGGAACAAATCCTTATAACAAGATAATTTTCCCCTTGTTCCCCGTTCCCCGTTCCCCGTTCCCCGTTCCCTGTTGTAATTTCAGAGAAGATTCTGAACTAAAATCACAAGGAAAATAACTGTAAACTTGAGGTGAATTTATGTCTACAAATACCGTTAATTATATCATTCACAAAGCTGATAATCGGGGTCATAGTCAGATTAGTTGGTTAGATAGTTATCATACATTTTCTTTTAGCCATTTTTATGATCCCCAACGGATGGGTTTCCGTTCTTTGCGCGTAATTAATGATGATCGTGTAGCTGCTGGTGCGGGATTTGCCACACATGGACATAAAGACATGGAAATTCTCACCTATGTTTTATCAGGTGCGGTAGAACATAAAGATAGTTTGGGTACAGGTTCGATTATTCGTCCTGGTGAAGTGCAAATTATGAGTGCGGGAACTGGGATTTTGCATAGTGAATTTAATCCTTCGCAAACTGAAGAATTACATTTATTGCAAATCTGGATTTTACCCGATACTCAAGGACTAGCACCCAGATATGAACAAAAGGAATTTGCAACTGAAGAAAAACAGGGTAAACTGCGTTTAGTTGCGGCTAAAGATGGTCGTGATGGTGCTGTTACTATTCACCAAGACGTAAATTTGTATTCTTCTGTTTTAGTAGTAGGTGATGTAATTAATTATCAAGTTCCGGCTAATCGTTATGCTTGGTTACAGATTGCTAAGGGTGCAATAAACTTTAATAATCAAGAATTATTGGCAGGTGATGGAGTGCAAATTTCGGGGGCAGAAAATTTAGAAATTAGCACTAATAGCAATGCTGAAATTCTACTATTTGATTTAGCTTAATTGGCTAATTATTCCTCTTTAATCAGGGTGGGTATTCTGCCCATCCCATCTTTTTATTCTATCATTACTGGATTTAAAGCATTAAACGGAGTAGTAAACACAAAATAAACAACTCCAGCAGCCAAAATCATCACTGCTAAACTAAAAAGAATTACCCATCTGTTGGTTAGTTCATAGGTATCCTCTTCAATCTCGCGTTGGACAGCAAAATAATGAATTGTCGATAAACAAACGGTGATTAAACCTACTAAAGCAAAGATTAAACCTAGTTGCCAAGCATTACCAAATTGAGAAGTTCGGTGAGTTGGGAAAATACGTAAACGAACGATGACAACACCAAAACCTAATAAAGCAATTGCCGTTCGCATCCATGCTAAATAGGTACGTTCATTAGCCAAATGATCCCGGACACGTGCAGGATTTTCCCTAACTGGCCGTTTTCTCTTGATCTCCTTGGTTTGCGGCTGCATATCAATTACCTTGATTTCCCAAAATTGCAACAAACGAGCATTGTATATGATCCAAATATAATTAATTTGGGCTTGGGTAGTAGGGAAGCAATGGCAAACTTAAGATTGAAACTGCATTTTGTTGATCTTACACTAAATCAGACATACAGCTAGTTTCAGGTAAATGAGGTACAAATTTTGGGGACAAAGCTATATATAAAAGGACTTTCACCCCTGCACCGCACTGAGCGCAGTCGAAGTGTTAAGAGTTCCCTGCTGTAACTCTTAATTGAATTTTCTAAATAGCAAGATTAAAAACATATAAGCAAGAAATTAACAGAAAATTAGTTCGTGTGTAAACTTGCTTTTTTTGGAATTTACAATTATGATATTATTTTAGATAAAATCAAGATTAAATAGCCAGATTAACCACTATATATCTTGAGTTAGGTTAATCATAAATCATCAGGATAGTTTAATCGCATAAGTCAAAAAAGTAATCAAACACTACTTTAATTAACAACAAAGGAGTGGAAGTGGAAGATGAATGAATAAACCTATTAGGGTTGTGAATTATCCTGATATTAGACTAATTATTTATCGAAAGAGCGATCGCTAAATTTCAGTAACTGTCACTGAATCCTACTGAACATAAATAGATAAAATTAACCTTTCGGCAGATTGTAAAAAATCATTAATCTGGTTATGGTTAGATGAAGAAACAAACTATCTTCCCTAACACATCATGCTAGATAAGTAATTTATCAATTAAGAGGTAGGATTTTTAAAGGTTTATTGATCTGACCATAAATTTTTTTGCCTTTTATACTGGCTTCTGTTTCTTCACTTTGAATTTGGCCTTTTCATTGCTTATGACATCCCTTGAGTCACAAACAGATTTTGAAGAAAATCAACCCCAACCACCCTCGAAATTACCACCCAAATTTAAGCGGTGGATGTGGTTAGCTTTAGCTACAATACTGGTTCTTGGAGGTGGTGTAGGTGTTGCTTGGCGCTTACTTACTGCACAAAATCCGGGAATAGCAGCCGGAGGACAACCACCAGGAGTAAAAGTCAAAATTGCACCAGTAGAAACGGGTACAGTAGAAGAAAGTACGGAATTTATTGCTAACTTAGATTCTCGCCGTTCTGTCAATTTGCAACCCAGAGTCCAGGGACAAATTACACAAATATTCGTCAACCCAGGCGATCGCGTTAGCAGTGGTACAGCCATCATGCAAATAGATGCAAGACAGCAACAAGCAGCCGTGAGTAGTTTATTCGCAGCTGGTCAAGCATCTCAAGCACAATTAGAAAATGCTCGCGCCACCCTCCAATCTTTAGAAGCTGAAAGGCTGGCTACATTAGCTGATTTACGGTTAAATGAGCAAGATTATAAACGTTATTCTGACTTAGCATCTCAAGGTGCAGTTTCTCGACAAACTAGAGATACTTACGCCAATAGATTAGCCACAGCTAGATCACAATTAGGAGTAATAAATTCACGTATTCAAGCACAACGAGCTTCTATTGCTCAAGCACAAAGAACCTTAGAACAAGCAGACGCAAATATTAGAGAACAGCAAGTTCAATTACAGTATTATAAAATCACCGCTCCCTTTAGTGGTACAATCGGCGATATTCCTGTAAAAATTGGGGATTTTGTCAATAATTCTTCAAGTCTGGCTACCATTACCCAAAATCAACCTTTAGAAGTCAGAATTGATGTACCGATTGAAAGAGGGTCAGAATTACGTCAAGGTTTGCCAGTAGAAATATTAAACGCTCAAGGCGAAAATTTAGGAACTAGCGAGATATTTTTTATTGCTCCTAACATTAATAATAATACTCAATCTATTCAAATTAAAGCTCTTTATGATAACTCCGATGGGTTGCTGAGAGCTAATCAGTTTGTGCGAGCAAAAATAATTTGGGATCAGCGTCGCGGGGTAACAGTACCCACAACAGCAGTAGCAAGAATAGCAGGAGAAACCTTTGTTTTTGTGGCTGAAGAACAGAAATCACCTCAAGGTGAGATGGTATTAGTTGCCAAACAAAAACGAGTGAAGTTAGGAGATATCAGGGTCAATAATTATCAAATCATCTCAGGATTACAAACAGGAGAAAAATTAATTATTTCGGGTATTCAAAATCTCAGAGATGGGATACCAATTATGCCGGAATAGTGTTATTTCATTCTTAAAATCAACCGCCCTAAAATAAATTAGCCTTCCCTGCGGGACGCTACGCGAACGGCAACGCTCCGTGTAGCTTGCTTCCTTGGAGGGGTATGGGCTAAAAGCTAAATTGCATTTTAACGCAATAAATTCCTGAAAATCAATACTTAATTCTGATTAATTCGCCAACAACATTATTTATTTTCAGATAGCATTGATGAGAATGAAATAGTCCTGATGCCGGAATCTTAAGCAATAGAGGCAGAGGGGAAATTAACTACAGCACGTTTCAGGTAAATGAGGTACAAACTGAAACTGAAAACTCAGACAGAAAAAGGTTTTCCCTCCTGCCTCCTGCTGTAAATACTTAACTCATGATTTAATCCAAAATCCAAAATCTAAAATCTAAAATTGTATGGTTGATTTCTTTATTAAACGTCCCGTATTTACAACTGTTTGCGCCATCGTCATTTTATTGTTGGGTTTAATTAGCATTCCCACCTTACCCACAGCCCAATATCCTGAAATTAGCCCGACTCAAATTATTGTTAGTGCTAACTATGTCGGGGCTAGTGCAGAAGTTGTAGAAAGTACCGTCACTAATCTTTTAGAACGACAAATTAACGGTGTGGAAGGCATGAAATACATGACTTCTAGTAGTAGTAATGATGGTACTAGTACGATTACCGTAACTTTTGACGCTTCCAGAAATAAAGATATTGCGGCGGTGGATGTGCAAAACCGTGTAGCTTTGGCTGAACCACAGTTACCAGAAGCAGTACAAAGAACTGGTGTAACTGTAAATAAACAGTCAAATAATATTCTCTTGGCAATGGGTTTATATAGTGAAAACCAAGAGTTTGATAATATCTTTTTAAGTAACTACGCTGATTTATATTTAGTTGATGCTTTAAAAAGAGTAAAAGGAGTCAGTGAAGCCCGAATTTTTGGAGAACGTCGCTATGCGATGCGGTTGTGGTTAAATCCTAATCAATTGGCGATTCGGAATTTAACTGTTGATGACGTTGTTAATGCTTTAAACGAGCAAAATTTACAAGTAGGTGCGGGGCAAATTGGACAACAACCAGCACCAGATGGCCAAATGTATCAAATAGATTTGAGGGCAATTAGTAGATTACAAGACCCGAAAGAATTTGAAAATATAGTCATTCAAACTGGTGCTGATGGCTCATTAATTAAATTAAAAGATGTAGGCAGGGCGGAACTGGGAGCGCAAAATTACAGTTCATTTCTGCGGTTTAAAGGTAAAGAGGGTGTGGGAATTGGGATTTTTCCTACGCCAGGGGCGAATGTTTTAGATGTAGCCAAAGCCGTGAAGATAGAAATGGCTCGTTTGGCTCTCAATTTTCCACCGGGAATGGAATATCAAGTGGCATTTGATACCACAGCCTTTGTCGAAGCTTCATTATCAGAAGTGGTGAAGACATTAGTAGAGGCGATCGCTCTAGTTATACTCATCATCTTCCTATTTCTGCAAGATTGGCGGACTACCATCATTCCCGTTATTACTATTCCTCTAGCTTTAATTGGCACATTTATTTTCGTTAAAGCCTTTAATTTTTCCATCAATACCTTAACCTTATTTGGTTTAACCCTAGCTACTGGGATGGTAGTTGATGATGCAATTGTCATAGTTGAGGATATTTCCCGCTTAATCCAAGAACAGGGAATGACACCCAAACAAGCAGCTTCCGCCGCTATGCGGGAACTATTTGGGGCGGTAATTGCTACTTCTTTAGTATTAATGGCTGTATTTGTTCCTGTCGCCTTTTTCCCAGGTTCTACGGGTCAAATTTATCAACAATTTGCCTTAACTATTGCCTTTTCGATTACTGTTTCCACCTTTTTAGCCATTACTCTCACCCCGTCCCTGTGCGGCTTATTACTGCGTCGTAACACCCCTAGTAATAGCATCTTAGCCAAAGGTTTTGCACTGATTAACTGGTTTTTAGATGCTATGCAAAGCAGCTACAAAAAGAGTTTAATCTTTTTGACCAAAATTAAAGTTATTGTCGTAGGTGTATTTATTGCCTTGTTGGGTTTTACTGGCTGGTTATATATGACCGTTCCCGGTTCATTTCTCCCAGATGAAGACCAGGGTTATTTTATCACCATTATTCAAGGTCCTGAAGGTTCTTCCTTGGAATATACCAGTAATGTGATGAAACAGGTAGAAGGCGAAATATTGAAATTACCGGAAGTTGTAGGGACATTTGCCATTGGTGGTTTTAGTTTTAGTGGCAATACTTCTAATACAGGTGTAATTTTTACCACTCTTAAACCTTGGCAGGAACGAAAACAACCGAATCAATCAGTATTTGCGATTTTGGGTCAGTTAAGACCAAAGTTTTTTGGCATTACAGAAGCAAGAGTTTTTCCTGTGAACCCGCCGGCGATTCGGGGTTTAGGTAGTTTTAGCGGGTTTCAATTTCAACTCCAGGATCGCATCGGAACTAACAATTTACAGTCAATGTTGGAAGTTGTTGGTCAATTTATGATGCAGGGAAATCAAACCCCTGGTTTACAAGGAGTCTTTAGCACCTTTACAGCCAACACACCCCAAATTTTAATTGAAGTAGATCGAAACAAAGCCAAAGCCCTGCAAGTGAATATTGACAATATTTTTAGAACCTTACAAAGTTATTTAGGTTCACGTTACGTCAATGATTTTAATTTTCTGTCCCGGACTTATCGAGTGTATGTACAAGCAGATGCTCAGTTTCGGTCTAAACCGGAAGATATTAATGCTTTGTATGTGCGATCGCAATCTGGGCAAATGATCCCCCTCAGCAGTTTGGTCAAATTAACACCCACCACCGGAGCCCAAACCATTAACCATTACAACCTCTTCCGTTCCATTGAAATTAACGGTTCAGCTGCACCTGGGTTTAGTTCTGGTCAAGCTGTAGAAAGAATGGAAAATTTAGCCAGTAAAATATTACCCGTGAGTATGGGTTATGAGTGGGCAGGTATTGTCGCAGAAGAAAAAGAATCTGGAGGTCAAGCGCCAATAATTTTTGGTTTAGGCATATTGTTTGTGTTTCTCGTCTTAGCAGCTCAATATGAAAATTATGTTGACCCCTTAATTATTTTATTATCCGTACCTCTAGCGATTATGGGAGCATTAGCTTCACAATCATTCCGGGGTTTAAGTAATGATGTTTTTTGTCAAGTTGGATTAGTGATGTTAATAGGTTTGGCTAGTAAAAACGCCATTCTGATTGTAGAATTCGCCAACCAACTCCGAGAACACGAAGGTTTACCCATTACCAAAGCCGCAGTAGAAGCCTCAGTTGGAAGGTTACGGCCAATTCTCATGACTGCCTTTTCTACATTATTGGGTATTTATCCCTTAGCAGTGGCTACCGGTGCAGGTGCAGCTAGTCGTCAATCTCTCGGAACAGCAGTTTTTGGGGGAATGTTTGTCGCTACCTTCCTGACTTTATTTATTGTGCCAATTCTGTATATTGTCATTGGTAAAATTCGCCAACTTTTCCAAACATTGGGTAAAGCTAAGTTAGTAAAAGCAAGTCATGAGGAAGAATTGACATATAGTAATCGTCATTAGTTATTAGGGAACAGGGAAATAGGGAAATAGATAATTATTTGTTCTCCCCTCTGCCCCCTATTAGTTTATAGTCGTTTTATACTCACACGAAATTAATGTGAGAGTGAATAATTTGACAATTTCTGCGTCTACCTTGGGAGAGTTTAAACGTGAGTAGCAACTTATTTACCCCTGTAAGATTGGGTTCTTACACCTTACCTAACCGTATTGTCATGGCTCCTATGACCCGGTTAAGAGCAATTGACAGCATTCCTAACGAATTAATGGCTACTTACTACGCTCAACGAGCTAGTGCAGGGCTAATTATTACCGAATGTACAATGATTTCACCCTTAAGTGTGGGGTATATCAATTGTCCGGGGATATATACAGAAGAACAAATCCAAGGCTGGAAGCTGGTGACAGATGCAGTTCACCAAGCTGGAGGAAAGATATTTGTACAATTGTGGCATTCTGGGAGAATTTCCCATCCTTCCTTATTAAACGGTGAATTGCCGGTTGCGCCAAGTGCGATCGCCCCTGTAGGAGCACTCCATACTCCCATCGGCAAAGTACCCCTAGAAACACCACGCGCTTTAGAAACTGAGGAAATACCGGAAATTGTCGAACAATTCCAAAAAGGGGCAAAAAACGCCCTAGATGCAGGCTTTGATGGCATAGAATTACATGGCGCTTTTGGTTATTTAATTGACCAATTTTTACAAGACGGTTCTAACCAACGTACTGATAAATACGGCGGTTCAATCGAAAATCGTAGCCGCTTTTTACTAGAAGTAGTAGAAGCAGTATCTAGTGTTTTAGGAGGAAACAAAGTCGGGGTTAGACTCTCACCCAGTAACACATTTTACGGAATGCAAGACTCAAACCCCAAAGAAACCTTTACTTATGCCATTGATGCTTTAAACTCCTTTGGTTTAGCTTATTTACATTTAATGGAACCCAATGAAGTAGATATTTCTACTCGTGAAGTTATGCAAAACTTAGCACCTTATTACCGCCAAGTTTACAAAGGAACATTAATCACTAACGGTGGTTATAATCGAGTGAAAGGTGATCAAATCCTCAGCGAAGGCAATGCAGATTTAGTATCATTTGGTCAATTATTTCTCGCTAATCCCGATTTACCAACACGTCTGCAACTTAACACCGAATTTAACACCCCAGATCCCAAAACATTTTACGGGCCTGATGCTAAAGGGTACACAGATTATCCATTTTTAGCAACACCAGCTAATTAAAGCAAATCAGGAAAAAAATTGATGAATTTTCCGTCATTTTCAGCATTATAATGATTGGCAGCAGCAACCCCAGTAGGTAGAAATTCATTTTTTAACCTAGTTGCTAAAGGGAGCATCCCAATTTGTAAATAACATCAGCGCACAAGCAAAATTTGTTTGTGCATCTTGTGATGGACATAATACTAAATCTGTGAATCAGTTACAGCAGATTACAGGTAAATGAGGTACAAATTTTTGGAACAAATTTCAACAAATCTGGAACAAAACTATGTATTAAACTTTCATTGCTGTTCCCTGTTACTTGCTTTAATTTGATGGAATTTAGTATGATTTGGAGATGTTCCAATTTTTCAAGTCTGTTTTTCCCACTTCAAAACAATTACTGAGCATCATCAATCATGGACTTATCAAACTTTACTACACTACACAATTTAGAAGCTGCCTTTGGTGGTGAATCAATGGCAAATCGTAAGTATCTATTTTTTGCGGAAGTTGCTCGAAAACTGGGATTTACAGACTTAGCGAAATTATTTAAAGAAACAGCAGAACAGGAAACACAACACGCTTTTGCTCACTTTGAGTTACTGCATCCTGAACTGGTAGTTAAAAACCCTTCTGTCTTAACTGAAGAAGAGAAAAAGCAAATAGTTTCTCGTTGTTTATCTTTAGCAATTGAAGGGGAAACTTACGAATATACAACAATGTACCCTGAATTTGCAGCATCTGCACAAAAAGATAGAGATAACTCCGCAGTTGAAGAGTTTTTAAAACAAGCGCAAGAATCGAGCGAACACGCTGATACTTTCCGTAAAGCTGCACATCGCTTCGGTTTGTTAAAGTTTATAGAACATTATCATGCAGACCGCTATTCTGAAGCTTTAGAAGTATTAAATGGTGGAGAAGCCGTAACCAGAGTTGCAGGTACAGACCCCGCGACTCAAAAATGGATTTGTAGAGTGTGCAGCATGATTTATGATCCTGTAACTGGTGATCCTGATTCGGGAATAGCCCCCGGAACACCTTTTGCAGCCATTCCTGATGATTGGTATTGTCCAATTTGTCAGGCTACCAAAAAGACTTTTATCCCCTTAGAAGAAAAAGCTGCTGCTTAATAATTTCGATTGAATTTGTTTAACCATTTAATTTTCCTCCTGCATTTGGGGGAATTTTTTTTACTGTATCATCGTTAATAAGTATCGGTGCAAAATTAATTTCACACGTGGAAGCAGACGATGCAGCAAAAGAATTTGTGTAATTTATTCTGCTTGATTACTTATTAATTTATTATCCCCTTCCCTTGACGACATTTTGCAAATGCCAAGCGTCTCCAATAGGAGAAGAAAAGACTCCGCTTGTTCGTGTATTAGGTACGTTTAAGTTGTGTTATTGCTTCATCAATGTGTGTTCTAGCAGTTGTTAAGATAGATATCAATTCTTCATTGCTGAGAATGTTTGATGTTTTCATGCCTTCAAGTGCATTTTCTACCTGTTTTTGAGCAGCTTTGCAGTGTTCCCAGGTAATTGTTTGTTGAAGTGCTGTTTTATAATTGCGGGGGGTATCACTCATTTGTTTGTTACCTGTTTATTTTGATAGATTTTTGTGATAAGTGGCCATCAGCTACGCTGGGCGTTTCGCCATCGCCTAATTTTTATCCAGTTCTAGTTTTTTAGTTGATTCTCGTGTTTCTTTGATATTAGCAGCAGTCCTGGTAAATAGTTGTTGGATACGAAAGATAAATTTATCATCCTTCCCACCATTTGGTTAATTTGTACTGAATCTTTATCTTATCACTAACTAATCACAGGTAACATGATCAATTATATAGTACATCAGTAGATAAAAATTGATGCAACTTTGCGCGAAACAAAATTAATCTTCTACATGAGGATTTAAAATAATTAAATGAAACCTTTGCTTTGTTTCGGTTTTTAAATATTTCTTCTGTATCGGTTGCCATTGCTGCCAAATTTGCCACCTATTCTCAGCTAATAAATTAGTTAAACCTTTAAACTTGGCTTGAGTTTCTGACTTGAAAATATTGGCTAACCATTCATATAAAACTATACTGTCTTGCAAATTTCCTAAAATTTCTTGAATACTTTTCACCTCCATTATATGTGCGCTAAAATCTTCACCGTATAACTGAGTAAATAAATCCATTTGATAACGGACACGTTTAGCTTGTTTCCTTAAATCATGGAGGTTTTCACCTTCATTATTCAAATATTCTTCTAGTTTTTGCGATGTCAAATCATTCGATATAGTTATCTGATCATTGACAATTTGTGTACCAACTAACCAAGCTGGATGTAATAATAAATAACTAATTTCTGGTAAAAGTAAATCTGCTGATACCTGCTGAATTGGTAAAAATGCCAAAGGTTTATAATTGGGTTTCTCTAACCATTCTTCAATGCTGCTTTTAAATGATTTGTAGGCATTGCTTTTTAAAGTTTTCAGCACATCATCGAGAGCAATTTCTCTCTGTTTACATAAGGTAGAAAAAGCAGTATTTAAGCTAATTTGTTCTTTCTCTAATAATTGCGATTGATAATTAGTTTCTAAATCTGCTTTTAATACGTCTAAATCTCGAAGATTGCCCAAAGTTTTGGCAATTTTACCTATACTTTTGTCATTAGCTGATTTGGGTAAAGACACAGCCACACTAAATCGGCTAACTGCTGTACGTAAACGCCGCATTCCTATACGCATTTGATGTAATGCTTCGGGATCTTCATCTTTTTTAACTGCTTTTTCCCATTTAATTGTTTTCAGGAAAAACTTTTCTATAGCTTTATAAGCACAATCACCCAATGTTTTTACAGATGTTTCTGTAGTTACTTTCATAACCAATAAAACTATATTTTTTGCTCTAGTGCAGCGTGGCAGAAATAACCATCCAGCGAGACAAGGGTAAAACATTGATTAATCACCCTTCTTACCTCCTGCTCCGTTCGACTTCGCTCACGGAACGCCTGCCTCCTGCCTTCTTGCTCTAGATTATGGATCATAGCATTAGTTAAGCAAAAATTCAGGTATTATTTCTGTGTTCTCGGTATTTTTCTTAACAATCTTTTTAGGATATTATTGTTTTTTTGGATTAGTAGAAAGTTGACAATTACAGTAAAATATGTATTAGTTACAAATTTGTAGAAATGGCTTGTACTGGACAACTGGGAATACATTGTTCACAGACAATACAACGCGATCGCGTGAACATTAATCTATAGGTTTCTGGCTGTAAAGAAAGCGCCTCTGTAGGACACACCCCAGTGCATAAACCGCAATCTACGCATTTCTCTTCATCAATGGCAATTTCTCCTAAACTATGGGAGACGTTGATATGTTGCGATCGCATCCACTCAATCGCCGCATCTAGCTGGTCAATATCTCCTGACAACTCTACTACCAGCTTACCAATTTGATTTGGTGCCACTTGAGCGCGGATAATATTAGCAGCCACATTAAAATCTTTAGCCAGTCGGTAAGTAACTGGCATTTGAATCACACGTTTAGGAAAAGTTAAAGTAACTCGTTTTTTCACAGTTGTTTGTTGAGGTTGTAATTGAAAACAGTACAGATAAAGAAGAGGGTAAACTAGATAAGGAAGTTACTTAATAAGTCTTAACAAATTTGCTATGAGTACAGAAACACCTGTAAACTCCCCTCTTACTACAGAATCTAATTTTAGTAAACGGATCAGAAATTTCTTAATTGCTATAGTAGCGATAATTTTAGGTGCTGCTCTATTTGTCGGACTGCGGACAGACTCAGCTACAGTTTCCTTGGGTGAACTAGACCAAAATTCTACACCTTTAGAAATTGCGGTGGCTAATGGTAAGCCTAGCTTAGTGGAATTTTACGCTAACTGGTGTACAGTCTGCCAAAAAATGGCTCCTGATTTAGCACAGCTTAAACTACAGTATGCTGACAAGCTGAATTTTGTCATGCTTAATGTGGATAATAACAAATGGTTGCCAGAAATACTCAAATATCGAGTAGATGGAATCCCTCATTTTGTGTTTTTGAATCAGCGAGGAGAAAGTGTAGCTGAGTCCATCGGTGATATACCCCGTAATATTATGGCTAGTAATTTAGAAGCTTTAGTAACAAATTCTCCTGTTCCCTATGCTCAAGCAACTGGGAAAATTTCTCAATTTTCCACCTCTATCACCACAAATACCAATCAAAATGACCCCCGTAGTCATGGCAGCCAAGTAGTAAATTAACATTTGCTAAAAACAAATGATAGAGACGTTATTTTACAACGTCTCTACATACATTCTAACTTCTATTCATCATCCATAATTTCTGTTTGATATAACTCCAAGACACCGCTTTTTATCATCATTTGCGGCCAAATCAACAAGAAAAAAACCATCCAAGTAAATACAGGTATTCCCACCAAAACAGTTAACCAAATTCGCTCAAACAATACCCAACTACCACCAATTAAACTGATACCTGTAAGCACAATTGACCAAGGTTGACACCACCAAGGCTTAAATTTCCAAGGACTCAAAGATTGTTGTTCAGACATTTGGCTGTCTTGACAAATTTTTGTATTAATCCTATGAGATTGAGTTTTTGATCATGACAAAACCTCACTCATAGCTTATCTTGCATCAGGATTCCATCTATCCAGAGAGATATATTGATTTTGCACTAAATCTAAAGCCTCAATTTCTCCGCTAGGACTGAAAACCCGAAACCAATAAATTGTAACTGTACTTTTATTTGGATGGTTTTCAAATACTCTGACCAGATAGTAAGGCTGATCTTCAGTTGGTGAACTGTCCACCGCAGCAGCTAGGCGGATAGTACCCCTAGAAAGTTGTTGAATTTCTCTAGCTTTGCGTCGTACTTGTGGTAATTTCCAAACTAAATCTTGAGCGTTTTTCTCATCTAGAGGGCTGGTAGTTTGGGAAAAACTGACCAGAGTTGCTTTATTGGTTGCGGTTATTGGTTCAGTTTGAGTTAACTCTGTTGAGGCTGATTCTTTGGGACTCCGGTCAATATTGAAATATCCCACAAGCGCCACCAGAAGTGAAGCCAATAGAGAGTAGGTTAAGGGTTTCACGAATGTACTTGTAAGCATTTGCGTCCACTCTTTGGTTAGAGTTCCAAATTTAAGTTCCAGTCTTTTACTTTACCATTACAGATACCAAACTTATCTTAGCAGGTTTGACACCAAGTAAAAGTGGCTGACTTGATAGTGACAAAAGTCCAATCTTCTGATTTTGGTGAAAATAAGGTATCCAAACCATTTAAGAAGAGTAAATCCCGTAAAAAGTTTCTGTTAATGTCGGGATTAAATATGAGATTTACTAATCACAGGTATTTAATTTTTCTATGAAAATCGTTAATGTCACCAGCATGACAATATTTTTTTATCATTTAATCAGAACTGAGGCAAGATGTGAAAAATTTATTGATTCGCAGTATTTCCAGGGTTGGCATTTATAGGTAAAACAGTTAATAGCAGCGAATTATACCCAGAAATGCCCACTATATAATAGATTAATTATGTTCCTCTAGATAAGATAAAAACGTATTAGCTAGAATAGCGGCTTGTGTGCGATCGCGCAAATTTAGTCTTGTTAAAATATTGGTAACATGATTTTTGACCGTACCCTCAGAAATGTACAGTTTTTCGGCAATTTCTCGATTACTTGCACCCATAGCAATCAGCTGTAAAACCTCCTTTTCTCTGGGAGTTAGTTCCGCTAAACCAGGGGGAACAACAGGTTCGGGATTAGGTGAAATAATAGAGAACTGGGTTAATAGTTTTTTGACTATTCCTGGCCCTAACTGTGAATAACCTTTAAAAACTGCACGAATAGCTACAGCTAATTCTTCAGAAGGGGTATCTTTAAGTAAATAGCCCATTGCCCCATTTTGTAATGCCGCTTTCACATATTCTTCATCATCAAAAGTAGTTAAAACTAAAACCTTTATTTTGGGAAAGCGTTTTTGAATCTCTCTAGTAGTAGCAACCCCATCCATAATGGGCATTCTAATATCCATTAACACTACATCTGGATGCAAAGTTGTGAGCAAATGCAAAGCAATTTTTCCATTTTCTGCTTCTCCCACAATTTCTAAATCTGGTTCTAATTCTAATAAAGCTTTCAACCCTTGACGAATTAAACTTTGATCATCCACCAACAAAACCTTGATCATGAATATCTCCTGGGTAATGGCATTTCTACAGTCACTTGACAACCAGCATCCGGGGCTGTATTGATATTAAATTCACCCCCTAAAGCCAAAGTGCGATCGCGCATACTTTGTAAACCAAACCCAGTAGTATTTTGTTGAACATTAAAACCTTTCCCATTATCCTGAATTACTAACTTTAAAAACTCTTGATTAGTTGTCAACTCTAATTTGACTGCTGAAGCTTGAGCATATTTAGAAACATTAGTTAATGATTCTTGAATTATGCGATAAATTGCCATACTGACTTCAAGAGGTAAAGGATAATCTAAGGCAATACGATAACGTAATAAAATTCCATTAGTGTGCTGAAAATCCTCTGCTAATAAAGAAATTGCTTGTTCTAAAGATTGTCCTTGCAAGGGATGAGAACGCATCGTAGACACCGAATGACGCACATCTTGCAAAGCTTTTGAACCTAATTCTTTAGCTTGAGTTAAAAAACTCATAGCTCTGGGTAAATCAGATTTAGACAATTTCAAAGCAGTTTCTAATTGTAAATTTAACGCTGTGAGAGAATGCCCTAAAGAATCATGAATTTCCCTAGCAATACGATTCCGTTCTTCTAAGGTAGCTTGATTTTCAATTTGTAGAGCATATTGGCGTAGTTTCTCATTAGCAATTGCTAATTTTTCTCGGCTTTGTCGTTCAGAGATGACCGTATTCATTAACAGTAACACAAACAATAAACTTAAACCAAATAATAATGCTAGACTAAAAGTAAAAAAATGAAATCTCTCTTGGGCTAATGGTGGTAAAGGAGCATGAGGTAAACGATGTCTGAGGGTGAGTAAAAATAAGCTAAAAGATAAACCCGTAATTAATAACCGCCCTGGCAACTCAAAAATTAAACAACTGCGAGTAACTAAAATTAAATAGAGAAAAGGAAATAATCTAGCAGTTTTCCCACCAAAAAAGCCAGTAATGAGAATTAAAACAACCTCGCTGGCCGTATAAACAATTTTAATAACTTTATTTTCTTTTGGTAATTTTAGCCCAATTAACCCAAATAAAGTTAAGCTAAGAATTGTCAACTCAGGAAACTTAGGAACACGTTGCAAGGGAGAAGGCATAATTGCGGTTAATATAGAAATCCCCAGTAATCCCCATTCCAAATACAGCAAAAATGGAAAAGGATGATTATGAACTTGAATATTACGACTCATATAGTTTTACCTTTTAATGTTGTAAATATTTGTAAAAACATAAATAAAATCAGTCAATTGCTTATAAGTATCATAATTCTAATTTAAACCCTAGTTACTCCCGTTATATAATAACCATGACTAAAGTCATGGGTGTAATCATGACTTTTTCCTCATAGCTTTTTAGAGAATAAACTTTTATGATGATGTCATGTCAACCGAAAAATACAAGAGGCAATGATATGCAACTTAAAACATTATCATTTATTGCTGGTGCGATCAGCTACGCTGGGTGTTTCGCCATCGCACTAACTCTTTCCGTAACTCCCCTAGCAGCTCAAGCACAAGTAAATTCTTCTACACCCCTACTAGCTCAAGCTAGAGGCGAGAAAAAAGGCGGTTGGCCAGAATTAGGACTGACAGACGCACAAAAATCTCAATTACAACAAATTCGCCGTAACACTCGTTCCCAAATAGAAGCAGTCCTCACCGCAGAACAAAAAGCCCAATTACAAGCAGCCAAACAACAAGCACAACAAGGCCAACGTCCACAGATGAAGAAAGTTTGGCAATCTTTAAATCTAACTGAAGCCCAAAAATCACAAATTCAGTCCATCAAAAATTCATCAAGACAACAAATGGACGCAGTATTTACACCAGAACAAAAAGCAAAACTCCAACAGATGCGCCAAAATCGGCAACAAAACCGCGCCAGACGTAATGCTCAGTAAATTCGGTTAATTACTAAAAATATCTATTTTGGGCACTGTGTTCAAAATAGATGCATCAAATCAACGCTGTAGTAACTCACAATTTGATCCCGATACTTGGCAACCCGAACTACTGCGGTATTTATCCGTTCCAGAAGTACAAAAATAAAACCCAACACCAAAAGGCTATGCTAAAAGTTAGGAATTAGAACCTGCAAACTCCTAACTGTCCATCATGTCTAAAGAATTTCCTATTGGTAGCAAAGTCCGCATTATTACCTTACCCCCCTACGTCAAAACTGCCGATACCATGCCTATGTTACGTCCCCCCGATGTGATTCAAATGGGTGAAGAAGGCATAGTAGTTAACCGTCGTCCCGGTGATTATTGGGAAGTCAAATTCACCAGAGGCACATTTCTCATGGATAGCCAATACATAGCAAGCATAGATCACCCCGCCGAAACTTAACAAAACTTCAAAAAAAGTTACCAGAAATTGTAAACTTATACTGAGTTACTATTCTGGTTTAAACCATGACTTCCCGACGCACTTTTATCAACATTGTATTAGTTAGTTGTTTTGCTTTAATTAGCTGGTTAAACTTTACCCCATCCGCACAAGCTTTAGGCGGTAAACTACCAGCGATTAACCAACCAGCACCCGATTTTACCTTACCAACCAACACCGGAGAAGGTAAAATATCCCTTTCCGACTTGCAGGGTAAATGGGTAGTTCTCTATTTTTACCCCAAAGACTTTACATCAGGCTGCACCTTAGAAGCACGTCGTTTTCAGCAAGACTTACCCAAATACATCGCTAAAAACGCTCAAATTATTGGTGTCAGTGCTGATGATATTGACTCTCATGCTAAATTCTGCGATTCAGAAGGTTTAAAATTCCCACTCTTAGCTGATACCACCGGTGCAGTTAGTAAAACCTATGGTTCATGGATTGGGTTTGTATCCATGCGTCACAGCTTTATTATTGACCCCCAAGGAATATTACGAGAAACATTTGTCAAAGTTAATCCTGCTATTCACAGTCAAGAAATTTTAGCCAAATTAACACAATTACAAGCCTCTTCCTAAAAATCAATTACTCATATAATCGTAGAGGTATTATATATAATATCTCTACATTTTTTTAATTTTTTGTCAAAGAAAAGATAATGAAAACTTTTGCCATCAGACTGAAACCAAACACAGACCTTAAACAAAGCCTCAGCAATTTTACCAAACAGCAAAATATCCAAGCCGGATTTATATTAAGTGCTATTGGTAGTCTTAAACAAGCTACCATTCGCTTTGCCAATCAAAATACCAGTATGGTACTCAGCGAAAAATTTGAAATATTATCTCTCAATGGTACACTATCTATGAATGGCATACATTTACACATAAGCATAGCCGATCAATTTGGCAAAACAATTGGTGGACATCTTATGGATGGATGTATTATTTACACTACAGCAGAAATAATTATTGGTGAGAGTACAGAATTTATTTTTAAGAGAACTTTAGATCCAGAAACAGGCTACCCAGAATTAGAAATTACACCTAATAATTTTCAATAGGTTTATCTCAACAGGATTTTTAAGTAATTTTTATAACTTGCTAAATTATTGCTCATAAACAAAAGATATCATCGCTATTTTTGGGCAAAAGACAGCTAATCAATCATTATCAACTCATAACTTCAATTTTGACCATAAATATACTTTTGACTAAATTATTAAGAAGTAATAACTTATTTTTTAATCTTCAACTCATAGTTTATGATTTGAGGAAGAACTCATTTATCTTAGTCATAGTCAGCAAATCTAGCTTTTCCACTATGACAAGATAATAGTAGTGATAACAACAGTGATAGAAACCTTTCTACAATTTTTATAAAAGTATAAAAGGATTTCTAATTGTTGTTATCTACATTTTGTTTATAACACTCTATCAGAGGATGTTTGTAAAGTCAAAAAGTTTACTGAAAAACCTCTCTCCAAACATCTCTCCTGCAAGGAGAGAGGCTTTAAAACCCCCATTCCCTCGTAGGGAAGGGGGCAAGGGGGGTTAGGTTTTTCGGGCTTATTTGTTTCATCAAATACTTTTAAAACATCCTCTCAATTATGGAATCTCTGCGCCAGTTTTTAATCCGCTTTAACTGGTGCTTTTTCATAAATTGCATAAATATAAAAAATCACCTCCAGCGAATCTCAGCCACCGGAGGACGTGATCAAAGACATTGGAATGTGGACTAGTCTGAATATTAATTTATCCGAAATTACACTATTTAACCCTCTATCTAAAGGAGAGGTTAAAGCTAATTTCTTCTCTCATTTGACTACTTCTCTAGTCGTATTATCTTAAATTACAGATAAATTTGCTATTTTCTCTTTCAATAAGCTGTAAATTTACCTTAATTTAACCAAACTTTTAACAATGCTAAATTAAGGTTTAAATCTCATTCGATTTTCTTGGCTTTAAATACTAAAGTAATAATATTCTGTCTCTACTGTTCCCTTTATGCAAAACAACATTTATAGTATGTGTAGGGTGGGCAGGGCGGTAAAATCCTGAATAGAAGCAGAAAATTAAAGAAAATGCCCACCCCTGTATTTTTCAACAATCAAATCGAAATCCTATAGATGAAAAACTCATATTTTAACCTACGCCTTTGATTTAAGGTTAGTAGTTTTTGCCTAAGTGATCAAAATAGTAAAACAGGTATAAATTTAAGCTTTATTTTCTGAACTTGAAAGCCTTATCTGAACGGTCGAATTTTCAGACTCAAAGCTTGAAACCCATATTATAGTTAGCAATATTTGTGAACATAATCCTCAAGGATGATATTGTCTAGTACAGAGATTGTCAGGTTTACCTAACTTTTGATAAAAACTTTAGCCGTTTTTCCGGAATTGCTTCCCAAGGTGATGAATAGAGTTATTAGAAATATATACCGAATCAATTATACCAAAAGAGGGCATCCATAAAGATGCACTAGCAAAACCGCTTTAGGAATAACTAAGGCGGTTTTGTATTTTGCAAAGCGGACAGATTTTGTGAATAAATGATAGGATTGTATCAAAAAAAAGATCCCTGGTGTTTAGCCAAGGGATTCTGCAAGTCGGAATAATCGCACAAAGACATTCGCGCATCTAGGATAGCAACAACATTTACAAAAAATCTGCCAAAATGCCAAAAATCAAAAATTATAAATTATTGTATAATTTGAAGTGAAAATTCTGGTTATTCTGTCAAAGACAGAGAATAATTAACTACATTCTTTTTTTGTCAATTAATATACAAAATGGCTGAACTTTACCCATTAGTCCAACCTTACCGTGAAGGTTATTTACAAGTTTCTGATTTACATACAATCCATTTTGAAGAATCGGGAAATCCTCAAGGTAAACCTATTGTTTTATTACATGGTGGCCCTGGTGGTGGTTTTTTACCTGAATATCGCCGCTATTTTCATCCTGAAAAGTGGCGTTTGGTAATGTTTGATCAGCGTGGTTGTGGTCAAAGTAAACCCCATGCAGAATTAAGAGAAAATACCACTTGGGATTTAGTTAATGATATTGAAAAATTACGAGAATATTTAGGTATAGAAAAATGGGTGGTTTTTGGTGGAAGTTGGGGAAGTACATTATCTTTAGCTTATAGCCAAACCCATCCTGAACGTTGTACTGGCTTAATTTTGCGGGGAATTTTTATGTTAAGAGAGAAAGAATTAAGCTGGTTTTATCAAGAAGGTGCAAGTTATATTTTTCCTGATGCTTGGGAGAAATATATTAAACCAATTCCCCTGGCTGAAAGAAAAGATATGATTAAAGCTTATTACCAGCGTTTAACTAATCCAGATTTACAAATACAATTAGAAGCAGCGCGTGCTTGGTCAATTTGGGAAGCAAGTACAAGTAAATTATTATTAGATCCAAATTTAATTGAAAAGTTTGGTGATGATAAATTTGCGGCGGCTTTTGCCAGAATTGAATGTCATTATTTTGTTAATCACGGATTTTTTGATCCTCAAGATCAATTACTCCAAAATGTGCAAAAGATTCGCCATATTCCGGGGGTAATTGTTCAAGGTCGTTATGATGTAGTTTGTCCAATGATTTCGGCTTGGGAGTTACATCAAGCTTGGACAGAAGCGGAATTTATTGTTGTTCCTGATGCGGGTCATTCAATGAGTGAACCAGGTATTCGTAGTGCTTTAATTGCAGCTACAGATAAATTTGCAGATTTGTAAATATGGGTGATGCAGGTGGCATAATGCGGGTGTTTTGCCATTGCCATTCCCTTGATTTTATGGTAAAAATAGGGAATAAAAAATTGAATCAACTAAGAACAGACCAAAAAATCAATGTTTCAATTTCGTAGGGTGCGTTAACGTAGTGTAACGCACCAGCCGATGAAAATAGAGGTAAAAGTGCCGTACTCTCTGTGCTAACACACCCTACAACAAAAGGATATTTCTTTAATTGGAACTCTCTAACTAAACTAAACTTAAGTTTCACGCAAATCAGCTTTTTCTCGAAAATCAATGCAGGGAACAGGGAAATAAGTTGTGTTATTTAAACTAATTTTGCTGAAAATAAATTACTTTTAAATTTAACTTGTTTTGAAAATCTTATGTTTAATCGTACCCTTTAATCTCAGCAATTGCAACGTATAAGCTGTATATTTTATGTTCTGTTATAAAAAAAGCGATGGCATTTCACCACCGCTATTGATTTTAGGTTTCGGAAATATAGATTAAGCAGCCACAGTTTCTAACAATTGGATGTTAGAAAAAATATACTCTTGAGTATTAATTTTACCTTCTACTTCTGTGCGAATTTCTCGACGGCTGAGGATGTGATAATTACCCACTTGTACATATTCATCAGTAAAATAGCTCTTGCCACCTTTTTGTACACCTGTTTGGGGGTCATGATAAACAGAATCATAGGTGTGAGACAAATAACCCTCACCAGTTTGATGGCTAGTAAAAGTATTAATAGTAATTACTACTCCGTGAATATGCCGATGTACTAGCACTACCTCATTATGATGAATCTTATACTTATCACCAGATGCTTTACCACCCATGATAATCTCTACCGCCCCGTTAGCATCAGTTTCGCCATAGCTAAAGGTATTCGCACCATGAGTATCATTAAAACTGCGACGGACGCGGTGAATAGCAGTTTCCCAAGCTTGGCCATGAATCGCTTTTTTAGCTGCTTCATCTTCAATTTCGGAAACTTCCGCTTTCAAACTTGCATCAATGTGTAACTTAGCTGTTACCACTTGACCATCATAGTTGTAAGTCACATCTGCGGTATAACCAGGGAAATTTTGATCCCAGGTGTAGCGGTTTTCATAAGCAGCCTGAAAAAGTTCTTTAGCGGAAACTTGTGTAACTGTCATTTGCTTATCCTTATAAGTATGAGTGATAATAGCTTTTTGCTTTCGATAGTATTAGGATAGAAGAAATTGTTAAGCAGTGTATAGTCCCCAAGTGGGTACTTTTATGGCTAACTCACTCCAGACTATTTTACAGGCGATCGCCAATGTTCAAACCGAACCAGAATTAAACACACTCATGGACAAAATTGGCCAGCATTTTGGTGTGCAAAATTGGGGTATTTATTTTTTTGATAACAAATTAACTACAGAAATTACAGTTGCAGAAATCCCCACCGTATGCTTAGAAAATAATCCCGTCGGACGCTATGTATTAGAACGTCATGCACCCACCCATGAACAATTAATATTATCACCAGAAGATTGGCAGCTTTTTTGTACCCGTCAAGACCATGCCCATGTCATGACCGGTCCAATAGTATTTGAGGGAAAATTAGTCGGTACATTAAACTTTACTCGTGATAAAAATAATCCCCCTTTTGACACCAATGATCTCGCTGATTTGAGTGCTTTATGTATTCATTTATCATCTAAACTTGCTACACTACACACCAACTCTAAAACCTTAAAATCATCAACCACTTGTCCATTAACGGCCAGAGAAATTGAAATTGCTCAATTAGTCGCTCAAGGTTTAACTAATGCCGAAATAGCGAGTCAATTATGGATTACGCAAAACTCCGTTAAACAAGCCTTAAAAAGAATGTTCCGCAAACTTGACGTTTCAGCCCGTGCCGAAATGGTAGCAAAATTGCAAAATGTCTTAATTCCTAAAAAATAATTTTTATGAGTGTACCTATTCTGAAACCTGGCAAAAGTTATACATTTAGTAAATATTTTGAATTACCTTATGTACCAGAAGATATTTTAGCAGAATTTAACTGTAAATTGCAACGCCAAAAGCTAAATTTACCAAAATATTCAGGTCAAATTAAATGCTTAGAATTTTTAAATAACTATTTACAGAGAAACTTAAATTATATTAACCCAACCAGTGAAGCAGCCAGACGAGAAATATTAATAGCCCCAACATTAATAGAAGTTTGTGCCGAAACTCATTCACAATTAAATATTGAATACCCTGTGAATGTTAATGAACGGCTAAAAGGTACATTTGACTATTATATAAATAGTAATGTAGGAATGCTAGTAATAGAAGCAAAACAAGCAGATTTAAGTAGAGGATTTACACAATTAGCAATAGAATTAATTGCCCTTGATCAATGGACAGAATCAGAAAATTCTGTATAATATGGAGCAGTAACCACAGGAGAAAACTGGCGTTTTGGAATATTTGAATGTCAAGATGAATGTCAAAAAAAAATCATTTATCAAGATATTAAATTATATCAAATCACCGAAGAACTAGAAGAATTATTAAAAATATTAATGGGAATTATTACAGACTAATTTATCAACTTTTGTAGGTAAATCTTAACAAAATAAAACCCAACATTTCTAATCATAATTTTTAAAAACAATGTTGGGTTTTGGTAATATCTAAACATTATTTACGAACTTTGGGAAATACTCACACCCATTACTTTAGCTGGGATAAATATCCCATAATAAACAGCAGCTAAAGCAGCCAAAGCATTAATTATAACATTATTTCCAAACAGTGGCATTAATCCAAAAAATGTTTTGGCAAAAGGCAATAATCCCATAATTGCTAATATTGTATAACCAACTGCAAAAGCTCGGTTAAATATTCTCGCACTACTAGCACTATTATAGGAAGAAATGCCCAAAAATCCCACAGCACAACGCACTAAATTATGCAAAAAGTTAGTAGGAAATAAGCCAAATAAAAAGCCAAAGCCCGCAGCATAAGCATTAGGAGATATATCTGCGGGAATATAAGCAGCCGTTGTTCCAGGTAGAGAAACAAAAGCAAGAATAAACCCAGCTAACCCGAAAATTAAATAGATGATACCAATGCTTAAAGCACAGTAACATTCTGCCATTTTTCCTGCTTGAATATTTTGCATAATATCCTTACCCCTAATATATCCTATCTCTTGTTAGACAAAAATGATTTGCAAATAATTTCTAAGAGATTACTTTCAATTCAGAAGTGTTGAATGTTAAGAGGATGTTTTAAAAGTGGGGGGTGTTGTAGGAAAGCTCACAAGGATTAAACTGAAATTGTAGAAAAAACAACTTGTGAGCCAATGACTAAAGTATACCCTAGTAATCTGACGTGGGAACAGTGGGAACTAATCGCT